>NZ_JAHGAM010000025.1:0-1060 GCF_030248595.1 Vibrio sp. D417a | reverse complement strand
CCTGGCATTACCATTTCTACGCCGTCTGGTAGCTGGATGTCACCAGTTACGTCAGTTGTACGGAAGTAGAATTGTGGACGGTAGCCTTTGAAGAATGGAGTGTGACGACCACCTTCATCTTTAGACAGTACGTATACTTCTGATTCGAACTTAGTGTGTGGAGTGATTGAACCAGGCTTAGCTAGTACTTGACCACGTTCAACTTCGTCACGCTTAGTACCACGTAGAAGTGCACCAACGTTCTCACCTGCACGGCCTTCGTCTAGAAGCTTACGGAACATCTCAACACCAGTACATGTAGTTGTAGTAGTGTCTTTGATACCTACGATAGCAACTTCGTCACCTACAGTTAGGATACCACGCTCGATACGGCCAGTTACTACTGTACCACGACCTTGGATTGAGAATACGTCTTCGATAGGCATTAGGAATGGCTGATCTACCGCACGCTCTGGCTCAGGGATGTAAGTATCTAGAGCTTCTGCTAGTTCAACGATTTTCGCTTCCCACTGCTCTTCGCCGTTTAGTGCGCCTAGTGCAGAACCTTGGATAACTGGTAGGTCATCACCTGGGAAATCGTATTCAGATAGAAGTTCACGAACTTCCATTTCTACTAGTTCTAGTAGCTCTTCATCGTCAACCATGTCACATTTGTTCATGAATACGATGATGTATGGGATACCAACCTGACGGCCTAGTAGGATGTGCTCACGAGTTTGTGGCATTGGGCCATCTGTCGCAGCAACAACTAGGATACCACCGTCCATCTGTGCAGCACCAGTGATCATGTTTTTAACATAGTCAGCGTGTCCTGGACAGTCAACGTGTGCGTAGTGGCGTGATGGAGTGTCGTACTCAACGTGAGAAGTTGCGATTGTGATACCGCGCTCACGCTCTTCTGGAGCGTTATCGATAGATGCGAAGTCTTTAGCTACACCGCCGTAAACTTTAGCAAGAGTAGTACAGATAGCTGCAGTTAGAGTTGTTTTACCGTGGTCAACGTGGCCGATAGTACCAACGTTAACGTGCGGTTTCGTACGTTCAAATTTTTCTTTAGACA
>NZ_JAHGAM010000024.1:0-3667 GCF_030248595.1 Vibrio sp. D417a | reverse complement strand
GTTTAAGAGTGATTCGCAACGCGTGGCATTTTTACTATGCGTTGATTTTAGTGTTTAAGGTGGTATGCGGAAGCATCGGCATTGCGTTGCTCACACCTTAACAGGGCGTTATAAGGCTTTTTAAATTCGAGCAATTTCCAATATTGTAAAGGAACTAATTATGCAATTTCACGTGTTATATCAGGTGGGCGCAACTAAACTACCTATTGCAGGTGCAGCAATATGGTCAGTCAAGAGCAATGGTGAACTGCTATCACTTATATGTACAACAGGTACGGATGGAATTGCACAATACGATTCCGATACAATTGATGCTTCACGAATTCGTATATCAGCATTTGGCTTTAGTTCTAGAGATCGACAGATTAAAATGCCTTGCCCACCAGTTGTTCTCGATAAAATAAACTCTAGTGCATTTACAGGTTTTTCAGCCAACTCTGGTAGTGCGTATTGGAGGGAAAAAGGTGGGAAAAGGTTTTTCGAATTCTTCGCAGATGGAACAATGCGATCTTTCAATGGGAGTGCTCTCACTAGATATAGCCTTACAGAGGGGAACAGATATAGCATGCTTAGTACTAGACCTCTTTCATGGGACGTTATTGATGAGTATCAAATCAATTTAAGCACCCTATGTATCTTTTGGTTTCCTAAACCGAGTGTTATGTATGTGAGAAGTGACATGATGAAGGAAGATGAAGCTATAGAGTTTGAGCTGGTTAACTGAGCCCTTTGTTTGTGGTAATAAATGTCTCTCTCAACGAGGAGAAAACAGCCTTATAACAAGCAATTTAAGAGGGATTCACAACGCTCGGCATTTTTGCATCTACTTCAAATTTAGTGTTTATGGCACAATGCTTTAGGTTGAGTGGTAGCGTTGCTCACCCCTTAATTGGGCGTTAAATGTAAATGGAGATAATTTAGTAAATGTCGAAATCCCCCTATTTAAAAAATCACAACCGGTTAGGTAATGTTATTTCAGCTATCCAAGTTATGGGTAAGTATGGCTTCTATAAGCTTGATTATGCTGGCTGGGCGATGAGAATTACAGGTGATGAAAATAATGCAGATTATTGGAAAACGATATTTGAAGAGCACCCAGAGTTTTTTCGTGTTGACGGAGAAGGTAAAAAGGTTTCTTTAGCTTGGAGGCGAAGCTATCGAAAACGATATAATGTTGATGAACAAAGAGATTTGAGTTTTCAAGAATTTAATGCGCTGAATGATGAAGAAAAAAAGAGAATCTCACGAACGCCGCTTAGTGGAGAAGAAATAACCGTTCTTATTCAGACTGCCATTGAACTTCATTCTAGAGCTATTGAACAAAATAAGGAATATAGATGGCTATCTAATCCATTATTGAGCATTCTAGGTGGTGTTCTTGCTGCTTTTATTGGATGGTTGGCCAAAGGTTGATTTACATTTAACAAACAATTTAAGAGTGATTCAGCACGCTTGGCATTTTCGGTTTGGATTGAGTTTAGTGTTTACGGTGGTCTAGTTAAGTGTCGTGGTCGCGTGCTTCACACCTTAATTGGGCGTTAGTACGGGTTTGACATCAAAGGTCACTAGTTTTGGTGTTTATCTGTTTTGGTGCTCGTTTTTACACCTTTCAGTTTGTACCTTTCACGTTCTTTCCGGTGGCACTATATGCGGAGTGTTCGCTTTGATTTCACCGTTTACGGCTTCAAACTCTTAGCCTATTTCTTTGGCGCTTCTTCGTTTTCGTTGTACTTCCTTAGTTAATCTTGTCGTTCATTGGGTGCTGCCATAAAAGTACGAGGATCGAATCCTTTTCTAATTTGAAGTCAGCGTATGTAGGGGAGTTAAGTGCGTTTTTCTTCTAGCCAACTCACGTTTTTCAATGGAGGTAAAGTTTTGTAGCTGCCAGTCTCACTTCAGTGTTCAAAGCCTTTCATATCATGCCAGTTTTCAATATCTTGGAGCGCATAAATAGAAGTAGGGCATGTACTAACAAATTGCTTAAGAGTGATTCGTAACGCGTGGCATTTTTACTATGCGGTGGCTTATGTGATTAAGGCGCTGTGCGGTAGCTTTTGTATTGCGTTACTCACACCTTAGCAAGGCGTTATGTGATTCGAGAGGTATCAAATGAATCAAGCAGACATGGTATATAACCTGCTCAGTGGTGTTGTTGCAGATTTAAATAGTAGTTTTGGTTGCTCTTTAGTTTTGCACCAACAAAAGATCACAAAAAAACATATTAGTGTGAGTGGTGCCAACGGTAGGCTTTGGGTATCGCCATCGATTGGTGGCTATGATATTTCAGTTAGCGGCAAATCATTAGAAAAAGAACTGGTGCCGACCCTGACGTCATACTTTGGTCGCTGTGCTGATGGTTATAAGCAAAAAAACGCAAATAAGGGTTTTATGCATCAACCTTTCTGGAGAACTAGTGACTTCCAAGATGTTCAAGCTGTATGTCAAATGTACATGAAGACAGCCAAGTAAAAAATCACATAACAAATTGTTCAAGAGTGATTCGGCACGCGTGGCATTTTTACCATGCTTCAGGTTTTGTGTTTAAGGTGATATGCGGAGGCTTCGGTATTGCGTGCCTCACACCTTAACAAGGCGTTATGTTTCACGTTGATTTAGAAGAAATAAAAGGTTTCTTGGCGCTTATTTCTTTGGTCTCTTTGGCAATTCGTTCGAGTTGTCTCAGCAATTCAATATTGTCCGCCCAAGTTCATGAATCCCTCAAAAATAGTCACGTATTAAAGTTCGCGGGTTGCTTCAATTTGAAATCGCGTCTGCGTGTTGAAAATTGGGCTGGCTTAAAGTCGCTTTGGTTCTATTTCCCAGTTAGCAAATCGGCAGCGGGGTTTTCGGCAATTTGGGTTTTGTTTTTCGCTGTTTTGAAAGGGACGCAATCGCTCGCCAAAACCCATCAAAGTTGCCTCAATCAAACTCCCTGGAATTACGCGCTTTGTGTTTATCGCTTTTGTAGGTTTATTTCACAAAGTCGTGTGATGTAAGTTAAACAGTTTATTATGCAATTCAGTTCTTTGCCATGTGAGCGAGTCAGTTGTGGTAAAACATAACAAAGTGTTTAAGAGGGATTCGTCAACGCGTGGCGATTTCGCTTCAAATCAGTTTAAGTGATTAAGGTGGCCATATCCGCTTTGGCGGTAGCGTTGTCTCACCCCTTAACACGGCGTTATGTTGTCAAGGATTAAGTATGAAGATTTTAATATTATTTATAGCGGCATTATTGTCTGGTTGTGCTGGTCTAATTGAAAGTGCTAGTTCCCCAAATTATCAAGAACACAAAGCACGGGATAGTGTATCGCCTAGGAATCATAAAGGTTCAAGGAAAAACAAATTAGTCGGTACTGTTGTACTCACGTTTAATATTAGTAGTCAGGGTGATGCTATTGACATAATGGTTACTGATTCTGTACCTAAAGGAGTGTTCGATGCTGAAGCAGTGCGAATATTATCAAAACGGAAGTATGCGCCTTCCGAAGAAGGGGAAACTGGCCCTAAAAAAGCTAAGTTCGAGTTTAAAATTTGACACATAACAAACTGCTTAAGAGGGATTCGCAACGCGTGGCATTTTTGCTATGTGTTGATTTTAGTGCTTAAGGTGGTATGCGGCGGCTTTTGTATTGCGTTGCTCACCCCTTAGCAGAGCGTTAGTACGGGT
>NZ_JAHGAM010000023.1:0-613 GCF_030248595.1 Vibrio sp. D417a | reverse complement strand
GCTTATGTGATTAAGGCGCTGTGCGGTAGCTTTTGTATTGCGTTACTCACACCTTAGCAAGGCGTTAGTACGGGTTTGGCATTAAATGTCATAAGTTTTGGTGTGTATCTGTTTTGGCGCTCGTCTTTACACCTTTCAGTTAGTGCCTTTCACGTTCTTTCCGGTGGCACTATATACGGAGTGTTCGCTTTGATTTCACCGTTTACGGTTTCTAACTCTTAGCCTATTTCTTTGGCGCTTCTTCATTTTCGTGGTGGCTTTTGAGAGAACCTTGATTATTTTTGGTGTGGCTGTTGAAGTACGAGGAAAGAATCCTTTTCTAATTTGAAGCCAGTGAAAGTAGGGCTGTTCAGTGCGTTTTTCTTCTAGCCAACTCACGTTTCTCAATGGCGGTAAAGTTTTGTAGCTGCCCGTCTCACTTCAGTGTTCAAAGCCTTTCATATCATGCCAGTTTTCAATATCTTGGAGCGCATAAATAGAAGTAGCGCATGTACTAACAAATTGCTTAAGAGTGATTCGTAACGCGTGGCATTTTACTTTGCGGTGGCTTATGTGATTAAGGCGCTGTGCGGTAGCTTTTGTATTGCGTTACTCACACCTTAGCAAGGCGTTA
>NZ_JAHGAM010000022.1:0-15812 GCF_030248595.1 Vibrio sp. D417a | reverse complement strand
GCAACGCTTGGCATTTTTGCAATGCGTTGCGTTTTGTGTTTACGGTGGTATGCGGAAGCTTCGGTATTGCGTTGCTCACACCTTAACAGGGCGTTAGTCGCCAGAAAAAGCTTATAGTCAAAATCATGTTTCTAAGCTCAAAACTTGGCTACTGATTGCTTGGTCCATTGTTCGATCTTCGACGGTCAAAGCTCAGTTTCATCGGTCCTAAATCAATGTGTTGTTATTTCCCAAGCGGTTGTTTCGTTCTCTGATGCTGACAGAGCAGGGCAATCGAGAGTCTGTTCTCGTTTGCAGCTCCGCTCGGTGAGTTTGTTGGGTACAAAAGCAGATTTGCTCGCTGAAATGACTTTTTCTCTGGTTTTGTAAGTTCCACGTGGTTTCAGTGACTTTGTTGAAAGTCCGCACTGGGAGATTTGCTTTCCAAAAGCGCTTTTTGGTGTTGTCAGTCCGTTTTCTGCGGCGTTGTTTGTTCCAAGTGGTTTCATTGAATAGCCGCTTTGAGACTACGCCTGACTTAAATGCATCAAAGCACATAAAGTTTGTTGTTCGCAAAGTTTAGTTTGGCTTAAAATTGTCGCTCGGTGCCTCGCGACTAACAAACTGCTCAAGAGGGATTCACAACGCGTGGCATTTTTACTATGCGTTGATTTTAGTGATTAAGGTGGTTTGCGGCGGCTTCGGTATTGCGTTGCTCACCCCTTAGCAGGGCGTTAGGTACTTTATCGTTTACAAATGAATATTGTGGAGGTGCGGGGTGCAACAAGGGAAACTCATCTGGCATGTAGCATGTGACGAATCTGGTGTCGGGGGGCAAAAATATTACGGATTTGGTTCTTTGTGGATGAAGTATCAAAGACGTGGTGATTTTGCTCAAAAGGTTAGAGAGCTTCGTGACAAGCATAGATACCACGATGAAATTAAGTGGCAAAAAGCCCATAAAAAACACTATGCTGAATTTTATTCAGATTTGATAGATATGTTTTTTAAACATCAATGGTTAGCGTTTCACTGTATTGTTATCAGAAAGGGTATGGTGAACAAGCAATATCATGGTGGTGATTATGACCTTGCTATGCGAAAGCACTTTACTAAGTTAATCACGACGAAAATTTCAGCCGTTAAAAAAGCTCATCCGAATCGACAGTGTGAATTTAGAATTGAAGTTGACCCAATAGCTTCTCGATATGATAAAGCAGATGAAGCTTTTCATATTATAGCTAACCGAACTCTTCGCCGTAGCTTTAATGGAGAAAACCCTATTAAGTCCGTTGTCGAAAAAGACTCAAAGAAATCAGAAAATATTCAAATTTCCGACTTTCTGTTAGGTGCCGTTATGAGTGCTTTTCAAGGTGCTGCAACATCACCCGCTAAGCTAAAAGTCGCTGAAAAAGTCGCACAATATTTAGGGTGGGATTCTTTGGGGTACGATACCAAACCGCATGAAAGGAAGTTCAATATTTGGTATTTTCATGACCGTACTCAAGGGGTAAGAGAGGTTGAAACTAAGCCTGTTGAGCTAAAGTATGCGCTTCCTAAACGTACCTAACAAAGCATTTAAGAGTGATTCGCAACGCTTGGCAGTTTCGCTTCGCTCAAGTATAGCCAAGCGCCGCTCACACCTTAATGCGGCGTTAGTTTGCAAGAGGAAAAACGCGCCTATATCGCAAGATCTAGTGGTAAAAACTTAAAGTCGAAATTGTCGTATTGGCACTCAATTTCAGTGTTAACTTGCGTGGTGTAAACTCAAAATTGGTATCGTTTCAACGTTTGATTTGTTCTTTTATGCGGCGACTTTTGGGGTAAAGGAGTTGAATTTTTTTGCTGCAACTCTGCTCGTTGAGTTTGTTGGTATAAAAGCCGATCTACTCGCTGAAATGACGCTTTCTTTGGTGTGGCAAGTTCCACGTGGTTTCAGTGACTTTGTTGAAAGTCCGCATTGTGGGATTGGTTTTCCAAAAGCGCTTTTTGGTGTTGTGAGTTCGTTTTCTGCGGCGTTGTTTGTTCCAAGTGGTTTCATTGAGTAGCCGCTTTTAGGCTACGCCTGACCTAGGTGCATCAAAACACATAAAGTTTATTGTTTGCAAAGTTTAAAATAACGTAAAATCAACGCTTTGGGTTTGCAAACTAACAAACTGCTCAAGAGGGATTCGCAACGCGTGGCATTTTTACTATGCGTTGGTTTAAGTGATTAAGGTGGTATGCGGCGGCTTTTGTATTGCGTTGCTCACCCCTTAGCAGGGCGTTATGTGCAAGGAGGCAAGATGACCAAAGTGTACTTATTCGATTGGGGCGATACACTAATGATCGATTTCCCAGATCAAATAGGGAAAATGTGTGACTGGGAAAATATCCAAGCTGTAAACGGTGCGCTGCAAACCCTAGAAGCACTGTCGAAACAACATCAAATCTATGTCGCTACTAATGCTGCTGACTCAACAGAAAGTGATATGAAATTGGCTTTCGACCGAGTAGGTTTATCGCCTTTTATCTCAGGCTACTTTTGCAAAGCTAACCTTGGTATTGGTAAAGGTGCTCCGGAATTCTTCAATCGAATTATCGACACTTTAAACGTAGAGCCTAAATCGGTGGTTATGGTCGGTGACTCATACGACAAAGATATTGAGCCAGCTGTAACAGTCGGCATTCAAGCTATTTGGTTTAATCCTATAGGTAAAGTTGCTCAGGGAAGTCATGAAGTAAAAGAAATTAGGCATTTGTCGGAACTTTGCACATAACAAAGCGTTTAAGGCAGATTCGCAACGCGTGGCATTTTGGGTTTTAATCAGTTTTAGTGTTTATGGCACAATAGTTTAGGTTAGGTGGTAGCGTTGCTCACTACTTAACGCGGCGTTAGGCTTATAGAACGAGAAACTATGAAAATATTATATTCAGGCGGTCTACAAATCCGCTCTAATGATGCACAAGAGCGATTGTTAAATGTTAATACTTTCTTAGATGGTGAGTTGGCTTTCCACAACTTATATCGAGAAGTTAAAGCAAGTGATTTTCCTATTGCTCAGGATTGCTTTGGTGACCAGTTTTTTATTCGAGATAATTTGGTAGTTAAATTGAATGCCGAAACTGGTGATATTGATGAATTTGGTTGTACTTGGGAACAGTTTTTGGCTTGGGTTGACGAGGATCCAATTGAAAGGTTGAGCATTCCAAACGATTTGGATTTAAAGGCTGGTCAGCTATTATTCGCGTATCCACCTTTCTGCACTGCAGAGGGAAATAATGCATCTATAAAAGCAATAGATGGTGTCGAGCTAATCAGGTTCCACGCTAATTTTGCGAAGCAGATAAACGGCGAATAATAAGCCTAACAAACTGTTCAAGAGGGATTCGCAACGCGTGGCATTTTCACTATGCGTTGGTTCTAGTGTTTAAGGTGGTATGCGGCGCCTTCGGTATTGCGTTGCTCACCCCTTAACAGGGCGTTAGAACTTACTACTGAAAAATCATAGAGCGAGAAATGAAAGAGTTACTTTTATTATCAGCTTTGCTATTTGGAGCAAACGTTTTAGCACAAGAAAAAATCGACCTTGATAGCTCCTATTGGGAAATCGTTCCTAATGGTCATACTATAATTGAGGCTATTCATGGTGACCTAAATGGAGATGGTAGAGACGATATTGTTTTGATGATACAAGGTACAGACCAAAACAAAATGGTCACTGATGAGTACCGTGGTCAGTTAGATCTCAACCGAAGAGGAATTATTGTTGCTTTAAGAAATAACGACGAGTACGACGTCGTTGTTGAAAATGACAATTGCTTCTTTTCTGTTGATGAAGAAGGAAGGGCTGAAGAAATCTTAATGAGTATTACAAAAGGAAACTTACATATTGATTTTTTAGATGGTCGATTTGAGAACCAGTGGAGTTACAACTTCCGTTACCAAGATTCAGATCTTGAGTTAATCGGTTATGACGCAATGGCTAATCGAGGTCCTAGAGTGGAGGTAGTTACTAGTATTAATTACCTGACAAAAAAGATGCTCACTACAGAAAATGTTAGTGAGCTTGATGATGATGTCCCAATATTTAAAGAGAAGTGGTCAACCTTTGTTCTTGAACACAGATTTAAGTTAAGCCAAATCAGCGACTTTACTGAATTTGGTGATGGTGTACGAAATAGATAGATCCGCAGTGAGACGTAATTCTAACAAACTGTTTAAGAGTGATTCACAACGCGTGGCATTTTTACTATGCGTTGATTTTAGTGTTTAAGGTGGTTTGCGGCAGCTTTTGTATTGCGTTGCTCACACCTTAACAGGGCGTTAAGTGCAATCAGCGAGAGTCACATCAAAAAAGTAGGGAAGTATGAGCATTAATATAAAATGGGATGGTGATTGTCGCTTTAAAGTGTCAACTGAAGGCGGTTTTACGTTTAATGTTGACGCTACAAGTGAGAAAGCCCCTTGTCCAACGGAAGTTCTATTGTCGGCTTTAGGTTCATGTAGTGCTACGGATGTCGTCTTGTTACTACAAGATCAAGGTTTTGAAGTTCAAGGTCTAGAAAATACGGTTACTTTTGCCCTAACGGAATCAGAACCTCGTTTATATAAATCGGCAAACTTACACTTTACAGTAAATGGCAGTGGTTTTAAGGAATCTGACATTTTGCGAGCAGCTCAAGAAGCGGTGGAAAAGCATTGTCATGTTTGTCTTATGTTGAGCCCTACGATCGATATCACTTGTTCAGCCGAAGTGGGTAAAAATTGCACTTAACAAAGCGTTTAAGAGGGATTTGGCACGCGTGGCATTTTTAACATGCGTTGAGTTTAGTGTTTAAGGTGCTTTGCAGAAGCTTTTGTATTGCGTGCCGGCACCCCTTAACGCGGCGTTAGCTATTTCTCGTATATAAAGGAGTTCCAGTGGTAAAAGTTCTCGTTAGTTCATGTCTGGTCGGAAACAACGTTAGATACAATGCGAGCTGTTTATCAGTCAAAGAGCCTGAGCTGCTATGGCTCAAGTCAAACGCAGAACTAGTGATCTTTTGCCCCGAAGTCTCAGCAGGTTTACCTATTCCTAGAGCACCTGCCGAAATCATTACTGGTAAAGGTGTTGATGTGCTTGATGGTTTGGCAAACGTTGTTGGAAATGATGGTATTGATGTTACTGAACAATTTGTAAGTGGGGCAGAGAACGCTTTGGAGCTTTGCAAAAAACAGAAAATAAAGTACGCGATACTCGCTGAAGGCAGCCCTTCCTGTGGTAGTTCAAAAATTTATGACGGTACATTCAACGGGATCAAAATCGATGGCTCAGGGGTAGCTACTGCATTGTTAGAGCGCAATGGAATTAAAGTCTACAGTCAACATACGATAGCTAAGCTCCGAGAGGCGTTGGAAAAAAATAGCTAACAAACTGTTCAAGAGGGATTCGCAACGCGTGGCATTTTCACTATGCGTTGATTTTAGTGTGTAAGGTGGTCTGCGGAGGCTTCGGTATTGCGTTGCTCACCCCTTAACAGGGCGTTAAATTACTCACCTAAGGAATATCCAGTGTTTAATAAAATTATATTCATATTCATATTCATATTCATATTCGTGTTACTACCTGTGTCGTTAAGTATTGTTTTAAACCTAGATTCTAACGACGATATTTCAGTTGATAGTGTGTTGGAAACATTAGCTGAGTCTGGTGCGATAATCGTAGATGAGACTAGCGGATTAAAGGAACTGGTCCCTACTGCCTTAACAGCGCAAGACAAATGTCTGTTGGAAACTTCAGTGAATTTTTTTGATTTGGTAGAAAAGAAAAAAACAGGTGTTGTTTTCAATCAGTCTGAATTACTTCTGGAATATGGTTGGGTAGCTTTAGAGGTTAGTGCTAGATATATTGCACTGAATCGCGCTGGTTTAGTTAATTTCTGTTATGCGACGGGACTAACTGAAAATGAGGGGGCTACGAGAGATTGTGAACAATTAAACACTGACGAGCTGCTTAAGCATCTAGACATTGGCAATACTCTCTCTTTAGATCAGGCAAATACAATTGCGATAAAAACAGTTCATATGCTTACAAATTTTAAAAACTCTTCATTTGAGAAAGCATTTGGCTCATGTGTCAAAATGTAATTTAACAAACTGTTCAAGAGTGATTCGCAACGCGTGGCATTTTTACTATGCGTTGGTTTTAGTGTTTAAGGTGATTTGCGGAAGCATTGGTATTGCGTTGCTCACACCTTAACAGGGCGTTATGCCTATAAGAGGAAATATGGATAGTAAATGGGAGTGTTTTGGGTGTGGGCATAGCAATGAACACTCATCATTGAAGTGCGAAAAGTGCGGGTCTTTAGGCAAAGAGCTTGCAAACAAGCAGATGGCAAACCACCTGTTAGGGAATGACAAAGTGAAATCGAAGTTTGAATACAGCTGTGATAAATGTGGTTCAGAATCATATGAGGTTGGTGAGCTAAGAGCCAGTGGTGGATTTTGGAGTACATTTTTCAATTACAACAAACACCGTTTTTATTTCTTATCATGCAGTAGTTGCGGTCACACTGAGTTTTACAAACGAGGTCTAGGTACTGGACAAAAAATACTAGATTTTCTAGGTGGTTAGCATAGGCATAACAAACTGTTCAAGAGGGATTCGCAACGCGTGGCATTTTTACTATGCGTTGGTTTAAGTGATTAAGGTGGTTTGCGGCGGCTTTGGTATTGCGTTGCTCACCCCTTAACAGGGCGTTATGTACTTATACGGTTAATCTGCCTTATAATTCTAACCTTAAGAATCTTATTTTAAGTTATTGATTTATGAAATATTTAACTCCACTTATATTCATGTTAATTACTGGTGGTGCGTATGCAGATGTACCGCAGTGGATGAAGCGATCTGAACCAAACAATTTAGGTTTGTTTTCTTCAATCTATGGTGACTGTCCTTTTACTAACGAGACACTAGTAAAGCGCATTGAGGGGGAATTTCTTAGGGCGCGTATAAAGGCGAATAACGATCTTTCATTTAACCTAACAGTTAATACCCTATGTATGAGTATTAATAATAAGGGTGGAGACAATACAGGTACAGCGGTTTCCTATGAAATTAGGTTTGGCACACAAGCACCTACAGGTGATTTCGTCCTGTATGAAAATCCAAATTACGGTTCGATGCTTATTGGTGGAAAAGGTCCTGACTCTTCACAGTTTTTTGTAACGACTATCACAAGTAGTGTAGAAGAGGCTCTTACGGACTATCTCCGAGCAAATTTTTAGTAAAACGTACATAACAAACTGTTTAAGAGTGATTCGCAACGCGTGGCATTTTTAATATGCGTTGCGTTTAGTGTTTAAGGTGGTATGCGGAAGCATCGGTATTGCGTTGCTCACACCTTAACAGGGCGTTAGCTTAATCGAGGAAATAATGGACTATATCGTTAAAGGTCATTTTTACTACAATATGCAGTCATCTCAAATCTTACCTTCAAGAAGCGTTCTGACTATTACCGATGTAAATGTTGAGTATTCTACTCAAAATACCTTCGATTTACTTGTAGTGATGATGAACCCTGGGAAGTCTAAACCCAAGTGTTCTAAGCGTTGGTTTGAACATTCGATTGCTGATCTGTCAAAGTTAACGGAAGCTGTACCCGACGCGACTCAATATCAAATAATGAAAGTTATGAGGAAAGTTAAGCTACATAATGCACTTATTTTAAATATATCTGATATTTGTGAAACGGAGTCAAACACATTCTGTAAAAATGTTAATGAACTTGAATATTCTAATGTTGGGACATCTCATTCTGTATTTTCTCCAGAGAGGGGAGAAGAACTGAATAGCTACCTTAGTAAGTTATCAGGCAGTGCTGTTGTCATTGCATCAGGCGTAGACTATAAATTGAGGTTCTTGACGAAGCAGATGTTAGACAAGATGAAAGGATATAACTTGATATCTAGCCGACATGAAAACGGTCTCTTTTATCATCCACTTCCTAGGTTTGAATATCAACGTGAAGAGTGGGTTAGTACTATTGTTGGAAAATTAAGCTAACAAAGCATTTAAGAGTGATTCGCAACGTTTGGCAGTTTCGCTTCGCTCAAGTATAGCCAAGCGCTGCTCACACCTTAATGCGGCGTTATGCGTAATTGATGGAGTACCGAGAATTAGATGGAAGTAGTAGAAGCGGAGAAATCGGATTTAGATTCATTCTTTGTGTATCTAGAAAATCAGCTGTCTGAAAATGGCAATGGAGAAGTTCCTCTTTTCCAGCCAATGTCCAGAGAGCAAAGTGAAATTCCTGAAACAACAAAAGATAAGTTTATCCAAGGCTTTTCTCATCAGTTTGGCGACTTAGGTTGGAGAAAACTTTGGGTTGTAAAAGACACCTCTGGAAATATCAAAGGTCATGTTGATCTTCGCCACCACAGTGATGGAAGCCGTTCTCACAGGGTTCTATTAGGTATGGGCGTAGATGTTTCTTGCCGGAAGCAAGGTCTTGGTCAAAGACTCATTGATGCTGTTATAAATTTCTGCCAAGAAAAAGCTGAAATTGACTGGCTTGATCTTTGTGTATTATCAGAGAATTTCCCAGCAAAGAACCTCTACCTAAAGGCAGGGTTCAATGTTGTTGGAGAGTTCAAAGATCAATATAGAATCGACGGTTTGTCAGTCTCGGAAACAGCAATGACAAAGTACGTCAAAAATTACGCATAACAAACTGTTCAAGAGTGATTCGCAACGCGTGGCATTTTCACTATGCGTTGCGTTTAGTGTTTAAGGTGGTATGCGGGAGCTTCGGTATTGCGTTGCTCACACCTTAACAGGGCGTTATACATCAACTCGAAAAATTAGAAAGGGAGCTTCGAGATGTTTAAAAAATGGATGTTTTTGATATGTATTTTGTCTTTGGTTGGTTGTTCGAATCGAGGACCAATGAAATCCGGTTTTGGACCTGTAGAAACCTCTAAATACATAGAGTTGTTAGAAAGAGATTTAGTTTCAAGCAATGAGTCTATTTTGGTTTATTCTGAGTCTATGTTCACGGAAGGGTTATATGCATATTCAGGTGCTTTAATTTTAACTGACCAGCAAGTGATTTTTGCAGAGTGGGATAATGATTCTTATGAATACAGACCAATATATTCGACTCTCTTGAATGATATCGTTGAAGTTGAACAGTGTAATCCTCTGGCTGCCACCATCTCGTTAATTGGACAAGTATTTTGTGTTTATACTGACGAAGAATCCGTCTCTTTTGCAACTGAAAAATACAAGCAATTCTTGTACTTGATTGAGAAAAATACACGATCTTAGATTAAATGTATAACAAACTGTTCAAGAGTGATTCGCAACGCGTGGCATTTTTACTATGCGTTGGTTTTAGAGTTTAAGGTGGTATGCGGTAGCTTCGGTATTGCGTTGCTCACACCTTAACAGGGCGTTAGGCAAAGGGCAAAAAAGTTCTTAGTTCTAATATTCTTGTTCCCTCTGGCAGTTCGTTTTTCTAAGTCGGCAATTCAGCATTGCCGGCTCAAGTCCTTGAACCTCTCCAACCGTAAAACATGTCAAAATTCGTGGGTTGCCTCATTGGTTTTCAGTGTTGGTCGGTGGTGAATTTCACTGGCTTAAGGTGTGGAAAGGGCTAGTTCAAAGAAGCTTTCGTATTCGCTGTCATTTCGCAGTTTTTGGTTTCTCAGGTTCAAAAGCCACTTTCTCGCTGAAAGTCTGTATTTCGTGGTTATCGAAATTTCGGCTGTAATATAGTGGCTTTTATGGTTCTTGAATCACAAAAAGTCAGTGGGTGTTTGGTTGCTTATTTTGTTTCGGGTAATCTGCTTTCCAAATAACTTAAACACTGGTTGGATACTTCGCCTAACAAGGCGTTTAAGGCGGATTCACAACGCTTGGCGATTTCAGTTCCAGTCACGTTAAGTGTTTAAGGTACAATGGTTTAGGTTTGGTGGTTTGCGTTGTTCACCACTTAACGCGGCGTTATGTGTCAATGGGTTTCTAAACAGAGTGAGAAAGATAAAAATGCAGTTTATTTGGGAAGTCTCGGACGTAGAAATAGATACCTTGTTACCTCAGTGGAAATGGTTGCTTAATCCTACAGGGAAACCTTTGTATCTAACCATCATGGGTGACTGGCTATTTGGTGAAGTGGATGGCTCAATTTCATTGTTATCGGTTTTAGATGGTACCTATGAAACAATTGCTTCGGACTTTCATGAGTACAATAAAATGAATAAATCACAAGATTGGTGTGATAATGTCTTTTTAACTAGTTGGTATGACTTGGCGCTCGAACACGGGCTACAACCAAAACAAGACGAATGCTTAGGTTGGGATCTGCATCCAATTATTGGTGGTGAGTTTTGTATGGAAAATTTGCAAGTATTTACTATGAAAGTATATCAATCACTAATGTCTCAGTTGCATTTTCAACTTCAGCACGCAAACACATAACAAACTGTTTAAGAGTGATTCGCAACGCGTGGCATTTTTGCTATGCGTTGCGTCTAATGTTTAAGGTGGCATGCGGGAGCATCGGTATTGCGTTGCTCACACCTTAACAGGGCGTTAGTGTTTACATCAAAATTTACGCAAAAATAGGGAAGTTGTATGAGTAAATCTGTCTATGTTGCTGGAAGTTTCAAGAATCTAGAAAAGATGCAGGCTATACGAGAAACGTTGGTCAATGCAGGTATTGAAACTACTATTTCTGAGCCTCTTCAAGCTAATGGTATTGATGGTTGCTTGCAGCGCATTAGAAAAGCCGACATTACCTATATTCTAAATTTTGGTGGTTACGTCGGAAAAAGTGTAGCAATGGATATTGGTTATGCTTTAGGTCTCGGCAAACCAGTTTATGCTCTTGAACCAATTGACGATCCAGACATAACTCACTTGCTAACACGTGTTGTCACGCCAGGTGAAGTTATTGCTGAACTCAGTGGAAATAGTAAAAACTAACAAACTGTTCAAGAGGGATTCGCAACGCGTGGCATTTTCATCATGCGTTGGTTTTAGTGTTTAAGGCGGTATGCGGCGACTTCGGTATTGCGTTGCTCACCCCTTAACAGGGCGTTAGTACGGGTTTGACATCAAAGGTCATAAGTTTTGGTGTTTATCTGTTTCGGCGCTCGTATTTACACCTTTCAGTTAGTGCCTTTCACGTTCTTTCCGGTGGCACTATATGCGGAGTATTCGCTTTGACTTCAACGTTTACGGCTTCTAACTCTTAGCCTATTTCTTTGGCGCTTCTTCATTTTCGTGGCGGCTTTTGAGAGAACCTTGATTACTTTTGGTGTGGCTATTGAAGTGCGAGGAAAGAATCCTTTTCTAATTTTAAGCCAGTGAAAGTAGGGCAGTTCAGTGCGTTTTTCTTCTAGTCAACTTTCGCCTTTCATTCGGGGTAAAGTTTTGTAGCTGCCCGTCTCACTTCAGTGTTCAAAGCCTTTCATATCATCTCAATTTTCAATATCTTGGAGCGCATAAATAGAAGTAGCGCATGTACTAACAAATTGCTTAAGAGTGATTCGTAACGCGTGGCATTTTTACTTTGCGGTGGCTTATGGTGATTAAGGCGCTGTGCGGTAGCTTTTGTATTGCGTTACTCACACCTTAGCAAGGCGTTATGTGCAGGAGTTCAAATGAACAAATATGGTGATGTTGCTGTAGCAGCTACTCACATCGCTCAAACTGGAGTCTGTCCAGTTGAAGCTTGGAATACAGCTGCAGAAAAAGAGTTCAAGGACAATGCTACTTCCATCAAAAAAGAGTGTCCAAAAAACGCTTTTCTAGGTTTAGCCGAAAGTGGCTTTGTCGTTGGCGTGCCCAAAGGAAGCTATACAAAATCAGTTTTAAATAAACAATATGCTTTAGAGGCAGTTAGGCTGCTAAACGAAAATCCAAGCATGCAAAATAACATCAAAAAACTCTGGGTTCAGTCATGTGGCTCCGAGTCTAAAGTGCATAATAGCCAAATGGATGTTGTTGTGTCGTTGTTGTCTCTAGGGTTGCTGGAGTAAGCACATAACAAACTGTTCAAGAGGGATTCGCAACGCGTGGCATTTTCACTATGCGTTGGTTTTAGTGATTAAGGTGGTATGCGGCAACTTTGGTATTGCGTTGCTCACCCCTTAACAGGGCGTTAGGCAGCAAAGTGTAAGCCCCAAGTAGTATGGGGCTTTGTGCTATCTAGATATATTGTGAGTAAACATCTTCTAGAGCTGTTAAGCGCATTTCGGGAATCGAATGTTTAACGCCCTCTTCAAACATAGTTTCTAAATTACCAATTGAACTTCGAGAAATATAGTTCTCACCTTGGTCTCCAAAGTAGCAAAGAACCAGATCCCCGTCATGATCAACTCCTCGGTGGTCGAACATTTTTATTTGTTTGAGGTATTCCTCAAGCGATTTACTTTCAGGGTCGACATTCGCTGCCTGAACCAAGTCACTCATGTTAAGAGATAGAGCATGATCTTCCATAAGCCCTTCATCGTTTTCGAATTCGACAGTAGCAACAAGTTCGTCCTCAATTAAGGCAAAGAAGTTATATGTTTGTGTTTTTATAAAGTCTTGCCTTAATACTTCTTTGGTCTCATCAATACCTACTTCTTTGTCATGCAAACTAGCTACAAGTGCTTCAAGTTTCGATGACGAACCTGCTAGCTTATCGAGAATTGTAGCCATCTCCTGAACCTTGTCTTGTTCTTTACGTTTTTGTAGAAAACTATAAAAAAGACCTGCCCACTGTTTTTTCAAGTGGTTCTCAATATCGGTGAAAGACTGATAATTCTCAATGCCATTGTTTGTAGATGAGCGGTGCACAGATTCGATGAAGTTAAATATAGGAATTGCATCATCTTGTTTGTTTATACCCGGGTGGTGCATCCCTTCAGCAAACTCTTTTCCTTTATTACGGAGGTTCTCTTTGTAATAGTGTTGTGCATTGCTTACATCGTTCTTTACAAACGTAAAAATAGGCAGTCCTAACTCCCTTGCTTTGTTATATTCAGCTTGAGTAATTGACTCTCCGTTTCCTCCTTTTAGCTTGCCTCCATACCTCCCTGAGATAATTAAAACCATCATGTCAGCATGGGCAACCTCATTTATACAGGAAGTGTGAGTATGCTCATCGATATCGTAATAAACGCCGCTATACTCACTTAGAATAGGTTGGAAGCCATAGTTAACTATAAAGCGTTCTAATTGAGCTCTTTCTTCTGCTAAGTCATAACAAGTTGAACTAACAAAAATTTTAGGAGTAGCCATCTGATTCTCGGGGTAACTTTCATTATGTTCGTAATATTACCTCTTTCGGCTCTGCTCTGCCAATCCTTGAGTCGAGAAGCTAAAATACGGTTTAATTGTGAAAATAGTTTGTAGTAATCTGCTGCCTAACAAACAATTTAAGAGTGATTCAGCACGATTGGCATTTTCGCTTTGGGTTAAGTTTAGTGTTTACGGCGGTCAAGTGTAGTGTCGTGGTAGCGTGCTTCACACCTTAATTGGGCGTTATGCGCTCGCAGAAATGGAGATAATCAATCATGGAAGATTTAGCTAATTCGTTAAGAAGTTCTGGCCTAAAAGTCAAAATTAAAAAAGGAAAAATTGCAGTTCGGCTTGACGGGCTTTCAAATCCGGTTTCGATAATAAAAGATATACCTGATGATGAGTATAAAGTGAAAACTCATGATTCGATTCTATCGATAATTGCCTGTCTTTTGCTATTTATTGGTCTGTCAGGTATTTATGAGTTTAGTGGTAATGCTTTGATAAATATTGCACTTATCTCCGTTTCTATATTGTCTTTTGTTACAGTGTTACTTACAGAGTTTAAGCTGACTAAATTACGCGCTACTGTAGTTGCTTTCAATCGTGGAGAACGCGCATAACAAATTGTTCAAGAGTGATTCGGCACGCGTGGCATTTTTACTATGCGTTGGTTTTAGTGGTTAATGTGGTATGCGGAGACTTAGGTATTGCGTGCCTCACACCTTAACAAGGCGTTATGTAGCCGCGAGAGGACGGTAAGTTAAAAGGATTTATATATGTTAAATATTCGCCAAGCTCGCATTGAAGATATCAGTGTTATCAAGAAACTACAGTTTCAGCTTAATGAGTATCATCAAGCAAATTTACCTGATGACTTTTTATCACCGGAAGAAATTGAACAAAAAATAGACCTGCACAAGATAATCGAAAGTGAAAGCTCGATTTGTCTGGTAGCCGAAAGCAATGGGCAGTTAGTAGGTTTTGTTTTTGGTGAGCTATGGGTTCGTAAGTCTTGGACACTCAAACAGCGAAAGATCGCAAGCGTTGAACAGATTGTAGTGGATTCACGCTTTAGGAGTCAGGGTGTTGGACTGGCGCTAATAGAGGCATTTGAAGAAAGGGCTATTTCTAACGGCGGAGAAGAGCTGTGGTTAGAGGTATATTCTTTCAATGAATCTGCTCTAGCTTTGTATCGCAAAGCTGGTATTGCGCCCAAAATCCAAATTGGACAGAAAGCACTAACCTGAAAGTCGGCTACATAACAAATTGTTCAAGAGTGATTCGGCACGCGTGGCATTTTTACTATGCGTTAGTTTTAGTGGTTAAGGTGGTATGCGGAAGCTTAGGTATTGCGTGCCTCACACCTTAACAAGGCGTTATGTGCTTTAGAGGAAAATAGACATGGAAGTAGTAGAAGCTAGCCCTGACTTGGCTCCAATGTTAGCTAGTTATGCGAAAGAATGCTTCAACTCGGGTATCCCAAAGTATTCAGATGTTGAGTTAAACCCTGAAGCTTATTTGTCGGGTTTGGTTGAGCGCTCTAAGGCAACCTCCGAATTACCAAACGGATATTTACCAAGTACAACGTACTACTGCATTTCGAACTCTGAAATCTTAGGTGCTATTCGAGTCCGTACAGGGACGAATGCGAACGTAGAGAATGTAATAGGGCACATTGGTTACGAGACTAGACCATCAGCTCGTGGCAAAGGCATTGCTTCGTTTCTTCTAGCTTGGGTACGTGATCATGTGGTAACTGACTCGGTTATTGTTACCTGTTCAATTGATAACCCAGCATCTCAAAAGGTTATAGAAAACTGCGGTGGCGTATATTTGGGTAACTATACAGACGATAATGAGGGTACAGTAAGGCGCTATCGTTTAGCACGCACATAACAAACAATTTAAGAGTGATTCAGCACGCTTGGCATTTTCGGTTTGGGTCAAGTTTAGTGATTAAGGTGTTTAAATTGAGTTTCGTGGTCGCGTGCTTCACACCTTAATTGGGCGTTAGGCGACGGGCAGAAAAGTTCTTTGTTCTCATCTTCTTAGTTCCATTTAGCAGTTCGCCTTTCTATTTCGGCAACTTAGCATTGTCTTCTCAAATTCTTGAATATCTCCAACCGTAAAACATGCCAAAATTCGTGGGCTGCCTCATTGGTTTTTAGTGTCGGTTGGTGGCAAGTTTCACTGGCTTAAAGTGCGGCAAAGGCAAGTCAATCGTAGCTTTCGTTTTTGCTATTAGCTCGTAGCTATTAGTTTCTCAGGTTCAAAAGCTACTTAGTCGCTGCAAATTCGCATTTCGTGGTTGTTGAAACCTTGGCTGAAACATAGTGGCTCTTATGGTTCTTGAATCACAAAAAGTGAGTGGGTGTTTGGTTGGTTATAGGGTTTCGGGTAATCTGCTTTCAAAACAACTTAAACACTGGAGGAAAACTTCGCCTAACAAGGCGTTTAAGGCGGATTCACAACGCTTGGCGTTCTTAGTTTAAATTGAATTTAGTGTTTAAGGTACAATGGCTTAGGTTTGGTGGTTTGCGTTGTTCACCACTTAACGCGGCGTTAGTACGGGTTTGG
>NZ_JAHGAM010000021.1:0-1439 GCF_030248595.1 Vibrio sp. D417a | reverse complement strand
TTGCGTTACTCACACCTTAGCAAGGCGTTAGTACGGGTTTGACATCAAAGGTCACAAGTTCTGGTGTTTATCTGTTTTGGCGCTCGTGTTTACACCTTTCAGTTATTGCCTTTCACGTTCTTTCCGGTGGCACTATATGCGGAGTGTTCGCTTTGATTTTACCGTTTACGGCTTCTAACTCTTAGCCTATTTCTTTGGCGCTTTTTCATTTTCGTGGTGACTTTTGAGAGAACCTTGATTACTTTTGGTGTGGCTTTTGAAGTACGAGGAAAGAATCCTTTTCCAATTTGAAATCAGTAAAAGTAGGAGAGTTCAGTGCGTTTTTCTTCTAGCCAACTCTTGTCTCTCAATGGCGGTAAAGTTTTGTAGCTGCCCGTCTCACTTCAGTGTTCAAAGCCTTTCATATCATGCCACTTTTCAATATCTTGGAGTGCACAAATAGAAGTAGCGCATGTACTAACAAATTGCTTAAGAGTGATTCGTAACGCGTGGTATTTTTACTTTGCGGTGGCTTATGTGATTAAGGCGCTGTGCGGTAGCTTTTGTATTGCGTTACTCACACCTTAGCAAGGCGTTAGCTTACTAATAGACGGAGTCAATAAAATAGAAGATAATAGGCAATTGATTTAATACTAAAGTTTATGCGGAGACGTAAATGAATCAGTTGGCTCTGATCCCTCGTGTGGAAGAGGGAGAAATTATTCCACAACGCCTTGGTGATGGGTATATCAGTGCAACAGCACTGTGCCAGTCAGTCGGAAAGCGTTTCGGTGATTACCATTCCTTGAAGGGTACTCAAGAATTTATTGCTGAATTATCGGCTCAAACTAATGTTCCAAAAGATCAGCTAATTCATATCGTTCGAGGTGGCGACCCGAAACTACAGGGTACTTGGGTACATCCATATTTAGCAATTAACCTTGCCCAGTGGCTGTCTGCAAAATTCGCGGTAAAAGTATCGCAGTGGGTTACAGAGTGGCAGCAAGGAAGTGCAAATGCTGTATTGCCAGTACACTTGGAACGTTACATGCAAAATCGCTCGAAAGTTCCTTATACTCATTTTTCAATGCTGAATGAGCTGACTTTAAACCTCATTGCACCTCTGGAGCAAGCTGGGTACACGTTACCGCAATCTTTAGTTCCTGACATTTCGGAAGGACGCATGTTCTGTAAGTGGTTGCGCGATACCAAGGGTATTGAACCGAACACTTTCCCAACTTATAAGCATGAATACCCTGATGGTCGTGAAGTGGATGCAAAATTGTACCCTATTGAACTGTATGAAGACTTCCGCCGCCATTTCAACGAAGTTTGGATTCCAGTTCAAGCTCCTAAGTACTTCAAGCAACGTAGTCCACAGGCTCTACAACTAATTCAGACATTGATGCTCGAAGCAAAGTAAGCTAACAATCTGTTTAAGAGTGATTCGCAACGCTTGG
>NZ_JAHGAM010000020.1:0-66871 GCF_030248595.1 Vibrio sp. D417a | reverse complement strand
CTTATTTAGGACGGCACAGTAACTAAAGTAAAAGGCACATTAAGAAATGTGCCTTTTTTATTTGTAATGGTTTAAATAAAAAAGGCTCCCTATGGGAGCCTTTTAAAAATAGCACGGATCTAGATTAGGAACTCATCCAGAGATTTACCTGCATCAAGTTGCTCTTGAATCGCCGAAGGTGTACGACCTTGGCCAGTCCAAGTTTTCTCATTACCGTTTGAATCTGTGTATTTGTATTTAGCAGGGCGAGGTGCGCGCTTCGCTTTGCCTTTCGTCTTAGTTTCGCCAGATAGCGCAGTAATAAGTGCTTCTACGTCAATACCGTCTTGAGCGATTTTCTCAGCAATCTCTGCAAGCTTAGCTTCTTGCTCTGCTTGTGCTGCGCGTTCTGCTTCTTCTGCTTCACGACGCTCATCTACGACAGTAGTGAGTTTATCTAGAGCTTCTTCCAATTGTTCTAGAGTCAGCTCACGAGAAAATGCACGAAGGCTACGGATATTTAGAAGGGTTTTAGTCAGCTCTGACATAACGATTCCTATTAAAAGGTTAATGTGTTGGGCACTTTTTATCGTTACGATTAAATAATGCCAATCTATAAATAAACAAAGAGTCCTTATATTTAACTTTATCTTTTCCTTATGTGCAAATGCTAAATCAAGATTTTGTTTAAATTTGACTATTTTTTAAAGCAATTAATATTATTACACTCGAAATAAATCATTATTAGATGAGAACTAAAATCAACAATCATTATTGTATAGAGAGAGTGACTGCTTGGTTTTTTATAAAAAAATTTGAGTTATTACTTAAAAATATGAAGCATCCATCTTTAATGGTGTGTCATATATCCTTAATTTATTGATATAAGATAAACCATGATATTTCTAAGGTAGTAATAATGTTTCATAAATAACATGATTGATGTGATTTCAGTTGCACAAAACTTATGGAAGTAGGTAAGGTTTATAAATTATCTCAGCCATTATTTATTTGTTTAATTTAGTTTGATGTGTTGCATTGACTCTCATCATAAGTACAATGGCTGCCACCTGATGCAATATTGCAGACAATTTGTTGTTAATTTGTACAGTTAGTGGTTAATTGTTTGTTGTTGCCGTAGAGGCGCGGTCTCGAAGAGTAGCTATTATTGGGGTGATGCCAATGAATAATAGTGGAAGGCGAAGATTGCCGAAGTAAGTAACTCATCAAAGTTACTTGCTGGGGTTGTATCTGAAAGGAACAACACTGCCATAGTATATATTCACATTAAACTATGGAGCGCTACTGTAGGGTTGGGTGGAGTGTTCGCTTCCCTGTCGCTAAGTTCAACATGAGCACGTATCGTATGCTACGTGACTTGTCTGCAGTAGATCTCTAGCCAAACTTTGGTTTTTGAAGATCATGAATTTAATAGATTTTTCTAGTTCTCCTGTTTCATTATTGCCACCTATTGTCGCTTTGACTTTGGCGATTTTGACTCGACGTGTATTAGTTTCCTTGGGTGTAGGTATCGTGCTAGGTGCGGTGCTACTTAATAGCTGGTCTATCAGCGACACCGCAGGTTACGTCAGTTCTCAAGTTTCTTCTGTCTTTATTGAAGATGGCGGAATTAACACTTGGAACATGAGTATTGTTGGCTTCCTAATCTTATTAGGTATGACAACAGCTTTATTAACGCTATCTGGCGGTACTCGTGCTTTTGCTGAATGGGCACAATCTCGAGTGAAGAGTAAACGCGGCTCCAAACTTCTTGCCGCCTTTTTAGGCGTATTCATTTTTGTCGATGATTACTTTAATAGTCTTGCTGTTGGTGCGATCTCTCGCCCAGTAACCGATCGCTTTTATGTGTCTCGCGCTAAGCTTGCGTACATTCTAGACTCAACCGCTGCTCCAATGTGTGTAATTATGCCTGCTTCTAGCTGGGGTGCTTACATTATTACTATTATTGGCGGGATCTTAGTCTCACATGGGATCACAGAGTATTCGGCTCTTGGCGCATATGTTCGTCTTATCCCAATGAACTTCTACGCCGTTTTTGCGCTGCTAATGGTGTTCGCTGTTGCGTGGTTTGGTCTTGATATTGGTAAAATGCGTGAGCATGAGATCTCTGCATCGCAAGGTCGTGGCTTTGATAAAGACAAAGAAAATGACTCGCAAGAAGCGCATGACCTAAACGAAGAGCTAGATATCCGTGAAAGTGAAAAGGGTAAAGTGTCAGATTTGATACTTCCTATCGTGACGCTGATTATCGCGACTATCGCTTCAATGCTTTACACGGGTGGCCAAGCATTGGCTGCTGATGGTAAGGAGTTTGCGCTTCTTGGTGCTTTTGAAAATACAGATGTAGGTACATCACTAATCTACGGTAGCTTGCTTGGCTTAGCAGTTGCACTGTTTACTGTTGTGAAGCAAGGTCTACCAATGGCAGAGATCGCACGTACACTTTGGATTGGTGCTAAGTCTATGTTTGGTGCGATTCTAATCTTAGTATTTGCCTGGACCATTGGTTCTGTTATCGGTGATATGAAGACTGGTACTTACCTTTCGACAATGGCGCAGGGCAACATTAACCCGCACTGGCTACCAGTTATCCTATTCTTGTTGTCTGGCCTAATGGCGTTCTCAACAGGTACTTCATGGGGTACGTTCGGTATTATGTTACCAATCGCGGGTGACATGGCTGGCGCAACAGACGTAGCGCTAATGCTACCGATGCTGAGTGCGGTTTTAGCTGGTGCGGTATTCGGTGACCATTGTTCACCAATCTCAGATACGACTATCTTGTCATCGACGGGTGCACGTTGTAACCACATTGATCACGTATCAACACAGCTACCTTATGCATTATCAGTCGCGCTTGTTTCATGCGTCGGCTTTATTGCCCTTGGTATGACTGCTTCAATTGCGTTTTCGTTCATTGCAGCGTCGATAACATTCGTTATCGTTTGCGCTATTTTGTCATGGCTTTCAAAGTCTAAAATAGCGTCTTGCCAGAGTGCGTAAGTTGTTTTGAATAGATTCGTTACAGAGGGAAGCTCCGCTAATTTAGCGGAGCTTTTTTTAACGCGACTTAGGTGAGGGGGGCAATCGCGTTTTTGGGGATAAAAGTCTCGTGTTAAGAGCGAATTGTTTGTGTACCGAGCTCTCCTTGATGGGCTGTAATGGGAAAGCAATCCATCTTCTTCTTAGTTCTAAGCAAAGACTATGCCCATTTTAAGCTTTTGATTTTTAATACAGCAAAATCCGCATGGTTGCGATGCAGAGTTAACTAAATGATATCTAAAGAGTTACCTGTTACACAGTGTTACGTTACACCTATACAGTATTTAAACATTTAAGTTGTATTTCTTTATTAATCGATAAAGCGTTGTTCTTGAAATGCCGAGGTGACGTGCAGCCGCACTCATATTGTGTTTATTTTCTTCGATAGCTTGCAATAGGTAGTCGAGATCAATTTGGTCCACAGAAGGGAGCAATTGCCTCTCATTGTTATCAAGGCCCAAGTCAGCGACGAGAAGCGTGTGATCTTCACACATGACAATTGCTCGTTGGATGACATTACGCAGTTCTCTTACGTTGCCTGGCCAACGATGTTTGAGGAGCTTGGCTTTTACCTTATCAGACATTTTTTGTACCTGACCATGAGACAGATCTGCTAGGAAGTGTTCAGATAAAATAATAATGTCTTTTCCACGCTTTCTCAGTGGAGGGATAGTTAATGGCAATATATTAAGCCGATAGAATAGATCTTCACGAAATCCTCCTTGTACGACCTCATTTTTCAAATCCACGTGGCTTGCTGCAATGACCCTACAGTCCACGTCAATGAATTTATCCGCTCCGACTTTATGGATTTGTTTACTCTCCAAAAAGTGAAGGAGGTGGATTTGTAAGTCTGGTGGCATGTCACCAATTTCATCAAGAAATAGGGTGCCTTTATGTGCCTTTTGAATAAAACCTATACGCTCTGAGATTGCGCCTGTAAATGCTCCTTTTTCATGGCCGAAAAGCTCGGATGCAATAAGACCACTTGGAATGGCTCCACAGTTGACTTCCACAAAAGGTGCAGAGTGTCTGTTCGACAATTGATGAATAAGGCGAGCGCAAAGACCTTTCCCAACACCAGTTTCACCCTGAATGAGGACTTCAGCATCACATTGAGCGTACTTTTGTATTGCAGTACGAAGTTCTTGGATACAGGCACTATTGCCGATCAACGGGTATAGTGCCGTATCGTCGAAATCTACAGCTTGTTTATTACTACCGTTACGCAGTTTCATTGTTAATCACTATTTTTTGCCCCGCTCTAATAATAGTTTTGAATGACTTGTCTCAAACGTGAGTTGTTGTCTCTTTATTGAGAAAAGTGTCAATTAATGGGTTGGGTACGGTCTAAATAGTTGTTTTGGTGAATATTCATACTATTCTTCGCTTTCTTCGTCAGAGTAGAGCTGATTGGAGGTGTTCTTTCCACCAGAGTAGTCAATATGGAAAAGAATTTAATTCCATTTAAATCAATGTCTTGTGAAAAATATTTAGAAAATATTCAATTGAGTATTGAAAAATATAGAATCCTTAGTTAGTGTGGTTACTAACAAAGCAACTCAAAAGAGCCTTAAATAAGTATGCGTAATTTTGTAATGAACATTCATCACCATCATCACCCAATCTAGTCTTTCGGGCGATGTACGCATACCCGGGAGGCAGGAAACTCCCGGAGGTAAAATCAAAGTAAAAGCAGATTTTAAACCCTCGGGAGACTTCAATCTCCCGAGGGTTTTTTAGTTTTATTAGTTTGAAAAATACTTAGATATCAAAATCTTGCATAGGGACAAAGCAATGCAAACACAACGTTTAAGAATCGCAATTCAGAAAAAAGGTCGTCTTAGCAAAGAGAGTCAAGCTCTACTAAAACAGTGCGGCGTAAAGTTCAACGTAATGGGCGAGCGTTTAGTTGTCCATTCTGAAAATATGCCAATTGATTTACTCTTGGTTCGTGACGACGACATCCCAGGTTTAATTATGGATGGCGTGGTTGACCTTGGCTTTATTGGCGAAAATGAACTAGAAGAAGTTCGCCTTGACCGCAAAGCATTAGGTGAACCCTGCGAGTTTGTTCAGCTTCGTCGACTTGATTTTGGTGGCTGTCGTTTATCTATCGCAATCGACAAGGACGAAGAGTACAACGGTCCACAAGACTTAGCTGGCAAGCGTATTGCTACAACGTATCCTCAACTTCTAAAAGCGTACATGGATGAAGCCGGCGTTCCATTCTCTACATGTATGCTGACAGGCTCTGTAGAAGTTGCTCCTCGCGCGGGTCTCGCTGATGCTATCGCTGATTTGGTTTCTACAGGTGCAACACTGGAAGCGAACGGCCTTAAAGAAGCTGAAATTATCTTCAAATCAAAAGCGACATTGATTCAACGCACAGGTGAGTTCGACGCAGACAAAGTGGCGCTAATCGAAAAGCTGTTAACTCGCATGCAAGGCGTACAACAAGCAAAAGAATCTAAGTACATTATGCTTCACGCCCCAGCAGAGAAGTTAGATCAAATTAAAGCACTACTGCCAGGTGCTGAAGATCCAACTGTTCTTCCTCTTTCTGCAGATAAGCAGAAAATGGCTGTTCACTTGGTGAGTTCTGAAAACCTGTTCTGGGAAACAATGGAACAGCTGAAAGAGTTGGGCGCAAGTTCAATTCTTGTTCTACCAATTGAAAAAATGATGGAGTAAGCATCATGAGAACAGTCGTTTGGCAATCATTAAGTGAGAATCAGCAAGACTCTATTTTGGAGCGCCCTGCTATTGCAGAAGGTGCCAATATCACCACTGCTGTGGCCGAAGTTATTGCTAAAGTTCGAGAAGAAGGTGACTCTGCTCTTATTGAGCTGACAGAAAAGTTTGACCGTGTTAAGCCTGAATCCATTCGTGTTTCTTCTCAGGAAATTAAGGCAGCGTCAGAGCGTTTGTCAGAGTCAATGAAGAGCGCACTAGAGCAAGCTTACGCCAATATTTCTAAGTTCCACAAAGCGCAAAAGCCGCAACCGATCAAGGTGGAAACCCAGCCAGGTGTCCTTTGTGAACAAGTAACACGCCCAATTCAAAAAGTGGGTTTGTACATTCCTGGTGGCAGTGCGCCTTTGCCATCGACTGTTTTGATGCTCGGCGTTCCTGCAAAAATTGCAGGTTGTCGTAAAGTCGTTCTTTGTTCTCCACCCCCAATCGCTGATGAGATCCTTTATGTCGCGAAACTGTGTGGCATTGATGAGGTGTATAACGTCGGTGGTGGCCAAGCAGTTGCTGCAATGGCTTATGGCACCGAGACTGTATCGAAAGTAGATAAGATCTTTGGTCCGGGCAACGCTTACGTGACCGAAGCAAAACGTCAGGTAAGTAATGATTTCCGTGGTGCTGCGATTGATATGCCAGCAGGGCCATCAGAAGTGCTTGTGATTGCCGATGAAACCGCAGATGCAGACTTTATCGCTGCGGATCTTTTGAGCCAAGCGGAACACGGTCCTGATTCTCAAGTGGTATTGGTGACTCCTTCTCCTGTGATTGCTGATCAAGTGACGGATGCGGTTCAACGTCAGCTTAAGGAGCTATCTCGTGCAGACATCGCAGAAAAGGCTCTGGCATCAAGCTTGATCATTATTTCCGAGTCGATGACGCAGTCAGTTTCTATTTCCAATTACTACGGTCCTGAGCACTTGATTGTTCAGACTAAGAACCCTCGTGAGCTTCTACCTCTACTTGATAATGCAGGCTCTATCTTCCTTGGGGATTGGTCGCCTGAATCTGCGGGAGATTACGCATCGGGGACTAACCACGTCCTTCCTACTTACGGTTACACACGTACTTATTCAAGCTTAGGTTTGGCGGATTTCTCTAAACGAATGACGGTTCAGGAGCTTTCTGCTGATGGTTTAAAGAACCTTGCACCAACGGTAGTCACGATGGCTGAAGCGGAAGGTCTGGACGCTCACAAACGTGCTGTTACTATCCGCGTAGAAAAATTAGCAAGTAAGTAAGAATAAGAGAGTAATGAGATGGAAAAGCTAGCGCGTAAACAAGTCCAACAGCTTACCCCTTATATGTCGGCTCGCCGAATCGGTGGTACGGGTGACGTATGGCTAAATGCCAACGAATCACCATTTAACAATGAATACAAAACAGACTTTGCTCGTCTTAATCGTTACAGCGAATGCCAACCGAAAGAACTGATTTCCGCTTACGCAGCGTATGCGGGTGTGAAACCAGAACAAACACTGACTTCTCGCGGCGCAGACGAAGGTATTGAGTTATTAATTCGTGCATTCTGTGAGCCGGGTGAAGATGCGATTCTTTACTGCCCACCAACTTACGGTATGTACGCCATCAGTGCAGAAACTATCGGTGTAGAGCGCAAAACCGTGCCGCTAACGTCAGATTGGCAACTAGACCTTGCAGGCATCGAAGCTAATCTGGATAACGTGAAACTGGTTTTTGTATGTTCGCCAAACAACCCAACGGGTAACTTGGTTAAGCGTGAGGACATTGTGTCTCTGCTTGAGATGACAAAAGACCGTGCAATCGTGGTGATGGATGAAGCGTATATCGATTTTTGTCCAGAAGCGTCAACGGTAGACCTACTGGCGCAATACCCGAATCTTGCGATTCTGCGTACTCTGTCGAAAGCTTTTGCGCTTGCAGGTCTGCGTTGTGGATTTACGCTTGCGAACGAAGAGCTTATTAATGTACTTCTTAAAGTTATCGCACCTTACCCAGTCCCAGTTCCAGTGGCAGAAATTGCGACTCAGGCGCTTTCGGAAGCTGGTTTAGCACGAGCGAAGTTTCAAGTTCTCGATTTGAATGCAAACCGTGCTTACTTGCAAGTTGGCCTTTCAATGATTCCGGGTTTGGAAGTGTTTGAAGGGTGGGGGAACTACCTATTGGTGAAATTCCCAGATGGCGATGACCTTTTCAAAGCGGCTTGGGATACGGGCATTATTTTGCGTAACTCGCCAATTGAAAATTGTGTGCGTATCAGTGTGGGTAACCGTGACGAGTGCGAAAAAACGCTTGGATTTATCAGAAACTACTACGCATAAATAGAGACAGAATTTATCGCTCTCGCTCAATAGCGGGAGCGCCAAAAGAATAGCAATAAGGAAGTTCGAGTGAGCAAACAACAAAAAATCCTTTTTATTGATCGTGATGGCACCTTAATTGTCGAGCCGCCGATTGATTTTCAAGTAGACCGTTTAGACAAACTAAAGCTAGAGCCATTTGTTATCCCAAGCCTGTTGTCGTTGCAGGATGCAGGATACCGTCTAGTGATGGTCACGAACCAAGATGGTTTGGGTACCGACAGCTACCCACAAGAAGATTTTGATGCACCACACAACATGATGATGGAGATCTTTGAATCTCAAGGTGTGAAGTTTGATGATGTGCTGATTTGTCCTCACTTTGATGAAGATAACTGCTCTTGCCGTAAGCCTAAATTGGGCTTGGTAAAAGAGTACCTTCAAGGTGGCAAAGTGGATTTCCAAAATTCTGTTGTGATTGGCGATCGTCAAACTGATCTTCAACTTGCAGAAAACATGGCAATTCGTGGCATTCAATACAACCCAGAAACCATGGGTTGGAAACAGATCCTGAAAGATCTCACGGTGAAGGCACGCGTTGCTGAAGTGGTTCGCACCACAAAAGAAACGGACATCAAAGTATTCGTTAATCTTGACGAACAAGGCGGCAATGACATCTCTACTGGTCTTGGCTTCTTCGACCACATGCTGGATCAAATTGCGACGCACGGTGGGTTCCAGATGGTGTGCAAAGTAGAAGGTGACCTGCACATTGATGATCACCACACAGTGGAAGATACCGCTCTTGCGTTAGGTCAAGCGTTGAAAGAAGCACTGGGTGACAAGCGTGGTATTGGTCGCTTTGGCTTTAGCCTTCCAATGGATGAGTGTTTGGCACAATGCGCACTAGACCTATCAGGTCGTCCTTACCTTAAGTTCGACGCGCAATTCAGCCGTGAGCAAGTGGGTGATCTTTCAACAGAGATGGTAGTTCACTTCTTCCGCTCTCTGACTGACACATTAGCATGTACGTTGCACCTTTCTTCTGCGGGCAACAATGATCACCACATCATTGAAAGTCTATTTAAAGCGTTTGGTCGTACGTTACGCCAAGCAATCAAAGTAGAAGGCACTGAGCTACCAAGTAGTAAAGGCGTGCTTTAAGGCTAACCTTAGCAAGGAGAAAAACAGTGACAGAACAGAAAGTTGTCATTATCGATACTGGCTGTGCCAACGTCTCTTCGGTGAAGTTTGCCATTGAACGCCTAGGCTATGACGTAACAATTTCAAAAGATCCACAAGTTGTGTTGTCGGCAGATAAGTTATTCCTACCGGGCGTGGGAACTGCCAGCGAAGCGATGAAGAACCTAGAAGAGCGCGATCTTATCAGCTTGGTAAAACAGGTAGAAAAGCCGCTGTTAGGTATCTGTCTAGGCATGCAACTGTTGGGCAAAGTGTCTCAAGAGAAAGGGCAGAAAGCCGACGAGTTAGTTGAGTGTCTTGGACTTTGTGATGGTGAAGTGAAGCTACTACAAACTGGCGATTTGCCGCTGCCGCATATGGGGTGGAACACGGTCTCTGCAAAAGCAGGTAATCCACTTTTCAAAGGTATTGAAGAAGGAGAGTATTTCTACTTCGTGCACAGCTTTGCGATGCCAGTTGGGGATTACACGATTGCGGAATGTGAATACGGCAACCCGTTCACAGCAGCAGTACAAAGCGGTAACTATTACGGCGTGCAATTCCACCCTGAGCGTTCTTCAAAAGCGGGCGCGAAGCTTATTCAAAACTTCTTAGAATTATAAAAGGGATTTAGTGTGATTATTCCAGCTCTTGATTTAATTGAAGGACAGGTGGTTCGCCTTTATCAAGGTGATTACGGCCAAGTAACCGAGTACAAAGTCGACCCAGCAGAGCAGTTCAACTTGTACCACCAAGCGGGTGCTAACTGGCTGCACTTGGTGGATTTAACTGGCGCGAAAGACACGACAGCACGCCAGCTTGATTTGATTGCAAAGCTACTAGCAAGTACACCAGCAAACATCCAAATCGGTGGTGGTGTGCGTACAGAGCAAGACGTTATTGATCTGTTAGAAGCCGGTGCTCAGCGTGTTGTTGTTGGTTCTACAGCAGTAAAACAGCCAGAGCTTGTGAAAGGTTGGATGGAAAAATACGGCGCAGAGAAAATCGTTCTCGCGCTAGATATCAACATCGATCAAGACGGCACACGTAAAGTGGCGATCTCTGGTTGGCAAGAAGATTCAGGCGTGACCATCGAAGCTCTAATCAACGATTACCTAACGGTAGGTTTGCAGCACGTGCTTTGTACGGACATTTCTCGTGACGGTACGCTAGAAGGCTCAAACGTAGAGCTTTACGTTGACCTATGCAAACAGTACCCACAAGTGCAGTTTCAATCTTCAGGTGGCATTGGCTCATTAGCAGATATCGAAGCGCTAAAAGGCAGCGGTGTGGCTGGCGTGATTGTTGGTCGTGCGCTGTTAGATGGTAAGTTCACAGCAGAGGAGGCGTTTGCATGTTGGCAAAGCGAATAATTCCATGTCTTGATGTACGTGATGGACAAGTGGTCAAGGGCGTCCAGTTCCGTAACCATGAAATCATTGGCGACATCGTTCCTCTGGCACAGCGTTATGCGGAAGAGGGCGCTGACGAGCTCGTGTTCTACGATATTACCGCTTCAAGTGATGGTCGTGTCGTCGATAAAAGTTGGGTCGCTCGTGTTGCAGAAGTGATTGATATTCCTTTCTGTGTGGCTGGTGGTATTAAATCAGCGGAAGACGCAGCGCGCATTCTTGAGTTTGGTGCAGACAAAGTGTCTATCAACTCACCTGCATTGGCGAACCCGCAATTGATTACTGACCTTGCTGATAAGTTTGGTGTGCAATGTATCGTCGTTGGTATCGATTCATACTACGACAAAGAGACTGGTAAGTATCAGGTTTACCAGTTTACAGGTGATGAAGAACGCACCAAAGCAACCCAATGGGAAACGCGTGATTGGGTGCAAGAAGTACAAAAACGCGGCGCTGGTGAAATCGTTCTGAACATGATGAACCAAGACGGCGTGCGTAACGGCTACGATATTGAACAACTTAATATGGTGCGTGAAGTGTGTAACGTGCCATTGATTGCATCGGGTGGTGCAGGTGCCATGGAGCACTTCGCAGAAGCCTACCAAAAAGCAAATGTGGATGGCGCGCTTGCCGCATCGGTATTCCACAAGCGAGTCATCAATATTGGTGAACTAAAGCAGTATTTGAAACAACAAGGCATTGAGGTACGACTATGAGTGTGAAAGCCGCCGAAGTAAGTTCGCTAGCTGAGCGAATCAACTGGGAAAAGGTGGATGGTCTGGTACCTGCCATCGTACAAGATTTCCAATCAAGCCAAGTGCTGATGATGGGTTACATGAACCAAGATGCGTTGGCAAAAACGGGCGAAACAGGTCAAGTGACGTTCTTCTCTCGTACCAAGCAGCGTCTTTGGACGAAGGGTGAGACCTCCGGCAACGTATTGCAGCTAGTGAACATGCAGCTCGATTGCGACAACGATACGCTACTGGTGAAAGTGAATCCCATTGGTCCTACGTGTCACTTGGGTAACACAACTTGCTGGGATGTGGACCCTCAAGAGGAGTCACAAATGGTGTGGCTTCATCAACTTGAGCAGCTATTGGCTGCCCGCAAGAGTGCCGACCCAGATTCCTCTTATACTGCCAGTCTTTACGCCCGTGGCACCAAGCGTATTTCGCAAAAAGTGGGCGAAGAAGGCGTTGAAGTCGCGCTTGCGGCGACGTCGGGCGATAAGGCGGAGTTAGTGTGTGAATCTGCAGATCTGATTTACCACTTACTGGTATTGCTTCAAGACCAAGGCTTATCGATTAATGACGTAGTGAACAAACTGAAAGAGCGTCATAAATAAACCTGCTATAGATAAATGAAAGCCCCTATGCTCTCGAGCCTAGGGGCTTTTTTAATTTAGTGTTCTTGATTCGGGGTAAAAACCGGCAACAGTGCTAGTAGCGATTAGATTCTGAATCACACTCGTTCCTCGCTGTTCAGAATGACGGTATATTTTCTAATGGTGCTTGCAGTAGAGTTATTTACTTCAAACAGGTACATATATTCACGTCACTCCAACGAGCCTAGGCGAGATCAGGAATTTCATTAAAGAGAGCTCAATAAGCTAGGAGTGGATGATCTTACCCACAACACTTCTTAAATTTCTTACCGCTTCCACAGATACACGGGTCGTTACGACCTACTTTTAGGCTACTTACTGGCTGGTTTAAGCGTGGATCTTGTTCTGGCTCTTCTTCAGGAAATGTGCCGTCAATGTAGTACCAAAGCCCATTTTCTTTTACAAAGCGAGAACGCTCTGTCATACAGTAGCGCTTGCCGTCTTCATCAAAATAAGCGCTAAATTCGACAAAGCCTTCATTGTCATTACTGCCAGCTTCTGTTTTTACAACTTCAAGTTTGCACCAATCGCTGTCGATAGATTGGGCAATGCCTTCACGTTGCTCTTCTGCATTACAGCTTGGGTGGTACGTGTTCACCACGTAATCTACTAGACCTAACACATGCGCACTGTAACGAGAGCGCATTAACTGCTCCGGAGTGGTAACGTAAGCATGGTTATTGTGGGCAATTTCACAACACTGTTGGTAGGTGCGGTTAGATCCGCAAGGGCAAGAAGAAGCCATAAAATGAAATCTCGATTAATTAAGCGGTAAAAACAAACAACCCCACAATTGCGAGGCTGGAGGTGAGGCATTATAGCGATTTAGGGCGTTTGAGACAGCAGTTCTTGAGCCCATTCCGTCGATTGATTAAAAGCGTCCGCTAATTGAGGTTCGGTTAATTTAAGAACGGTGCAATATCGCTCGGCTAACTCCCAGTCCGCTTGTTCATAGGCGATTGTCATCGAAAGTAAGTGACCAAGTACGCCTTTTCGACTGGTTAATGCGAGTTTTATATCTTCGTCAACGGGGATATCTTCAATGACATCCGAGAGCGGTTGATCGAGCAAAGATCCGAGTAAAGAAAACATGCCTGTCAAAAAAGCCTGCCCAGGGTCATACCTAGTGTTCATTTGACTAAGTAACAGTTCACACATTCGTGCACGCTGAATCGCTAAAGAGTAAAGAGAGTCAGGTTTATCTTCTTGAACGGACGCAATTGCAACTAAGGAAATAAAGCGTCGTAGTCGCTCTTCACCCAGATAAATAAGCGCCTGTCTGAACGACTTAATCTTGGTCGTTAATGTATATCCTGAATTTACGTAAGTAAGCAACTTGTATGACAGCGTCACATCAATTGAAAACAGACGTTCAACCTCATTGAAGTCGATGGGCTTATCTGCAATCTCTTTACAAAGCTGGATGACGGTAAGAAACGCGGGGTTCAACCGTTTTTTCTGGATCATCTCAGGTTTGCTAAAAAAATACCCTTGAAAATAGTTAAAACCGGCTTCTAGAGCTTGCTCAAACTCTTCATAGGTCTCTACCTTTTCCGCAAGAAAGTCGATTTTAAATGGGCTCAACGCCTGAATAAAAATGGCAGCTTTCTTGATCGGCACAAGTCTAATATCAAACTTGATCATGGAAACGTATGGAAGAAAACGCTTCCAAGCTTTCGTCGGAACAAAATCATCCAGAGCAATTTTGTATCCGCACTCATGAAGGTGCTTGATGGCTTCTAACAGTTCTTCTGTCGGTTCGCAGTCTTCAAGGACTTCAATGACGAGAGATTCTTTAGGGAACAAAGTTGGGACCAAGTTCACCAAGCTTTGATGCGGAAAGTTAACAAAGCCAAGTTTGTTTCCTAATGTGTTGTAATGCGTCGACAAAAAATGATCGGATAGCAGTCGACTAGTAGCCAGCTCTGGTTCTACTTCAGGGAAGGTATTTTTAGGGCCGTCTCGAAAGAGGAGTTCGTAACCTATGGTTCGTTTTTCTCTATCCAGAATCGGTTGGCGAGCTACGTAAGAATACTTCAATTAGGTACTTCGTTCTGTTTAACTTAGTATTATGATAATAGCGATTTTTTACAAAATATCTACGACTTGAGCGTGAATCTTCTACACGCTCTACATGCTTAACGCAAATTCTGTATGAACGGTCTCGTTTGTAGGTCAAAACTATCAGAATTTACTTTTAAAACTGAGCCTTGCGTATACCAATCCCCTAAAACAATTCGGGTCTTTTTAACGCCATCGACGTCAAAAAAATGTGTGTTCGGGCGATGTGTGTGACCATGAATCATTAAGTTGACGCAGTTCTGAGACATCACTTTCTCGACCTCATTTTGGTTGACGTCCATGATATCTAATGACTTGCTCATTTTATCATCACGAATATCGGATTGAACTTTTGAGACAATTTTCTTCTTAATGAACCAAGGAATACGGTTAAACAACCATTGTAGCCATGGTTTGTGAACGGTTTTTCTAAACTCTTGATATTTCACATCGTCAATACAGAGCGTATCGCCATGTAGGATTACGGCTTTTTGACCATAAAGATCAATCGTGCAGACATCGTCGAGTAATGTCATACCGGTTTCTTTGCAAAAGCGTTTGCCGAGTAAAAAATCTCGATTGCCTTGGATGAAAAAAGTTGGCACACCCGCATCCGTCAGTGCTTTAAATTCTGCACGGATTTGGTCTGCAAAAGGGGTGTTGTCATCGTCACCAATCCAGAATTCAAACAGATCGCCGAGTACATAAAGTGCATCAGCTTTTGTTGCTTCTGTTCGCATGAACGTCACAAAACATTCCGTGATATCAGGACGTGATGGGGTAAGGTGAAGATCGGAAATAAATAATGTCGTCATAGAAATAAGGGGAAGCTATGCCTCCCCATTAACTTATCTTTTAAAAATAATTCCTAAGAATTACTCTTCAATTGTTGTACCAGTGATTACTACGTCTTCTAGAGGTACGTCTTGGTGCATGCCGTAAGAACCAGTGCTAACGCCTTTGATCTTATTTACGATGTCCATGCCTTCGATTACTTCACCGAACACACAGTAACCCCAACCGTCTAGGCTTTCGCTACGGAAGTCTAGGAATGTGTTGTTGTTTACGTTGATGAAGAACTGAGAGCTTGCTGAATGCGGCTCCATAGTACGTGCCATAGCAAGTGTACCCACTTTGTTGCTAAGACCGTTGTTTGCTTCGTTCTTGATAGGTGCACGAGTCGCTTTTTCACGTAGACCAGACTCCATACCACCACCTTGGATCATGAAGCCGTCAATAACACGGTGGAAAAGCGTGTTGTCGTAGAAACCGTCGCGGCAGTACTGAAGGAAGTTTGCGCTTGTCTCTGGCGCTTTCTCTTCGTTTAGTTGAATCTTGATGTCACCAAAATTAGTGTGAAGGGTGATCATGCTACTTTCCTTTACTGTGTTGTGTTGAGCCCGAGATTCTAGCCTAAGTTCTAGTGCTTTAAAAACTCAGGAAGAGGAAATTCTTCGTTTTGTGCTTGAAGTTTAGTCGATTATCGTTTTATCGGTTAATTGCTATTACCTAACTAGGTTGGAGTTGATATACTCATCTTCTTTTATTCATTCACAATCATAGATAGAGATCATGTTAAAGATATATAACACACTCACAAGACAGAAAGAGGAATTCAAACCAATTACAGCTGGCAAAGTCGGTATGTATGTCTGTGGAGTTACCATCTACGATCTCTGTCACATTGGTCACGGTCGTACTTTCGTCTCTTTTGACGTTGTATCACGTTACCTTCGCTACTTGGGCTACGATCTGACGTTTGTACGTAACATCACAGATATCGACGATAAGATCATCAAACGTGCCGCAGAAAATGGTGAGTCTTGCGATTCATTGACTGAGCGTTTGATTGGTGAAATGCACGCTGATTTTGATGCGCTGAACATGAAACGTCCGGACGTTGAACCTCGTGCGACACAGTTTATTGCTGAAATCATCGAATTGGTTGAGAAGCTAATCGAGCGCGGTTTTGCATACGTTGCAGATAACGGTGACGTAATGTTTGAAGTAGGTAAATTCAACGAATACGGCAAGCTTTCTAAGCAAGACCTTGATCAGCTTCAAGCTGGCGCGCGCGTTGATATCGAAACAGCAAAACGCAGCCCTCTAGACTTTGTACTTTGGAAGATGTCAAAGCCGGGTGAACCAACGTGGGAGTCACCATGGGGTCCAGGTCGTCCAGGCTGGCACATTGAATGTTCTGCTATGAACTCTTCAATCCTAGGTAACCACTTCGACATTCACGGCGGTGGTTCTGACCTTCAGTTCCCACACCATGAAAATGAAATCGCGCAATCATGCTGTGCACACGATACACAATACGTGAACACATGGATGCACAGCGGCATGGTAATGGTAGACCGTGAGAAGATGTCTAAATCTCTAGGTAACTTCTTTACTATCCGTGACGTTCTTGGTCACTACGATGCTGAAACAGTGCGTTACTTCCTAATGTCTGGTCACTACCGTAGCCAGTTAAACTACAGCGAAGATAACCTAAACCAAGCACGTGCTTCGCTTGAGCGCCTGTACACATCTCTACGTGGTTTAGACCTAAACGCGGCGCCTGCTGGTGGTGAAGAATACGTATCTCGCTTCACTGCAGCGATGAACGATGACTTCAACACACCAGAAGCTTACTCAGTACTGTTCGACATGGCGCGAGAAGTTAACCGTCTGAAGACAGAAAACCTAGAGAAAGCGAGCGAACTCGGTGCGCTAATGCGTGAACTAGCTGACGTGATCGGTATTCTTCACCAAGATCCTGAAGCCTTCCTAAAAGGTGATGCGGGTAACGATGATGAAGTGGCTGAAATTGAAGCTCTGATCAAGCTGCGTAACGACTCTCGTGCTGCGAAAGATTGGGCGAATGCAGATATGGCTCGTGACAAGCTGACCGAAATGGGCATTGTTCTGGAAGATGGTCCAGAAGGCACAACGTGGCGTCGTAAGTAATTGAATTTTCATTTTTAAAGGGCTGATAATTCAGCCCTTTTATTTTCCATTTCCATAAATTAAAACTTTAACTTTAGGTAATGCTCTGTGGCTCAGATGTATTTCTATTACTCAGCAATGAATGCGGGTAAATCAACAACGCTTCTTCAATCCTCTTTCAACTATCAAGAACGCGGCATGACGCCAGTTATTTTTACGGCTGCGCTAGATGATCGTTTTGGTGTCGGTAAAGTGAGCTCTCGTATTGGTCTTCAATCTGACGCACATTTATTTCGTCAGGATACCAATTTGTATCAAGAGATCGCAGATCTGAATGAGGTTGAAAAACGTCACTGTATTCTTGTTGATGAGTGTCAGTTCTTGTCGAAAGAACAAGTTTATCAACTTACTGAAGTCGTTGATAAGTTGCATATTCCAGTATTGTGTTACGGCCTTCGCACCGATTTTCTAGGCGAACTTTTTGAAGGCAGTAAGTATCTATTATCTTGGGCAGACAAGCTGGTTGAGCTCAAAACAATCTGCCATTGCGGCCGCAAAGCGAATATGGTTATTCGTACCGATGAACACGGCGTGGCAATTAAAGAAGGCGATCAAGTTGCGATCGGCGGTAACGATAAGTATGTCTCCGTATGCCGCCAACATTACAAAGAAGCGCTCGGTAAATAAGCCGTATTGATACAGAAAAGCCACCGAACTTGGTGGCTTTTTGTTGTCGGTTAGAAAAAGTTAGACTAAGTCAAAACCAAACCGCTCGAGTAAAACCTGGTAAGAAGATTCGACTTGCTGAGGGATGTTCTGCTCGGTTTGAAATCCTTTCTCTGGATAGCTTTTTACGCGAGAGAAATCTTCCATTAGTGCTTCTAGCACCATCATTAATGGCATGTCTTCATTAATGTATTCAAAAAATGGAAGAGCCGCAGAGCTTACTTGGAGCTGAGTGTAGGGTGACTGCCACTGTTTTTCAAATGTCGCGATTGCTCTACGCTCCATAAACGGTTTTTGTACCAGAATAAACGAGGAACACTGTTTTCCTTCCTCTTTTAATCGTTGCTCAGTAAAGCGAACATTTTCTCCACTGTTTGTGGATTCAGTTTCGAGCAAAATTGCTTCACTTGGAACGCCCGACAACTTTGCAATCTCGGCAAAGGTTTCTGCCTCGCTTTTTTCAAACAGTCCATCTGTGAAGCGACCTTCACCCCCTGAAAATACAATCAAAGGTGCCAACTTTTGGTGGTAGAGCTTGGCAGCGTGCTCCGCTACACGCACATCATTACTGCACATCACAAACAAACAGTCCGCAGGCTTCAGTTCATGTTTAAGTTGCATGTAATCCCAAAGCGTTTCTATATGTCTATAGAGTCTCATAGCGCATCCAAAGTTGAATTGAAGTGAAATCGATAACCAAGTGAGAGTAGTTTGTCAGCAAGAATACGCTTGTCAGCTTGCTCTGTGACGGGTGGAAGAGGTATCTCACTTCCGATTTTGTTTATGGCAGCTTGGTAGAACTCAGCCTTGCTGACAGTATGAGGTGTCGTAACATTAATGACTTGGTTGCTTAAATTGCCTAAGGCAAATTTCGCAGCCGAGACAGCATCATCTTGATGAAGCATATTAGCTGGTGCTTTACGACTAACTTGTTGAAGCCTTGCTGCAAAGCGAGATGGGTGTCTATCTGGCCCGATTAATCCGCTACAACGTAGAATAACAAAGCTAATATTCGAGTCGATAACATGCTGCTCTGCTTGAAGCATAATACGTGCATTGTCAGAGAAATAAGGGCTTTCGGCTGCTAAAGAGATTGACGCGTCAGCTTCTTCCATATCGGAAGCAAGGTTAGGGTAAACCGTTGTAGAGCTGATCATGAGAAGTTTTTCAACGTTGTTTTGCTTAGCTGCGTTGGCAAGTATTTGCCATTGCTGTGCATATTCTTGACCGCGTCCTTTACGAAATCCTGGAGGAAAAGCACCGATAACGTGCGTAATTTGATGCTGTTTGAGCAGCTCATCTAGCCGTGCTGTGGCGTTCAATTGATTGAAATCGAACAATGCGGAGTGAGTTAATGAGGTGGGTAACTCTTTTAATCGAGTTTGGCTACGACGAGTGACGACAACATAGTGTCCATCTTTCATCAATGTTTCTGCTAGCGGAGTTCCGAGCCAGCCTGCACCTACGATCAATGTATTTGCCATTTGGGTCTTCCTACTTACTTATGTCTGCCCGAATAGGTTGAGCAGTTCTGCTTTAGCTTGTTGATGGAGGGGATCTGAATGCCATTTCTGGTGCTGAATAAGGTCAACATTGACTTGCCAAGCCAGTTTTGTGAAATCATCCCCAACTTTTTCTAATGTATTAGGTGAATACGCGACTAAATGCTGTGGTAGAAAGCACCAACCAAACCCTTTATTCGCCAATTCCAACAAAATATAGTAGTTATCAGCGTACCAGATATCTGGGCTAAATGCTTGATTGAGGCCACATGGCTCTGCACTTTTGGATCGTATGACCAATTGACGATGTTGTTTTAATTGATCAATGTGAGTGATTTTCTGCTTTGCTAAAGGATGTGTTGAAGAAACATAGACATCAAATGCAATATTGCCAAGATTGGTGAAATCGATGTGCCTTGGCATTTGTAAATCACTCAAAATAATCCCAGTCGTGGCGCGTTCCGACTTAACCAATTCAATGATATCAGGGCTTGATGCCGTTAAGCATTCAACTTGTAAGTGTGGAAAGCGTTGCTCTAACTTCTTTAGCACATCCGGCAAGCGAGTCAGAGGAATCCCTTCATCAATAGCTAAGACTAATTTGTTCGTTGGCGTGGAAAAGAGCTGTGATGCCCTATTGTTTAGGCGGTCGAGTTGGCTGATTGTTGCTTGTGCATAAGGTACGAGCGCGAGGCCATTCTCAGTTAATTTAGGGTACCTGCCTGATCGATCGAAAAGCTCAACGCCACAGTCGATCTCCATATTCATGATGTGCTGGCTAACTACAGATTGAGCTCGCCCCAGTTTTCTAGCTGCTCCTGAAAATGATCCTGCTTCTGATGTAGCAATGAAAGCTTGCAGTTGTTCGATGGTAAACATATCGCTTAAACCGATGGTATCTAACTTTTGGTTATCTAAATAATAGATAAAATTCTAAGCATTGAGTAGAACTATTTGGACAGAGAAATATGACTCGTAACGAACGAATTTTTCATGCAGTACTTTTTGAGTTAATCGCACTCGCGATTATTGTACCAGCGGCTTCATTGATCACTGGAAAGGGTTCTAGTGATCTCGCGTTGGTTGGGGTCGGGTTGAGCATGTATACCGTGATATGGAACTACATCTACAACTTGTATTTTGATAAGTGGTTTGGTGACAATCGAGCTGAGCGAAGTTTAGCGATGCGGCTTGGACACACTATTGGTTTCGAGGGAGGATTGATCTTTATCTCTCTACCTGTGATTGCCTGGTTCTTAGAAATTACGCTTCTTCAAGCTCTAATGCTGGAAGCCGGCTTCCTCGTTTTCTTCCTATTTTATGCCACTGGTTTTAACTGGTTGTATGACAAGGTTCAACCATTTAGCAAAATGAAAAAGCGATTATTGCCACAGGCATCGACAGGAAAAATATAGGACTAAAAAACGCCACCGAGTTCGGTGGCGTTTTTTGTTCAAATTACACAGACAAAACTCTTAAAATCTTATCTGCATGTTCTGCAACTTCAATGCCTTCGTCTGTTAGATAACCACCGTCAGGCTGTGTACAAAGTTGCTTCTTATATAGACGAGCAACGGCTGCCTGCATTTCTTCTGACGCGTCTGTATGAACTTTAATACCAGTTGCAGCACTACTTAGGTCGAACTGAAGAAGTAGATTCAATTCGGCGATATGTTCAGCTGAATATTTCATAAATGATTCCTTTGCGCTTTTTTTACCAAGCTAGTCTGAAAAGTAGCGTTGGGCAACATTCAACGACAAGAAGTGTTAAGTATGGCGCTATCAGGCTGATATAACGCAGGATCTTTGTTCGAAAGGTCGAATACTTGTTAAGTATCAATGATACTTACGGTAGCGAATGATAGGCGCTATTTATTGCTTTATCTCCCAATAACAACGATTTTAGTAAACACGCCAAATAGCACTTGAAAAAATAGGGAAATAGAGCGATTATCCGCGCCTCTTTAAATGTTTCTAAATGTTACACCAGAATGAACTTTAATCAGTTTGACTCACTATTACCGCCACAAGCTGCGGAACGCGCGGCTGAAGTGGGGGTAGGCAAAGCAACGAAAGCTCCAATCAAATCTTTTCTGCTCGCCATTTCTGCGGGGCTTCATATTGGTATTGCTTTCATCTTCTATACCACAGTAACGACAGGCGCAGGCGAGCTGCCTTGGGGCATTACACGACTCATTGGTGGTCTGGCATTTAGCCTTGGTTTGATTTTGGTGGTGGTTACTGGCGGCGAGCTTTTCACTAGCTCTGTGCTGACACTAGTTGCGCGTGCGAGTGGAAAAATCTCTTGGCAAGCACTTATCAAAAACTGGTTGGTGGTTTATTTTGGCAATATGGTTGGGGCCATTTTGCTCGTGGCCTGTATGCTAGTTACCAAGCAATATATGTTTGATCATGGCCAAGTTGGTCTCAACGCGATGGCGATCTCCCAACACAAATTACATCATGGTTTCTTTGCTGCTGTTGCGCTTGGCATCATGTGTAACGTATTAGTTTGTATTGCAGTTTGGATGACGTTTAGTGGGCGAACATTGACAGATAAAATAGCGGTCATGATTTTGCCTGTGGCTATGTTCGTGTCGGCAGGTTTTGAGCACTGTATTGCGAATATGTTCCAAGTACCTATGGCGATTGGTATTAAGTACTTTGCGCCAGAAGCGTTTTGGCAAATGACAGGGGCAGATATTGCAAACTACGCGGACTTAAACATGATGGGGTTCATCGTAAACAACCTAATTCCTGTTACGATAGGAAACATTATTGGTGGTGGCGTATTTGTTGGCATGTGGTATTGGATGATTTATCTACGCGATGAAGATAACCATTTGCGATAAGTTTAGAAGATCACAAGAAAGGCGAACCAGATGGTTCGCCTTTCTTTTTACTTGTCTCTGCAAGTGTCAAATAAGTCGAGTCATGCTAAATCAACTCTTCGTTGATGCCAAAATCGGTTGGGAGCCAATGAGAAGTTACTTCCTTTGGTTCTTGAACGAGCCAATCCAGAGGTGCATCGGACAGGAGTTCATCGTAATTTTCTTTGATCATTAAGACATCCATGTACGTCTCTCCAAGTTTGTGGTCACTGCCTTTACTTTAAAATTAGAACATGTCAGTCACGTGATCAATGCATGAAGATTAGATTGATCACTTATGTTGCTATGTTTCTGGTTGCGTATGGGTTTTGGGGGCTTATCCACATTTTCTGTGGATAACCTGTATCAAAGATCGTGCGTATCTAAACTTGCAAAGAAAATTTCATAAAATTAGAGGCTTATATCAAAAAGAATTCTGCCTGACTTTTCATCTGAAAGCGTCTTGATGAGTGCTCGAAGAATAGTTGAGTTATTCAGTTATAAGTACGTTCGACTTGGCAACACAAGTTGTTTAACGGGCTTTACCCACAAGCGCCAACTAACCGTGAGTTTTGGTCGATTCGGGTTGCTCGATTTTTATCTTGATTCGGCCTTCTTTGGTTTGTACCCAGCGCAATGTCATTTCTAACGTTATGGTTACGGAGGCACTCAACATAACGAAAATAGCCAGCATAATTACTAACTGGTATTTAATCGCAACCATCGGGCTCGCGCCACCTAGAATTTGACCGGTCATCATACCCGGTAAGGTAACCAGCCCTGTAGTGGCCATAGAAGCTAAAGTCGGGGCAAGGGACTTTCTAAGAGCCTCCTGAATGAAGGGGAAGGATGCGTAGCGAGGAGAGGCTCCAAGTGAGATTGCAGCCTCATATTCTGCTTGTCTCTGCTCAAAAGCCGTAAACAAATTCTGAAGAGCGATGATATTACTACTCAAGCTGTTACCCAATAACATACCAGCAAGTGGGATCATGTACTGCGCATTGTAAATAGGGGATGGTTGCACTAAGCCTGCTGTAATTGCTATCAGAAGTGGTATTAGACCACAGGTAAGGCCCGTTAGTAGCGGAAGCATAAGTGGCTTTTTAGGTAAGTGAGCTTTTCCCGCAATTGAGCTGGCACCAATCAGTAGCATGATGGCAAGCCAAAGTATATTGACAAGTAAGCTGTTTAATTGAAAAAGATATTCTAAATACACGCCAATCAATATGAGCTGAAGTGTCATTCGGATAACACTGATTATCGTGTCTTTTGCTATCCCTAATTTGTAGCGGGCATTGATAAAAAAGGGGACCAATAAAATCAAACCAAACAGTGCCAGTTTGACCCAGCTTATATCCACCACGTTATCCATAATCGCTCCTTGAAAGTACGCGAATAATTGTATCTAAGCCTCTCCTTTATATGAACCACTACGTGCACTTTTTGCTGTTCTTAAAGTAAATCTTGAGTGCTATTTTCGACATTAATACGCAGCATTTTGTTTACAAACGGTTATCTTTTTCGGAGTTTTTAAGTCGATTTATGGCATGGTAATTACGATTTAAATGTGATCGATGTTTCTTAAATGTTGGTTATTTAACAACTCCTTAAAAGACTTATTTTGTCACATCTGTTCATGTTTTTTAATAAATAACATCAATCCATCATATCTCTGGATGAGCTCAAAAAAGTGTTGAATTACAAGGTCTGAGGTCGCTTATTTGATTGAACCCTACTATTAGTATGGTCTAACATTTTCCATTAGAGATTGTAAAAAACTTAAGCTTGGTTACGCGGGCTTTTCAATAACACTAGATACAAAATAGGCAAATGTATGAGTGATGTTAATAAAATTGAGAGTGGTGAAAAACGCTCCCTGGAGTGGAAGTCGTTCCTCTTCATTGCAGTTGTTCTCTTCCCAATTCTGAGTGTGGCCTTTGTTGGCGGCTACGGGTTCATCGTTTGGATGTTGCAAGTCTTCTTCTTTGGGCCTCCAGGCGCACACGGCATGTAAGCCAGTGCGCTCATAACCACACTTTTGAAAAGATTTTAAGAGAGCAAATAATGAAATCATTAATCATTAAACTGTGGCGTACCATGACGCGCCCAGCTGTACATATCAGCCTAGGTGTGCTGACTATGGGCGGCTTTATTGCTGGTGTTATCTTTTGGGGTGGCTTTAACACCGCTCTAGAAGCAACCAACACAGAAGAATTCTGTATTAGTTGTCACACAATGCGTGACAACGTATACGTTGAGCTACAAGAAACGGTGCACTGGAAAAACCACTCTGGTGTTCGTGCTACCTGTCCTGATTGTCACGTTCCACATAACTGGACAGATAAGATCGCTCGTAAGATGCAAGCTTCTAAAGAAGTATTTGCACAAGTATTTGGCAACTACGACGAACCGGGTGTGTTCGAAGAGCGTCGTATCGAACTTGCTAAACACGAATGGGATCGTTTCTCGGCAAACAAATCTCTGGAGTGTAAAAACTGTCACAACTATGAATCGATGGATTTCGAGCAAATGTCTCCTACGGCTCGTATCCAAATGAAGCAAGCCGCTGAGAAAGATCAAAGCTGTGTTGACTGTCACAAGGGTATTGCGCACAACCTACCAGCAGGCATGGACAGCATTGGCGGTATCGTGGGTGATCTAGAGGGTATGACTTCTAACACGGATTACGGCGTTGGTCAGCAACTCGTGAGCGTTCGTCACCTACCAATTTACTTTGATGCGCAAGGCAGTAAAGAAGCTGGTCTTCTTAATCCTGCATCGACTGTTAAAGTTCTTGAAGACAAAGGCGAGTTTGTTGAGATCGAAATTGACGGTTGGCGCAAAGCAAAAGGTTTTGGTCGTGTAATTCAAGAAGACTTCGGTAAGAACATTGCGACTGCGTCTCTGATGAAAGAAGCAGCAACAGACAGCAACATTGTGACGACTGGTGAGAAAAAAGTGGATGAGCTAACAGGCCTTCCTTGGGAAAAAGTAGCGGCGAAAGTATGGATTAAGAAAGAGTCTATGCTGAACGACATCAATCCTGTTTGGGAAAAATCTCGTGAAGCCTACAAGACCAATTGTTCTGTATGTCACACTCAACCTGCGGAAGCGCACTTCGACGCGAACACCTGGCCAGGTATGTTCGACGGTATGTTGGCGTTCGTTAACCTAGATACAGACAGTGAAGCACTGATCTTGAAGTATCTACAGAAACACTCTTCAGATTATGCTGAAGGTCACCACTAATAAGCGTCGGATTGGAGTAATTTTAAATGGCTATTACACGAAGAAGTTTTCTTAAAGGTGTAGCAACCACAAGTGCAGCGTCAGTAATTGGTCCTAGCTTATTGGCGTCCGCCTCTGCAAATGCCGTTGAGACGACAGGTACTTGGAAAGTAACCGGTTCTCACTGGGGCGCGTTCCGCGCCCACATCTACGCGGGTAAAGTTCAAGAGATCAAGCCGCTAGAGCTAGACAAAAACCCAACAGAAATGTTGAACGGCATTAAGGGTATTATCTACAGCCCTTCACGTGTTCGTTACCCAATGGTTCGTCTAGATTGGTTGAAGAAACATAAATACAGCGCAGATACTCGCGGTAACAACCGTTTCATCCGAGTAACTTGGGATGAAGCGCTAGACTTGTTCTACCGTGAGCTAGAGCGTATTCAAAAAGACTACGGCCCATGGGCGCTGCATGCAGGTCAAACAGGTTGGAACCAAACGGGTTCATTTAACAACTGTACTGCGCACATGCAACGTGCAGTAGGTATGCATGGCAACTTCATCACTAAAGTAGGTGACTACTCGACGGGTGCAGGTCAAACCATTATGCCGTACGTGCTAGGCTCAACCGAAGTTTATGCACAAGGTACGTCTTGGTCTGAGATCCTAGAAAACTCTGACAACATCGTTCTTTGGGCTAACGACCCAGTGAAAAACCTTCAAGTAGGTTGGAACTGTGAAACGCATGAGTCGTTTAAGTACCTTGCACAACTAAAAGAAAAAGTGGCGAAAGGTGAGATCAACGTTCTATCTGTAGACCCAGTGAAGAACAAAACTCAGCGCTACTTAGAGAACGATCACTTGTACATCAACCCGCTGACAGACGTAGCGTTCATGCTCGCTGTGGCACACGTGTTGTACAACGAAAACCTGTACGATAAGAAGTTCATTGATACTTACTGTCTCGGCTTTGAAGAGTTCATTCAATACGTTCAAGGTAAGACAAAAGACAAAGTAGAGAAGACGCCTGAATGGGCAGCAGCGATTTGTGGCGTGAAAGCGGACAAGATTCGTGAATTCGCACGCATGCTAGTCAGCGGTCGTACACAGATCCTGATGGGTTGGTGTATCCAGCGTCAAGAGCACGGTGAGCAGCCATACTGGGCAGCGGCTGTGGTTGCTGCAATGGTTGGTCAAATCGGTCTACCTGGTGGTGGTATCTCTTACGGTCACCATTACTCAAGTATCGGTGTGCCTTCTACTGGTTTCGCGGGCCCTGGTGGTTTCCCTCGTAACCTTGACCAAGGTATGAAACCGAAGTGGGACAACAACGACTTTAACGGCTACAGTCGTACTATCCCAGTTGCACGTTGGATCGACTGTCTGCTAGAACCTGGCAAAGAGATCAACTACAACGGCGGTAAAGTGAAACTGCCAGACTTCAAGATGATGGTTATCTCGGGTTGTAACCCATGGCACCACCATCAAGATCGTAACCGCATGAAGAAAGCGTTCCGCAAACTTCAAACGGTTGTAACGATCGAGTTTGCTTGGACTGCGACATGTCGTTTCTCAGATATCGTTCTACCGGCGTGTACGCAATGGGAACGTAACGACATCGACGTATACGGTTCATACTCGAACAAAGGTCTGATTGCGATGCATCGCCTAGTTGATCCATTGTTCCAATCTAAGCCTGACTTCCAAATCATGAGTGAACTAACTCAGCGTTTTGGTCGCCGCGAAGAATACACTCGTGGTATGAGCGAGATGGAATGGATCGAAAGCCTTTACAACGATTGTAAAAAAGCGAACGAAGGTAAGTTTGAAATGCCAGAATTCAACGAGTTCTGGGAGAAGAGCGTACTAGACTTCGGTGAAGGTAAACCTTGGGTTCGTCATGCGGACTTCCGTAAAGACCCTGAGCTTAACCCATTAGGTACACCGTCTGGCTTCATCGAGATTACATCACGCAAGATCGGCCGTTACGGTTACGAACACTGTCAAGAGCACCCAATGTGGTTCGAAAAATCAGAGCGTTCACACGGTGGTCCTGGTTCAGATAAATACCCATTCTGGTTGCAGTCTTGCCACCCTGATAAGCGTCTTCACTCTCAGATGTGTGAGTCTGAAGAGTTCCGCGCGACTTACGCGGTACAAGGTCGTGAGCCGGTTTACATCAACCCAGCGGATGCCAAAGCAAAAGGTATCAAAGATGGTGATTTGGTACGTGTATTCAACGGTCGTGGTCAGCTGTTAGCCGGTGCTGTTTTGACTGACAGCTACCCACGTGGCGTTATTCGTATCGAAGAAGGTGCATGGTACGGTCCTCTAAACGAGAAAGAAGGCGCAATCTGTACCTACGGTGATCCTAACACGCTAACGCAAGACATCGGTTCTTCTGAGCTTGCACAGGCGACTTCTGCGAACACATGTATCGTAGACTTCGAGAAGTTCACAGGTAAAGTGCCGCCAGTCACTTCATTTGGTGGTCCGATCGAAGTTGCTTAATTAGTGCAGTTTGCATAAATCGAAATACCAGCCTCAGGGCTGGTATTTTTTTATCAAGATTTCAGTGAGCGTTGTCTCAATAGTAACTTCATAACGTTAAACGAGACTGGTATTCGTGATGATGGTAACGAATTGGGTGAGACAAGCAGGAGATAATGCGCCAAGCTAAACAATAATAATTAAGTGAGTAGACCCTTTATGGCTCAGAGCATTCAATTAGCAAATCACACTGAGATCACTGTGAATAACAATGACTCCCAAGTTGAAGTCAAGGGTAATCAATTACATTTTTCTTTTGCCGGTCTTCACAATAAAACCTTTACCGACCGTGAAGTGTTATTCGAAATGCCGTTTTTGTACGAGCACGAGGCCAACGTAATTGGGGATGGTTTTCAAATGTTGGCGCAAACGGCGGGAACGATCAATCACCCCGTTGATATTGGTCGCTGCCCAGACAATAATCCTTCTTATCGAATCTACCCTAAAGATGCCCCTAAGCGTTATTACAACTATTTAGTGGTGGAAGGTTCAGCGGGCTACACATTATTTGGCTTCACATCATGTCATCGCTTTGCAGGCTATTTTGATGTTGTGCTGCGTGATGGGCATTGGGTTTTATCAGCCGCAATTGATGGTGAGTTGACTCAAGTGGCGGATTGGGAAAGTAATCAACTTGAGTCCGTGGCGGTACTCTGCGGTCAATCACTGTCCGAGCTTTATCAAACCTATGGCGAGATGATTGCAGAGCATCATCCTGTTCGCCAAGGTGTGACACAAGATGCGCCTGTTGGTTGGTGTTCGTGGTACGCGTACTACGCAGACGTGACAGAGCAAAACATCATGCAGAACGTAGATTGTATGCAAGATAAGCTCGAAGACCTAGAGTGGGTACTTCTGGATGATGGCTATCAAGCCTTTATGGGCGATTGGTTAACCCCATCAGATAAGTTTTCTGGTGGCGTAAAAGAGCTCATTCATAACATCCGTGCAAAAGGAAAAAAGCCGGCAATTTGGATGGCGCCTTTCATTGCACAGCCTGAGTCGGAGATCTTCAAACAGCATCCAGAGTGGTTTGTTCGCCACAAGGATGGTGGCTTACTTAAAGCAGAAGATGTCACATACGGTGGTTGGCGATGCACGCCTTGGTACATACTCGATACCTCAAACCCAGAAGTACAAGACCATCTGACGCATGTAGTCTCTGTCATGAGACAAGAGTGGGGCGTTGAGTTGTTCAAGCTAGACGCGAACTATTGGGGCACCTTAAAAGGTGTTCGTAAACAATCTGGTATTACAGGCGTTGAGGCGTATCGCTTAGGAATGGAAGCGATTGCCAAAGGCGCTGGTGATGCGTGGCTTTTAGGTTGCAACGCGCCAATGTGGCCATCTCTGGGGCTTGTGGATGCAATGCGTGTTTCTGACGATGTAGAGCGTCATAGTCGTCGATTCGAACAGATAGCCAAAGAAACCTTTTACCGTAGTTGGCAGCATCGAAAATTGTGGCAAATTGACCCGGATTGCGCCACGTTCACTTCATTAGCTAATCAATCTGCATCCAGAGAAGAGTATGAATTTCATCGCACGGTGTTATTAGCGAGTGGTGGTTTGCTGCTGTCTGGTGACCCGCTCCCTGAGATTACGCCGTTTGCTAAGAAGACACTGTCTAAGCTCATGTTACGTCAACAACGTAACCAGCAATCTGCAAAGTTTACCGCTTTGAGTTTAAATCACGCGTTTTTAAAACTAACGACGAAGAATGACCTCCATTGTTTGTTTAATTATGCGAGTTACGGAGCGATGGAATTTACGCTGACGTCTGATCAACCGGTGGACTGGTATGATTACTGGACAGGGGAAAAGCTAAACCAAGAACCTTGCCAGTTGTTAATGGTGAGCGTGGATAAAGGGCTCAATGCGAAAGCGATCGTTACAGCATAAAACGTGAAGTAAATCGCCTAATACCAAGATCAAGAAAGGAGCCTATTGCGGCTCCTTTCTCGTTTGATGCTCTGAGCGTTAGAACTCGAGTAAAAAGTAATACCCGTATCCAACAATAAACGCAGGAATGGACGAGTAAATAGTCGCGACCAAAGCAGCTTTCGGTGCCATTGCAATAGCGGGGAATAGGGCGTCACCATCGTTAGAAATCGCATTGGCCAGTTGCGCAGAAAGTGGCGCTGCACCAGAAATGTATAGGCTAGTGACTAAAATTTGCGGTCCACAACCAGGCAACATACCAATGGCTAGGCCAGCTAATGGCATCCAAATTCCCCAATGAGAAAAGGTTTCTACAAGGTCGAGTCCAGAAAAATAGGTCGTCAGTTCAAACGCCAGAAACGCCACGATCACCCAAGCACTGACGAAATTCGTATCTTGTGCTGCTTTTTGAATCGGGTGTGAGTCCACGATTTTTTCATCTTCAGAGACCGTTGACTGATAATCGCCGAGCTCTTTTGTCATAGCCCACAACGACATTGTGATCACCGCGAAGATAGCGCCCAGCCATTCAATGGTATTGGCCTGCAAAGACAACAGCTGATTAATATCGATTTGGAAAGACATTAACACAGCAACGACACTAGCAGGCACAATAAGCCATTTCCAAAATGCGCCTTGTAGATTGATTGCACGTTGTTCAAGGGGTGTGTGTCGGTCTGTCTGGTGTTGGCAACAAGCATGTGTCTGAGGTGCTTCTTTTGGTTCTGGTCGCAGAAAGTTATCAGCATGAAAAGCATTAACGACTAACCCTGAAAGAGTACCCACGATAATGCCTAATCCAACCACGCCTAATCCAACACTTGGTTTGGCGGCCAGAAGTAAAAAGGCAGCGTCACCCATTGTTGAAGTAAGTACCGCGACAATCGCACCAAATCCTACTCGGCCACTAATAAATTGCGTTGTCACAACAATAGCGCCACCACAGCCAGGCAAAGCACCCAACAAAGAAGCAAAGAAAACCTGATGATTACGCGAGCGATGATATAGCTCGGTAATTCGATTGGTTTTCGACATAAAGTTTGAAAGATAATGATAAATAGCCAATGTGGCAGCAACATAGCATGACACCGCCCAGAATGAGTCGGATAGCGTCTGTACGGCTACGTCACGTGTATTTTCATTGCCTAGCAAAATGAGCATGACGATAGGGATCAGCAATCGCTTATAAGCTAAACGAAACTGAGTAGGCTGAAACAACTGTTGTGCAGAGTGTAATAATTGGGTCGCGTTCATCGTTTACTCAAATGCAAATAGGAATAATTATCATTATATGTAAATGAGATTTATTCGCAATAGCATTGTGAACTTTTCTTCGTGTCAAACTCTCTGAAATCAGGTAAAGTATCGGCCTTTGTGAGCAAACACGCCCTAATTAACTGTATTAGGCGGCGTATAAAATTGACTTGAATAGGAAGAAACATGATTCTAGTTGTAGGTCATAAGAACCCAGACAGTGACAGTATTTGTAGTGCACTCGTTGCAACTGAACTTCTAAAAGCGCGTGGCGTTGAAGCTATGCCAATTCGCCAAGGCGAAATCAACCGTGAAACTCAGCACATCCTAGAAGTTGCTGGCGCTGAAGTTCCTGAGCTTCGCACATCAGTTGCGGGTGAGACCGTTTGGCTAGTAGATTACTCAGATCTAGCACAAGCACCAGACGATATCGCAGAAGCTGAAATTGCGGGTATTGTTGACCACCACCGTCTAGGTGACGTGATGACAGTAAACCCAATGGAAGCATGGATCTGGCCTGTTGGTTGTACCAACACTGTTCTATTCAACATGTTCAAGATTGAAGGTCACGCGATTACTCCACAAATAGCTAAGCTAATGATGTCAGCAATTCTATCTGACACAGTAGGTTTTGCTTCTCCAACTTGTACACAAAAAGACAAAGATGCCGTTGCTGAACTAGCGGCAATCGCAGACGTACAAGATGTTGACGCGTTCACTAAAGATCTTCTAATTGCTAAAACAAACATCGAAGGTCTATCAGCGGCTGAGCTTGTTGAGAAAGACCTTAAAGGTTACCCATTCAACGGTCGTGACGTAGTGGTTGGTCAGGTTGAACTTGCAACTCTTGAGCAAGTTGACGGTATGATCGAAGCACTAGAAGCAGACCTAGAATCTCGTTGTGAGAAAGATAACCTAGCGTTCGCTGCTGTAATGCTAACAGACATCACGACTGCTCAAACTCGTCTTCTATACAAAGGTGAGTGGGCTGAGAAGCTTGCTAAGCACGAAAAAGACGGCATGCTAATGATGGAAAACACGCTAAGCCGTAAGAAGCAAGGTTGGCCTTGGCTTCAAACTGAGCTAGCTTAATTTTCTAGCATATACTTTAAATGCCCGCCTAGCTGCGGGCATTTTTCTATGGGAAATAGGAGACGAATATGTCTGAGCAACTGACCCAAGAGCAGATGGATATCATTAATCGCTACAACGAAGAGCAACGTTTAAAGTACTGCGTAAAAGAGATTGTGGCGAATCGTAAGGTTTGGATTCTGAAAGACGAACATGGCTGTGTCATGTTAAATACAGAAGATGATGATTGTGTACCAGTATGGCCAAACGAAGAATTTGCTTTGCAATGGGCGAATGGTGATTGGGAAGATTGCGAGCCTGAGGCGATCTCTTTAAACAAGTGGCACAGCCGTTGGACCTCTGGTCTAGAGGATGACGAGCTATCGATTGTTGTATTCCCAAATCAAAATGAAGAAGGGGTCGTATTGTTTCCTGACGAGTTTGATTTTGAACTGCGCAAACAAGCGAGCCGCCGTTAGTTTTTTGATTAGTACCCATGCAATAAAGAAGCCTGCGTTAAAGCAGGCTTCTTTACATTTGCACGATCACATCTTTGATAAGCTATTTTGTTTGATGGCTTGGCGCTTTATAAAAGTGGCTTTCGACTAGTCGTTGAGTAATAGGATGCTCGGGATGAGTCAGTACTTGGTTGGTCTCGCCAAACTCGACCACTTCACCTTCATGCATCACCATCACTTTATCAGTAATATGCTTAACAATGCCAATATGCTGAGACACGTACACAAATGACAATCCCATCTCTTCTTGCAACTCGAGGAATAAGTTAATGATCTGCGAGCGCATTGCCATATCCAAACCGTTTAACGCCTCATCAGCGACAATGATGGAAGGTTGAAGAATAAGTGCACGAGCCAAACACACGCGCTGTTTTTGACCGGCAGCTAGCATTTGTGGATAAAAATAGGCGTGCTCAGGCAGCAATCCTACGCGGAGCAAGGTGTTCTTTACACGCTGCATGCGCGCATCTGGCGGCATGTTGGTATTTCGCTTTAGCGGACCTTCTAAAATACGACCAATCTGGATACGTGGGTTTAACGATGTGTTTGGATCTTGGAAAATCATGCGGATGAGCTTGCAGCGTGTCGCGTAATCTTTGTGCTCCAATCGTTCGCCATTCACACGGATCTCTCCGGAGCTTGGTTCAACAACGCCAGCAAGCATACGAGCTAGTGTGGATTTTCCTGACCCGTTTTGACCAATAAAACCAATAGTTTGTCCTGGCTCTAAAGTAAAGCTTACCGGTTTAACTGCCTCATTAACCTGACGTTTGAACAGACGGGAGCGCGTAACAAATTGCTTCGATAAATTATCGACTTCAAGTAACGCACTCATGACTTTTTCTCCGTGTTCAATGGAAAGTGGCAGTTAAATTTATGATTCTTAATTCGTCTGGTGTGTGGAATTTCTACACATTGTTTCTGCGCATATGGGCAACGTGGTCCGAGGCGACAGCCGATAGGCAGATGCTGCAATGGCGGAATCGAGCCCGGTAGGGATTGGAGCTTTTGCTTGTGTGGTACCCAATCATTAAAGTCAGGCATCGCTTTAAGCAAGGCATCGGTGTACGGGTGCTTGGGTGCCGCAATGATTTTACTGGTATCGGCAGACTCCACCGACTGACCACAATACATTACCGTAATACGCCCTGCCCACTGTGTTATGGTCGCTAAGTCGTGACCGATAAGCAAAATGGTTGTGTTATTAAGTTGGTTCATGCGGCTCAACAGACGCAAAATTTGCGATTGAGTAATCGGGTCTAAGTCGTTGGTTGGCTCATCTGCGATCAGCAATTTAGGTTTGGTCGCAATCGCCATGGCAATCATGACTTTTTGACACTCACCATCAGTCAGCTCATAAGGGTAGCTACCCATTAAACGCTTGTGATCTTTAATACCCACTTTATGCAAAAGCGCGATGGCCTGTTTTTTACGCCATTTAAATCGCTCCCACCATTTCCCTTCAAATGCGCGAGATGGAATGGATTCAATCAATTGACGCCCGACTTCCTCTGAAGGGTCAAGACAAGTTGAAGGCTCTTGGAAAATCATCGCAATATCACGAGCAATGACGCGCCGACGCTCTTTTGGTGTAAGCTGAAGCAAGTCAATATTGCCAAGGCGCATACGGTCTGCGGTGATGCGCCAGTTATCTTTACTTACCCCGACAATCGCTTTTGCAACTAAGCTTTTCCCTGAACCAGACTCACCTACAAGACCACGAATTTCGCCTTCGTTCAAAGTTAGGCTCATTCGGTCAACGGCTTTGACCAACCCTTGAGGTGTTTCGATCTCAATGGTCAAATGTCGAATATCTAACAACGGCATTATTCGATCCCCGCATTAAGCGCTTGACGTACACCTTCACCTACTAAGTTTAGGGTAATAACAGTAAACATGATGGTCAGGCCGGGTAGGGTCACTGTCCAAGGTGCAATATAAATAAGCTCGACAGAGTCACCTAATATTGCTCCCCACTCGGTGCTTGGGGCCTGTGCGCCTAGGCCAAGAAAACCCAGTGCCGTAATATCTAAAATCGCAGCAGAGAGCGCGAGTGTGATTTCAGCGGCAATGACCGTCAGAATGTTAGGAAGAATTGAACTCCACAGTAAGTAGAAATCATTAGCGCCATCAAGGCGTGCTGCCATTATGTAGTCTTTTTCAACTTCGGTGTGGACTGCGATATAAACGGAGCGAATAAAACGCGGAATCAAAGCCAAGCAGATTGCGAGTAAAATATTGAACCCACCAAAGCCTAGAAATGCCACAAAAATGATTGCTAATAAGAGCGACGGGATCGACATGACGGTATCGAGCAAGTGGTTGAGAGTACTCGACAGTAAGCCTTTCGTCATACCTGCCAATACGCCAATTAAACAGCCTACAACGGCAGCAATTGCGGTGATGGCGACAGCAGCGCCAAATGTCAGCTGAGAGCCCATAATCAGGCGCGAAAGAATATCTCTACCTAAGTCATCGGTCCCCAAAAAGTAATCAACCGTTCCTGCTGGGGCCCATGATGGCGGCACAAGCAACTCACCTGACTGTGCTTGGGCGTCAAATGGTGCAAGTAGGGGGGCAAAAATGGTAATAAGGACGATAAACACCAAGCACCACAAGCCAAACATGGCTAGTCCGTTGGCGCGGTAGCTTCGCCAAAAACGCTCAAACTGTGTTGGAATGCGCTCTTCCTGATAAACGTTATTTGTTAGCATACCATTCCTTTCGAACTAAAGGATTAATCATCGCGCCAATCAAATCCGAGAGAATGTTAGCGGTAAGAACCAAAGTCGCAAGTACCATCACGCCAGCTTGGATAGATGCATAGTCTTGGCTTGCCAGCGCATCTAAAAGCCAACGACCAATACCTGGCCAGTTAAAAATAGACTCCGTGATGATAGCTAAGGTAATCATACTCGAAAGTTGAACACCAACTTTGGGAATGATAGGCGGTATCGCATTCCGCAATACATGTTGAGTTACGATTTCGCGGTTAGAAAGACCTTTGATTCTCGCTGCACGGATGTAGTTTTGGCTCATCACTTCCGCTACCGAGGAACGCATTAGTCCGACAACCTGGGTGGTTGGAGCCAAAGCGAGCACCAAACATGGCAGCACCATATGCTCAATAACGCTTTGCAGTGCATGAGCGCGGTATTCGCCTTTCGCCATGAATGCGTCGATAATGGCAAACCCGGTTACATGATCAATTTCGTAAAGTAAATCATACCGTCCCGCAACGGGAAAGAGTTGGTATTCCAATGAAAAGACCATGATAAGTAACAGAGCTACCCAAAAGATTGGGGCGGAATAACCAGACATTGACATGAATGAAATGCTGGTATCGAGCCATTTACCTTGCTTCATCCCAGCCACGGTTCCAAGTGGAATGCCGATCAAAAGGGACACCAAAAAGGCAAAGAAACACAATTCCAAAGTGGCTGGGAATACAACGGCGAGCTCGTCGTAAATCGCATTGCCGTTTTTACTTATGCCAAAATCGAGTTGAGAAAGGTTGATCAAGTAAGTTTGCCAGCCAGACCAAAAATCAACGTTTGCCCAGTGCGAGAGAGGGTCAAGGCGCAGCAGAGAAAAACCCACTAATGTAAGGATCATCAAAGTGATGATAAATAGGTTAAAGCGTCGAACGGTATACCAAAACATCAGTGAATTCTCTCAACTCTATCAAACGGTTGGGCATTGAAAGGGCTTGATTTGAAGCCTGTCAGCGATTTGTCGTGAACACGGAACTGCACGCCATGCGCCAGAGGAATAACCGGGAACTCTTGATTCAAAATGTTCTGTGCTTGGCGATATAGGTTCAAACGGTAACGCGGTTCTTGAGTTTCTAAAGCCAAATCGAGCAAGAAATCGAAGTCATCGTTACACCACATGGACACGTTAAGGCCAACGCGGTCAGACTCGCAAGATAATAAAGGGCGGAAAAAGTTGTCAGGATCCCCGGTATCACCAATCCAACCAGTTAAAAGTAAATCGATATCGTTGATGTTCTCCAAATCCACACGTTCAAACCTATCATCGGTAAGTAGCGTTAATTTAACCCCAATATCGGCAAAATTCGCTTGGATTAGCTCTGCGGTCTTGCGAGGGCTTGGGTTAAAAGCACGTGGTTCAAGTGGTACCCACATGGTCAATTCTAGGCCGTCTTCGTAGCCTGCATCTCGAAGTAGTGCCAATGCATAATTCCGGTCATAACGAATTTTTACGCTGTCTTTTTGATAAGCCCATGAATTAGGTGGTAGCAAGGTATAAGCTTGGGAGCCAGTTCCGTAGTAAACCGAATCTAAAATATTTTGACGGTTGATCGCTAAGTTAAGAGCTTGGCGAACTCGAGCATCACTCAGCGCGGTGGTTTCTGTGTTTATCGCAATAAAGGAAACGTTGTTAGCTGGTGTAGCCGTCAGCTCAAGGTTGTCATTTTCTTGAATGACAGGTATTTGGCTCGAAATAGGTGAAGAGAGTACGTCACACTCGTTTCTTAAAAGTTTAGCTAATGTACCCGTCCCTCTGTGAGAGATATCGAACACCACTTGTTCCATTTTTGCTGGTGACTTCCAGTAATTAGAATGACGCTCTAATCGAATCAAGTCGTTCACTTGGTACTCTTTTAATTGATAAGGGCCGGTACCGATAGGAAGTTGGTCGATTTCTTCTTTATGATCTTTTGCTGCCAATTGCTGTCCATACTCCGCAGACAAGATAACCGCATGGCTGGTGGCAATATTGGCCAAGAAAGAAAAGTTTGGCTGAGATAACGTAAACCTTACCGTATACTCATCTATTGCAACCACGTCTTGGAGTAGGTTTTGAAAATCTAACCCTGCAAACCATGGATAAAAACCACCACCTACTTGGTGAAAAGGATGGTCTACATCGATGATTCGCTTGAAGCTAAATACCACATCTTTTGCATTCAATGGGCGAGTGGGTGTGAACCAAGGTGTGGTTTGGAATTTAACACCACGTTTAAGCTTAAACGTGTATTCCGTCCCTGATTCATTTACTGACCAACTCTCGGCGATGCTTGCCACGGGCTGATGTGATTTAGGATCGAGCGTGAGCAGCGTATCGTACAGCTGCGGGCTCAGAGCCTCTGCGGTAATACCGCTATCAATAAGCTGAGGGTTAAACGTGGTCGGCTTACCTTGTCCGCAAAACACAAAGCCAGCTTTGCGAATATCATTGTGGTCAATTTCATCGCCACAAGCGGTCAGTAGGCTAATCCCAATAAGGCTCAGCGATAATCTTATAAAAGCATTCATAATATGAAATGTTCATTGGATCTTGCTCGTTTCGTTTGATCTTACTCTTTCAAAGCTAACAAGCGAAAATGATCTCGCTAATTTATCACCTTTGTGAACTCGCTCCAAACATAAAATCCATACACTGTAAGGTGTTATGCCATAAATGCATGCGAATTAGAGCGCAGTCACGAGCTCGTGTATTGATTGAGTACTCTCGGTCAAGTTAGCTTTGTCCGACCAAACCATATTTTCTAACCATCCCTCGTAATTGGTGATAGCTCAAGCCAAGTAGCTCGGCTGCTTGTCGTTGATTAAACTTGGCTTCTTCCAATGCACGATTGAGTAAATGGATATCTTGTTCCTCTTGCCATTGTTTATAGTCTAGAGGGAATTGGATGGTGTTGCTTGATGCTTCCTCTTCTTGTTGTTCTGCTTGTTTTGCACTATGGCCAAGCGCGCTGTGCCAAACCGTTTCAAAAGGATTGAAAACCAGTTCATCAATTGGGTGAGCATTCAGACCATGTTGGTAAATCGCACGTTCAATCACGTTTTTTAGTTCGCGGACGTTACCGGGCCATTCATATTCAATAAGCGACTGCTGCGCTTTTGGGGTAAAACCGACAAAGTATTCCAGTTGCAGTTCACGACACATTTTCATCGCGTAGTGCTCTGCTAAAGAGAGAATGTCTTCTTTGCGCTCGCGAAGAGGCGGTAACATAATGACATCGAAGGCTAGCCTGTCGAGCAGATCTGCACGAAAATCACCTTGCTCTGCCAATTTTGGTAGGTCGGCATTGGTTGCACAAACAAGTCGAACATCCGCATTGAGAGCGGTATGACCGCCAACTCGCTCATATTCACCATATTCAATGACACGTAATAGCTTTTCTTGAACTAAAAGTGGTGCGGTTGCCAGCTCGTCAAGAAACAAAGTACCGCCCTCGGCACGCTCGAAACGCCCTTTATGCTTACCTTTAGAGCCCGTGAAGGAGCCGGATTCATGTCCAAACAATTCGGAATCTATTAGCCCTTCGCTTAATGTCGCACAGTTGAGTGATAGTAGTGGTTTATCCCAACGTCTTGATAAATAATGCAAACGCTGAGCGATGAGTTCTTTACCCGTACCTCGTTCACCAATGATGAGGACAGGGCGCTCAATGGGTGCAAGTTGTGATACTTTATCTAGTACAGCGAGAAAAGCAGGTGATTCACCAATCAGGTTTTGCTTCATAAAATCCTTCTTATTTAACAGCCGAGCCATGATTCAGGGATAGAGTTGGTAAATTTCACCAACAGTTGGTGAAAAACATCATAGCACAATAGTGTGTAACGACAACAAAATGAATAACAATCTGATTTAAAAGAAAATTATAAGTTGGCACGTTACTTGTTATATATTCAGGGAGACACAAGGTTAATCACCACCTTGTCGAGTTTTAATAGGAAAAAAGAGGAGTTCCGTTATGGGTATTTTTTCTCGATTTGCAGATATCGTTAACTCAAACATCAGTGCATTACTGGACAAGGCGGAAGATCCTGAAAAAATGATCCGTCTTATCATTCAAGAAATGGAAGACACACTTGTTGAAGTGCGTACTAACTCGGCTAAAGCGATTGCAGACAAGAAAGAGTTGGCTCGTAAGGTTGAAACGTTAGAAGAGCAAATTGGCGAATGGGGCCAAAAAGCGAGCTTAGCATTAGTTAAAGAGCGTGAAGATCTAGCTCGTGCAGCGTTAATTGAAAAGCAAAAGCTAGAGCAAGTGATTAAGGGCCTCCACACTGAGCAAACCTTAGTGGAAGAAACGATCGATAAGCTTACTGGCGAGATTGGTAAGTTGGAAAGCAAAATTGCTGAAACGCGCGCAAAACAGCAAGCACTAGCAATTCGTAACCAAACTGCATCTAACCGTCGTGATGTGCAAAAACACCTGCACACTAGCCGCACTAATGAAGCGATGGCGAAATTTGAGCAGTACTCACGTAAAGTGGATGAAATGGAAGCGGAAGCAGACTTGTATGCTCAAACTGGTAATGCTAAATCGCTAGAACAAGAGTTTGCAGAGTTGCAGGCACAAGACGAAATAGAAAAAGAGTTGGCAAAACTGAAAGAACAGATGTCATCGAAAGATAAATAAGAAAGGAGCCATTTATGTCGGCATTTTTTATAGCAGGACCAGTGATTGTCTTTTTAATCTTTGTCGCTCCACTATGGCTCTTCTTACACTATCGCAGCAAACGCAAAACAGATAGTGCACTGTCGAGCCAAGATTTAGAGCGCCTTCAGGTACTATCTGAAAAAGCGGAAGCGATGCAGTCCCGAGTTGATACATTGGAGCGCATCTTGGATGCTGAGTCACCAACATGGAGACGAAAGTATGAATAATCGAGAACTGTATCGTGATCCAGTAAATGGCAAAATCTCCGGTGTTTGCGCCGGAATTGCCAACTACTTTGGTGCAGAAGTTTGGTTGATTCGTATTGTAGTGATTTCTGCAGCGCTGTTAGGTGGTACGTTTTTGGTATTGTTAGCGTACATCGCGATGGCGTTTATGTTAGAAAAGCAACCAGTAACGTATTCTGAAAATATCAGAGCTCAGCAAGAGCATACGCTCAAAAGTAAGCCTTGGCAGAAAGGGCAAAGCCCTGATCAACTGCTCAGTGTGTTGGAAAGGGATTTTGACCGTCTTGATGGCAAAATTCGTAACATGGAAGCTTATGTTACGTCTGATACATATAGGGTGAACAGAGAATTCAGTAAGCTCTAGGCATTTTGTATCCAAAGAAGATTTAACTGAAGCAGGCATAAAGCCTGCTTTTTTATCACAAATTACTAATTTTAAAGCACTATTAATCTTTTCTGCTCTGGAAGTTCGTTCAAAATTCATCTACTTTAAAAATAATCCCCCAATTTTTATGGATGAATGTAATGAGAAAATTGCTCATTCCTATTGCCATCTCGGCTGTCTTGTCGGGGTGCGGTAAAGAACTTCCTCCTGTTCCTGAACCTGAATCGCGCCCTGCGAAGCTATTTACAGTATCTGTTGGCAATGCCCAGTTTGAGCGACATTTTCCTGCCACGACGGAAGCTGGCGATAGAGCAGTACTGACATTTCGAGTTCCTGGGCTTCTTCAAACGATAGAAGTGAATGAAGGTCAAGTCGTCAGTAAAGGTGATGTTTTGGCGTCATTAAACCCAGATGAATATTCTCTGCTCGAACAGCAAGCTCGGGCAAATTTTTTGCTCGCAGATGTGCAATACAAGCGATACCAAAAGCTACGTAAAGACCAAGTAGTATCTGAGCAAGATTTTGATGAGGCAAAAGCGAATCACAACTCGGCAAAAGCTCAATGGAATCAAGCAAAGGCAAACTTAAGGTATACCAAACTTGTCGCGCCATATGATGGCACCATTTCGTACATTCCAGCAGAAAACCATGAATATGTTGCCGCGAAAGAAGGGGTGATGAATATTCAGTCCAACCAACTCCTCAAAGTGATATTCCAAATCCCAGACTATCTTCTAAATCGTTACACGCAGGGGAGCGATGTCTCTGCCAGAATGATATTTGATGCGTTCCCCGAGCGAGCCTTTGATTTAACCTTTCAGGAAATCGATACAGAGGCCGATCCTAAAACGGGCAGTTACAAAGTCACGATGGTCATGGAGCGACCAGCAGAAATAGGCCTTTTGCCGGGAATGTCTGGCAATGCTTACCTCCTGTCCAAAAGTGCAGGAGCGACAAAGATTCCTAACTCCGCGTTGCTAGAAGAGAACGGCAAAACATACGTTTGGCGTGTCGATGAGCAAGGCATTGTGTCCAAAGCCGCAATTGAGATGAATGACAAAAATCAAGTGTTAGCTGGGCTTAACGATGGCGACCAAATCATTATCTCGGGTGTCAGTGTAATTGAACCCGGAATTAAGGTAAGAGCGTGGATTAAGGAAAGAGGGTTGTAATATGAAAGGAATCATCTCTCTAGCGACTTTACTTTCAACGCTTTTTCTCGTTGGCTGTGGGGATAAGGCACCAGAAAAAGAGCTCGAAACGCCACGAGTTAGAGTTACGTCGTTAGCGGGAAACAAGGTGGACGACAACTTGTACTTCCCTGCGGTTGCGAATGCAGCGGATCGCTCTCATTTGAGCTTCAGAGTGGCAGGAGAAGTCAGCAGCATCATGGTAAAAGAGGGCGACAAAGTCACGAAGGGTGATGTTATTGCAACGCTAGATCCCACTGACTATGAGTTGGATGTAGATAATGCGAGTGCGCGTTTTTCTGTTGTCGACAGTCAGTATCGCCGCTCACGCCCTTTGGTCGATAAAGGCCTATTAGCTAAGTCTCAGTTTGATGAAATTGCAGCACAACGACAAATCGCCTTAGCTGAGCTTCAGTTAGCCAAACTTCGTCTATCATTTACTGCCTTAAAAGCGCCCGTGGATGGGATTATTTCGCGAGTTAATATCGACCAATTCGAAAATGTTCAAGTCGGACAGCATATCGTTAATATTCACAGCTTGGAGCGAGTCGAAGTGTTGATTCAGCTTCCTGACCGCCTCTATGTGAACCAACCGCCAACGGAAGAAAGGCTTACCGCGATCAAAGCATTAGTGCGCGTGCCCAGTGGTAACGAATATAACGCGACGGTAAAAGAATTTACAACCGAACCCGACCCAACAACAGGTACGTTTACTGTCACACTGTCGCTTCCTATGCCGGAAGAAGAGTACATCCTAGATGGGATGGCTGTTGAAGTAACGTCTAAAGACGAGAATGTTGGGCTTGATCTCAACCTAGGAATTAATGTCCCTATCGAAGCCATTTTTAATGCGGATGGTGACGAGCTGGGGCGCGAAAACAAATTTGTTTGGGTACTGAATGACGACAATACGGTATCGCGCAAACAGGTGCGAGCAGGTAAGGCATCTAAAACGTCCATTCAAATCCTTGATGGTCTCATGCTCAAAGACAAAGTTGTGATTGCCGGTGTTTCTCGATTAAGGGATGGCATGAAAGTGGAAGTGATACAGGAAATGGCTACGCAGGAGGCCGGTCTATGAGCGATCTTAATAAATCAGCGCCTCAAAGTGATGATGATGTGACCGGTATTGCTGCGTACTTCATCCGAAATCGCGTCATCAGTTGGATGTTCGCACTGATATTTTTGATTGGTGGTATCGCCGCATTCTTTGGTTTAGGGCGTCTTGAGGACCCTGCTTTTACTATTAAAGATGCGATGGTAGTGACCTCTTACCCTGGTGCAACACCGCAACAAGTCGAAGAAGAAGTGACGTACCCAATCGAAAAAGCGATTCAGCAGCTTACTTATGTTGATGAAGTCAATTCGATTTCTAGCCGGGGATTATCTCAAATCACGGTCACGATGAAGAACAATTATGGCCCTGATGATCTACCACAAATTTGGGATGAGTTGCGCCGTAAAGTGAACGACCTTAAAGGGACGTTGCCTCCAGGTGTGAATGAACCTCAAGTGATCGATGATTTTGGTGATGTTTACGGGATTTTGTTAGCGGTGACTGGCGACGGTTATAGCTATAAAGAGCTACTGGATTACGTCGATTACTTACGCCGAGAGCTCGAACTGGTTGATGGTGTGAGTAAAGTTTCGGTATCCGGGCAACAGCAAGAACAAGTTTTCATCGAAGTATCGATGAAAAAGCTGAGCAGTATAGGTCTTGCTCCGGATACCGTGTTTAATCTTCTTTCGACGCAAAACGTGGTTTCTGACGCAGGAGCGATCAGAATTGGTGACGAGTACATCAGAATTCAGCCGACTGGCGAGTTCCAGAGTGTGGAGGAGCTGGGTGATTTGTTAATTACTGAGTCGGGTGCTCAGGGGCTCATCTTCTTGAAAGATGTGGCGGAAATAAAACGCGGTTACGTAGAAGTCCCGAATAATATTATTAATTTTAACGGCAGCCTCGCACTAAACGTGGGTGTTTCTTTTGCTGAAGGCGTCAACGTCGTTGAAGTCGGAAAAGCGTTTGATCATCGCCTTGCAGAGCTAAAGTACCAACAACCTGTCGGTATCGAAATTTCGGAAATCTATAGTCAGCCGAAAGAAGTGGATAAATCGGTTAGCGGTTTTGTTGTGAGCTTGGCTCAAGCTGTCGGTATCGTCATTATCGTACTTCTGTTCTTTATGGGGCTACGTTCTGGGCTACTAATCGGTTTAATCTTGCTGCTGACGGTGCTGGGTACGTTCATTTTCATGAAGTATCTCGCGATAGATTTACAGCGGATTTCATTAGGTGCCTTGGTTATCGCGTTAGGTATGCTGGTGGACAATGCCATCGTTGTGGTTGAGGGGATTTTGATTGGTACTCAAAAAGGGCGAACTCGACTCCAAGCAGCGACCGACATTGTTACCCAAACAAAATGGCCATTACTTGGGGCAACTGTGATTGCGGTAACTGCATTTGCGCCAATTGGACTGTCTGAAGACTCGACGGGCGAATACTGTGGCACTTTGTTTACGGTTCTGCTGATCTCTTTAATGTTGAGCTGGTTTACCGCTATCTCGTTGACACCATTCTTTGCTGACATCTTCTTTAAAGGCCAGAAGATTAAACAAGGTGAAGGGGAAGAAAATGATCCATATAACGGGGTTATTTTCGTTATTTATAAAAAGTTTCTTCAGTTTTGTATGCGTCGTGCTTGGTTTACCGTTGTGGTGCTGATTGCGGGATTAGCGGCAAGTGTTTACGGGTTCACGTTTGTGAAGCAAGCGTTTTTCCCATCTTCGACAACGCCGATTTTTCAGTTAGATGTATGGATGCCAGAAGGAACTGATATTCGAGCAACCAACACAACGCTTAAAGAGTTAGAAAGTTGGTTAGCTAAGCAAGAGCATGTTGACCATATCACGACGACCGCGGGTAAAGGCTTACAGCGCTTCATGTTAACGTACGCGCCAGAGAAAAGTTATGCGGCTTATGGTGAGATAACCACTCGTATGGAAAATTACGAAGCGTTGAAACCATTAATGGCGAAGTTTCGAGAGTATTTAAAAGCCAACTATCCAGAAATCAATTACAAGCTCAAACAGATTGAGTTAGGCCCTGGTGGTGGTGCAAAAATTGAAGCGCGTATTATTGGCTCAGATCCAACCGTCCTTCGTACGATAGCCGCTCAGGTCAAGGACATCATGTACGCCGACCCTCAGGCAACAAATATCAGGCATGATTGGCGTGAACGAACCCAAGTTCTTGAACCTCAGTTTAACGAGAGTCAGGCACGTCGCTATGGCATTACCAAATCGGACGTCGATGATTTCTTGTCCATGTCATTCTCTGGAATGACGATAGGCTTATACCGAGACGGCACGACGCTCATGCCTATCGTGGCTCGTTTACCAGAAGATGAGCGCATTGATATTCGTAACATCGAAGGCATGAAAATATGGAGTCCAGCACAGAGTGAGTTTATCCCACTTCAACAAGTCACAATGGGTTACGACATGCGTTGGGAGGATCCTATTATTGTGCGTAAGAACCGTAAGCGTATGCTCACTGTGATGGCAGACCCAGATATTCTAGGTGAAGAAACCGCATCGACGTTGCAAAAACGCTTACAGCCCCAAATCGAAGCGATTCAATTACCACCAGGTTATTCCTTAGAGTGGGGTGGTGAATACGAATCTTCAGGTGATGCTCAAGAGTCACTGTTTACTACTATGCCAATGGGGTACTTGTTCATGTTCTTGATCACTGTATTCCTATTTAACTCTATCAAAGAGCCACTCATTGTTTGGCTTACCGTGCCGCTGGCGTTAATTGGTGTCACTACCGGTTTGTTGGCACTCAACACGCCGTTTGGTTTTATGGCATTGCTCGGCTTCTTAAGCTTATCGGGAATGGTGCTCAAAAATGGCATCGTATTACTGGACCAAATTGAAATTGAAATGAATTCCGGTAAAGAGGCTTATGACGCGGTCGTTGATGCTGCGGTAAGTCGCGTCCGTCCCGTTTGTATGGCTGCTATCACGACGATCCTTGGTATGATCCCACTGTTGCCAGATATTTTCTTCAAACCAATGGCGGTTACGATTATGTTTGGTTTGGGTTTTGCGACAGTCCTGACACTGATTGTCGTGCCAGTGTTGTATCGTTTGTTCCATAAAGTGGCAGTACCGAAACAGGTTTAGTGCTACTGATATAACGATGAAAAATATCGCGCCTCTAGCTCATCAGTTAGAGGCGCTTTTTAAGGAAGAATAATGACAGAACAAAAAACGTGTGCGTGGGCGATGAATCACCCATTAGAGCGCGAATATCATGATTCCGAATGGGGCGTGCCAGTATATGACGACCAAGTCCTGTTTGAATTTATTACTTTGGAAGGTGCGCAAGCTGGTCTTAGTTGGATCACCATCCTTAAAAAGCGCGAAGGTTACAGAGAAGCGTTCGAGAATTACGATCTAGATGCGTTGGAACAAAGAAATGAAGAACGCGCTGAATACATCGTGGAAAACTTCGATGTTGTGAGACATCGCGGAAAGATTAACTCGGTATTCAGTAATGCCAAAGCGGCCAAAGCGTTAATTGCTGAATACGGGAGTTTATCAGACGCGTTGTGGCAGTTCGTGGACGGTGAACCAATCGTCAATCAATGGCAACATATGAGTGACGTACCAGCTTCGACAGAGCAATCCAAAGCCATGAGTAAATTCCTAAAAAAGAAAGGCTTCAAGTTTGTCGGTGAAACCATCTGTTATGCTTTCATGCAAGCCGTCGGCATGGTGGATGACCATATCGTTGGATGTCCTAAAAAGCAGAATAAGTAACGTTTGGCGATTAAGCTAATGTTGTTAGTTCTGGCTATCATGAATACGTTCCAAAGCTTCGATTCGACGCCATTGAGTGGCATCGAAGCTTTGTTTTCTTAAAGCAATGATTTCTGCCTGTTTTTCGTCTTGCCCTAGAAAATCCCTATTCAGAATATTTTGACGCTGCTTTAAGTAAGTGGCGAGTTGAGTCTCAAATGATGCTCTTTGCTCATCAAGCTTTTGCAGCCTCTGCGCTCCGGCATCTCCTACCAGAGCAACACGGGCGATGTACTTATCTTGTGAATCAAGCTGAGAAGCTTGCTCGAGCTGCTCTGCTAATGCGTTATTGCGTTCACTTTCTCGTATGTAATCCGGTTGTTCTGATAACGCTTGATTGAGAAGGTGTGTTTGACTCTCGATATCCGATGCCTGTTTTTTGATCGTCAGCTTTTCTAATGCAAGCTGGCGAAGTCGGTTTTCTTCGTCAAACAATTGGGTTATCTGCACCTCGTTAAAGTATTGAAGCTGTAAGTTCAGTATTGCTTCATTCAGCATGGTTAACTGTTCAAGCGTTAGGTGGTTGTGCTCAAAAGGCTCTAATGCAGTGAGTGCTTGCTTGTAGGAAAGGTAGGCTTGAAAAAGTGTGGCATCAATATTCAGAGTTTGCTTTGCTAAAGTGTCATCATTGACTTCCGCTTTGATCGTATCGAGATCTTCTTCGCCCAGCCGGCTAAGAGAATATTCGAAGAAATCTTTTGGAGAAGAGACATCGGCGGCTATATCTTGCTGAGATTGCGAATGGTTAGAGGTTATCTCTTGTTGTTTGTCGCTTTGCAACAGAGAAAGCGCTCCCACGCCAAATATCGAGAGCAGGATAAAAGTGGTGAGAGCGACTTTCTTCATTGTGATGACCTCTTATAAACCTTGAAGTTTGAGACGATTTGCATGTTGGCGATAAAGCGTGACTGGATCGGTTTCAAAAAGATGATGGATACCGAGTAGGCCGTTAATTTCATCCAAATGGTTCATTTGATAATCATCACGTATGACTTTGCCCAAATGTGTGCTGCACGCACCAACTAAGCCATCATTTGGCCCATCAAAGGCTAAGCCAAGTACCATCATGGCAGCGTCGGTCGGATCGAAAACGTTTGTAAAAGTGGATGATCCGGTCCATGAGTAGTAATAAACGCCATTTGAAGCCAGCAAGTCACCATTACCACATTCACTGGTAGGGACTCCCTCCGGGTAGTGTTGGTTAAACGCTAATGATCCTTCCGTGGTTAATGCTGCTAGTGAGGCTAAAGGGTCTTGGTCGAGATCAGAACCACCTGATAGAAGATTAATAAGAGTAGTTAAGCCTTGCGCCAGTTTTACCGCGAGCTGCTCACTACCCGAACCCTCAGATACGGTGCCACGAACTAAATCTGCCACTTTAGACCCTTTATTAACGCCTCCTATACTCGTAACTGATGCGACTAGGTCAGGACGGACAGAGGCAACATAGCGCGTTGTTGGACCACCATGACTGTGACCAATGAGATTGACTTTCTCTGCGCCTGTTGCTGCAAGTAAGGTTTCTACTTGAGCAAGCAGTTGCTCCCCTCGAACTTCGCTGCTATTGGTCGCGGATACCTGCGCTACATAAACTTTAGCGCCGTCTTTCGTTAAGGAATGTGGTATTCCGAAAAAGTAATCAACGCCTGCCAGGGTATCAAAGCCAAACAAACCGTGAACCAGAACAATCGGATACTTGGTTTGGGTATAACCTGTTGCAGCGTATACGGAGGTTATTGGGACGGTAACTAAGGTAAAAAGCATTAGCGCTATAAATTTGAGTTTCAAAACTATCTCCTTGTGGTATGACCTCTTATGAATGATAAAAAGTAGGAGAGAAACTCTAAATTTGGAAAGCCTATTTGTGGCACATTATTTCATTCTGTGACTGCTCAATTGAAAAACAACATAAATGATTAACATCAATTAATGGTTCGGGTGAATGTTAGTTAATTCTAATTAAGTCAGGGAGTTATAAAAACGCCCCGCAATGCAGGGCGATTCAATCATTGTTATAGGGAGACTTCTTTTTCAAGCATTAAGGCGTTATAACGCGCAAAACCAGCCTCTAAATCAGCGATCAAGTCATTTACGTCTTCTAAGCCAATATGAATACGAACCAAAGTACCTTCAAAGTGTGGGTGAGCTACGGTTCTTAGGCTGTTAAAACTCTTAGGTTCGTTAGCTAGAATGAGGCTTTCATAACCGCCCCAAGAGTAACCCATACTGAAGTGTTTCATACCATCAAGCAGAGCCGTCGTCGCTTTTGGATAAGACGTTTTGAGAACAAATGAAAACAAGCCGTTTCCACCTGTGAAGTCTCGTTTGAAAAACTCATGGCCAGGGCTTGTTTCTAAAGCTGGATGGCGGACATGATCAACTTCTGGGCGAGAAGCGAGCCACTGAGCGACTTTTAAACTGCTTTCTGCGTGCTGTCTTAGGCGAACATCCAACGTGCGAATACCTCGAAGACCTAGGTATGCGTCGTCAGGAGAAACGCACTGACCCATCAGGTAGCTTTGTTCACGAAGCTGATCCCAATACTTTTCAGAAGCCACAGCAGTACCTAGCATGACATCTGAATGTCCAACGATATACTTAGTTGCCGCTTGAATGGAAATGTCTACGCCATGCTCGAAAGGAGAGAAGTTCACGCCCGCTCCCCATGTGTTGTCTAGCATCACGATGATATCTTGCTCGTGGGCAATGCGCGCTAATGTAGGCACATCTTGGACTTCCATGGTTATTGAACCAGGAGACTCCAAGAAAAGGACTTTGGTATTCGGCTGAATCAAGTCTCGGATACCTTCACCGATCATTGGGTCATAATAGGTGGTTTCGATGCCCATCTTTTTCATGATGGTGTTACAAAAGTCACGAGTTGGTTCGTAACAAGTGTCCACCATTAGAATGTGATCGCCAGTTTCAACGAAAGAGAGGATGGCGTTTGAAATTGCTGCCGTTCCACAAGGGTAAAGCGCGCAACCAGCTCCACCTTCAATCTCAACCATTGCGTCTTGGAAAGCAAAGTGCGTGTTGGTGCCTCGGCGACCATAAAACAACGTTTTGTTTGCACGATTAATGGTGGCTTGGTTCTTTTCTGCAACGGTATTGAATACCACAGTTGAAGCGCGTTGAACGGGTGGGTTTACAACACCATTTGTCCACTTTTTATCGCGGCCAGCGGTAATGAGTTTGGTTTTTTTTCCCTCTGACATAAAAGTTCCCTGTCTTAAATATTGCGGTTTTGAATATTTAAAACATGGACGACGTAGGTTATGCAAGGGAAAAGTCAACTATCAGCCAATAACAGCCAAGATGAACAGGTAATGATGTCGAGAGGTATCGTGTAGATAGGGAGCTAAAAGAACAAACCTCCAGCAGGATGCATGTAGCGCTGGAGGTTTTTTAGCCTGTGTATTTGAGGTATTAGAGGAGTGGGTTGAAGAGATAGAACACTCGCTCTAAGAACCGAGAAAATAGGCTCCTTTTCTCCCATTCTTCCAATACAACAGTGTGAGATTGCTTAATATAGCTATCTTGTAACCAAGACATTTGCTTGGTGAACTCTTCGTCATCAACGGCGAGGGTCACTTCGAAGTTCAGCCACAAGCTGCGCATATCCATGTTTACGGTGCCAACTAAACAGAATTGGTCGTCAATTACGACAGATTTTGTATGCAGCAAACCACCATAAAACTCATAAATCTTGACCCCTGCACTCAAGAGCTCACTATAAAAAGCGCGTGACGCCCATTGCACCATCATAGAGTCATTTTTATGGGGAATAATGAGTTCAACGTCAATGCCTCGTTGTGCTGTCATCTTTAACGTTTCGAGTAAATCAGCATTGGGCACGAAATATGGTGTTGTGATTCGTACCGAGCGATTGGCTTGGTTTATTGCCAATGTTAATACTTGATAGATCAGATATTCCGGCATACCTGGGCCAGAAGGCACAACCTGAATAGGGTGTTGGAATTCACTCTCATCGATCTTGCATTCAGGTAGTCTTGGTAAATGACGTTCGCCAGTTTCGACTTCCCAATCCCAACAGTGGATGGCACTCAATACGTTTACCGTTGGTCCCGTAATGCGAACCATGATGTCCACCCAATGCCCAACGCCACTATTTTGCTTGAAGTAAGCCGGGTCAACCAAGTTCATTGAACCTGTATAAGCAATTTCATCATCAATTACGATGATCTTGCGATGTTGGCGAAGATCAAGACGACGCAAGAAAATACGCCACATCTTCACTTCTAGCGCTTGAATAACTTCAATTCCAGCATCCTGCATCATTCGATACCAAGGACTTCTGAAAAAACGTGGACTACCTGCTGAATCGAGCAATAGTTTGACATCTACGCCGCGTTTAGCCGCTTGGATAAGTGCAGAAGCGACAGAGTCAGCCAAACCACCTGGATGCCAAATGTAGAATACCATTCGAATACTGCTCTGCGCGTTTTCGATGTCTTCAATAATGGAATGCAAAATCTCATTAGGTGACTGTTGCAGCGACAATGTATTACCGCTCAATGCGGGAAGACCAAGGCGGTTGTTACAAAGTTCATCAATTCGGTAGATGTGCCTTCCCATCGTTTCTGGGTTGTGCGCGTTACAGTCGTTAAGTTGACTGAACCACTTCTCGAATGGTGTAAACATCTCTTTTGCGCGTTCGGCCCGTTTTCTGCCTAAGTTCAGTTCACCGAAGAGGAAATAACACGCGACACCCAGAACGGGAAGGATATAAATGATCATTAGCCAAGCTAAAGACACGCTCACTGCACGGCGCTTTAAAACGACACGAATGGTCACACCTGCGACCAGTAACCAATATAGCCCGATGCCAGCTAAAGTAAGAAAGTGATAAAACTTGTCCATATACGCTCAGAGTAATATGCCCTTCTAGGATATTAAGCATAAAAGTGGGTTGGGGGAATAGATTTCCCATTTAGACGTGGGATTGACCTTATATGAGGAACAAATTTCATAACAGCTGATTCTGTTATTTTAATGTGAAAAATAAGGTCATTCTTTAACTTTTGAACAAAAAAGCAGCATTTAACCTGCGTAACTCGACACTTGTGCGATAAATGTACTTTTTTGGGGTTCCAATTTTAAAGGGGAGCTGCTTTACTTTCTAGACATAGTGCGTCGAACGCTTATTTTATAAGTGTACAATAATTTTTACATAAACTTTTTAGACGCCTATCTCTATGCATACACAACAAACTAATTTTGGAGAAAAAGCGTGGCTACAACTAATACAGCAGCACCACGTGATACGTGGGGGTCTAAACTAGGCTTCGTAATGGCAGCAGCGGGTTCCGCTGTCGGTTTAGGCAATATATGGAAATTCCCTTACACAGCAGGTGAGAGTGGCGGCGGTGCATTCGTTGCTATCTATCTTATCTTTGTAATTTTTATCGGCTTTAGCGTGATGCTGACAGAGTTCGCTATTGGTCGTAAGACAGGTCTTTCTGCCGTAGGTGCATTCAAAACAACTGACCGACGCTGGACGTTTACTGGCGTTATGGGAGTCTTCAGTGGTCTTTTGATCATGGGCTTCTACCCTGTGGTTGGTGGTTGGGCATTGGCCTACATCTTTAAAGTGGGTGGTGGTCTACTCAGCGCGCCAGAAGCAATTGGCGACAGTTTTGGCGGTTTCATCTCAGATCCGATTCAACCTTTAATGTGGATGGGTGTTTACCTGTTCCTTAACGTCATGATTGTGATGAAAGGGATTTCGGGTGGTATTGAGAAAGCCGGTAAGGTTCTGATGCCGCTTCTGTTCTTAATCCTAATCGTTGTTTCTGTTAAAGGCTTGATGCTGCCAGGTGCAATGGCTGGCCTTGAGTTCTTATTCATGCCGGACTTTTCTAAAGTCGACAGCAACGTGGTTCTTGCTGCACTAGGACAGGCGTTCTTCTCACTTAGCTTAGGTATGGGTTGTATGATGACGTACGGTTCTTACCTGAAGAAGAAAGAGAACCTAGTTCAAACAACCGGTATGGTTACAGCTATGGATACAGGTGTCGCGATTCTTGCTGGTGTTGCTATGTTCCCAGCTATGTTTTCCTTTGGCATGGAGCCTGCGGCAGGCCCTGGTCTTGTATTTGTTGTCGTTCCTCAGCTGTTTGCTGAAATGGGCGGAGTGATTGGGTTGCTATTCGCGTTGCTATTTTTCATCGGTTTGACGGTGGCGGCATTAACTTCTTCAGTATCATTATTGGAAGTTGTCGTGTCTTACCTAATCGACGAGAAAGGCATGAAGCGCTCTAACGCTGTTCTGTCTGCAAGTGCAGTTATGGCGGCATTATGTATTTTTGCGTCACTATCTTTAGGTGGAATGGGGCCAACGCTGTTCGGTACCGGTGCCTTTGATATCTTCGACTTGCTAACGGACAAAATCTTCTTAGCGGTTGGTGGTATGTTGGTTTGTATCTTTGCAGGATGGCGCCTAAGCCGTGCTGAGCTAGAAAAAGAGATCACTAATGACGGCGAAGTATCCTTCCCGCTATTTGGATTGTGGTACAACCTAGTTAAATACCTGATTCCTGTTGCGATTGCTATTGTTGCCTTCATGGGGATTAAGTCTGGCTTTGATAGTGGCAAAGGTGAAATCATGCTGCTGGGTATCGCAATCATTGGTCTTGCTGGCATTTTCTCGAAGAAGCTTTAGCAAATACCTTGGGGGCAAGCCTCGATAGCTTTGTCCGATAACTTATGTATACTGCTGGCTCCAAACGTGGAGCCAGTTTTTTATGTTCGATATTCTACATACCCATCCCGATTTTCTGATCATCAATAAGCATCCCAACGTCTCTGTTCATAAAGACGATGGCGACACAATGCTGCTGCAAGAAGTGGCTAAGCAGAGTGGTGATCAGCAGCTCTATCTTATCCATCGCTTGGATAAAATGACATCGGGTATTCTGCTCCTCGGACGTAGCGCCAAAGCGGCCAGTGCGTTATCGCAAGCCTTCGCTGACCGCCAAGTGGAAAAGTTCTATCTGGCGATTGGCTCTAAAAAGCCGAAAAAGAAACAAGGTTTGGTCGTTGGTGATATGGAGCGTTCGCGCCGTTCATCATGGAAGCTGGTCAACAGCAAAAACAACCCAGCCGTCACCCAGTTTTTCTCTCTTGCGGCAGAGCCCGGAGAGCGCCTATTTTTATGTAAGCCACACACTGGTAAAACGCATCAAATCCGCGTGGCATTAAAATCGGTTGGCTCAGGTATTGTTGGCGACCCGATTTACAATGCAGGCAATGAGGCTGATCGCGGTTATCTGCATGCATTTTCACTTTGCTTCCAATACCGAGATGAGCAATATCGCTTTGTTTGCGATCCACGAGAATACAAAGTGCTGGGTAGCAAATGGCACAGTGAAATAGTCTCTCAGGGCTTGGATACTTGGCTTTCCCCTTGGGAGCTGAACTGGCCTACGATCAAATAACCGTCACAAAGAAAACTAATAAGAGAACTCGATGCAAGCATCACAACTTCCGCTGTTCTTTCAGCATCTAGAAACCGAGCTCGCGCAAGCTCCGAATGAAATTCGTCGACTGTTTCATGGTCGTGGCCGTCGTTTTGAGGGCCTAGAGCAAATCACCTGTGATTGGTTACAAGGTCAGTTGATTATCAACTTGTTTAAAGAAGTCGACGACGCGTTTCTCGCTGAGCTGAAAAGCGGCCTGAATGCGTTGGCACTATCACCACTGTGGGCAGACAAGCAAGGTCGCACTATGGTTCTTCAGCACCGTTATGCCGATGGTGCGCCTTCAGAAGTACTTGTCGGTGAATTAGACGCTCGCCCTGTCGTTGAAGAAAGCGGTTTGAAATACCAATTGGATATTGGCCGCAACCAAAACTTCGGTCTGTTTTTGGACATGCGCTACGGTCGTGATTGGGTTCGCGAAAATGCGAAGCACAAAAACGTGCTTAACTTGTTTGCTTACACGTGTGGCTTTTCTGTCGCTGCCATTGCGGGTGGCGCAGATAAAGTGGTTAACGTCGACATGGCAAAAGCGTCGCTGTCTAAAGGTCGTGAGAACCACAAGCTAAATGGTCATAACATCAACCAGGTAAGCTTTATGGGGCACGATATTTTTAAATCTTGGGGTAAGATTAAAAAATCTGGTCAGTATGATTTGATCATTATCGATCCGCCTTCATTCCAGAAAGGCAGCTTTGCGCTGACTAAAGACTACAAAAAGATTCTACGTCGATTGCCGGATTTGTTGGCAGAAGGCGGTCAAGTGATGGCATGTGTGAACTCACCATCTGTGACAAGCGACTTCTTGATTGAAAGCATGAAAGAAGAAGCGCCAGAGTTGACATTCCGTGAGCGTCTGGATAACCCACCAGAGTTTATGGACGTAGACAGCGAAGCTGCATTGAAAGTGTTGCTGTTTAGCGAGAAGCAATGACGACGAAACGAAAGTTGTGCCTATCTATAATACCAGCCGTTTGAGTACGGCTGGCATTTCCACGATACCCCGTTAATCTGAATAGCGAGACGCGAGTGTGATTCAGAGTCTATTATCAGAGTGAGTTATTCCTAACACGCTGATATTGGATTCCTGATCTCGCCTAGGCTCGTCGGAATGACGGGAAACAATAAAAGATCGATACCAGCAGCATTAACCGATCTGCACTTCAAGATCCGCTTCGATAGTTGATGAGCAGGCGAGCACATAGCCTTGTTCAATTTCTTCTGGCGTCAATGTTTCTAGGCTGGTAGAAGAGACGTTGCCTTTACGAACCTTGCATTTACACGAGCCACAAATCCCGCTTCGACAAGCGACGATTAATGGTAAACCTGCGCCTTCGAGCACATCGGCCAGTACCTGACCTTTTTGCGCATCGATGCTTTGAGCAAAATCAGGAACAGAAACGTTAACCGTCTCATCGGAGACCGATGATTCTGCGCCAGTCGCTGGCGTAAAACTCTCTTGGTAGAAGTTCGTCATGTCAAAACCAAGGTCATTCAAATAGCCGTGTACATCTAGCATAAACTGGCTTGGACCACACAGGTAAACGGTGCGCTGTTTGAAATCAGGAACAAGCTCTTTAATCCAGTTGGCATTCAAACGACCTTGTGGGTGTGACGTTCCTTCGCGGTTTTTCAGCAACAATTTTAAATTGAAGTTGGGATATACGGCGTCTAACGTTTCTAGCTGATCGTAGTAAATCGTCTCTTCTGGGCTGCGTGCAATATGAAGAAATGCGATGTCCACATCGTTGTCGTTTTCATCTTGATTACTCAGCCAGTGTTTTGCCATCGAAAATACGGGCGTGACGCCGCAACCTGCACTGATAAGCAAGGCTTTTGTTTCGCCATCACGTAACACGGGTGGATGGTCGATGCAGTTGAATTCGCCTGCTGGTGGTAATGCTTGAACAGTATCACCGAGCAGCAGCGAGTCAACGATGTAGTTCGATACTTTACCGCCAGATACTCGTTTGATGGTGAGTTGAAGGTGATCGTCTTCATTGATCGAGCTGATTGAATAGGCGCGAAACTCCATTTTTCCATCAATTTCCACGCCTAAGTTAATAAACTGGCCAGGCTTAAACTGAAACAGAAGTGATTCGGTTAGTTCGGCCAATTTGATGCTGACGGTGTCGTGTGTTTCGAAGTATTTGTCGATGCAACGGAGTGTGACGGGTTGGTTACCTTGCCATTCAAAAAACATAACAATCTCTTTGGTTGTGGCTATTTTTAGTTCGAAATAGAGAGCGCCTCCGCGTAAGGAGGCGCGAACAAGCAAGTTTATTAAGCTGCTAGGATGGCTTTTAGATCATCCTGAACATTGCCAATACTGCGCATATCGAACTTCTCTTGGATGATGGCGATTAGGTTTGGCGTTAGGAATGCCGGTGCAGTAGGGCCTGTGTAAATGCCTTTCACGCCCAATGCAAATAGCGTTAGCAAGATAACGATCGCTTTTTGCTCGAACCAAGAAAGCACAAGCGTGAGTGGTAGTTCATTGATGTCACAGTCAAACTCTTTCGCCAGTGCAAGTGCAAGCTGGATTGCAGAGTAAGCATCGTTACATTGGCCCACATCCAATAGGCGAGGGATGCCGTTGATATCGCCGAACGTATTCTTGTTGAAGCGGAACTTACCACACGCCAAGGTCAGGATTAGCGTGTCTTCTGGCGCTTCAGCCGTAAAATCGGTGTAGTAGCTGCGTTCTGCTTTATCGCCGTCACAGCCGCCGACTAGGAAGAAGTGTTTGATGTTGCCTTGCTTCACTTGGTCGATAACCGCAGGGGCGGCGTTCATCAGTGCATTGCGACCAAAACCAACCGTGATGTGGTGTTCGATTTCATCGTGTTGGAAACCGTCTTGCGCTAGAGCACATTCAATCACTTGGCTAAAATCATCACCTTCGATGTGAGCCACTCCAGGCCAGCCAACAATACTGCGGGTGAATAGACGGTCTGCGTATTGACCCACATTTGGATTCAACAAGCAGTTTGACGTCATTACGATTGCACCAGGGAAGTTTGCGAATTCTTTCTGTTGGTTTTGCCATGCGCTGCCGTAGTTACCGACGAGATGAGGGTATTTCTTCAGCTCAGGGTAGCCGTGTGCAGGCAGCATTTCACCGTTGGTGTAAACGTTAATACCTTTGCCTTCAGTCTGTTGCAGGATTTTTTCTAGGTCATGCAAATCATGGCCAGAAACAAGAATACATTTACCTTTTACTGGCTTGACGTTCACCGTGGTTGGTTCTGGATGGCCGAAGGTCGTTGTTTCACCTTGGTCGAGCATTTCCATCACTTTGTAGTTCATCAGGCCAATGCGCATTGAGCAATCAAGTAGTTCGCCAAGATCTTCAGGGTCTGTGCCCAACCACGCCATGATTTCATGGTATTCGGCATAGATATCGTTGTTGGTTTGCTCAAGAACACGTGCGTGCTCCATGTATGCTGCGGCACCCTTAAGGCCGTATAGGCAAAGTAGGCGTAGGCCAATAACATCTTCATGTACTTGGTCCTTACCACGGTTAACCGCGACTTGAGGAGCAAAAGCTAAGATCGCTTCTGCGCTATTTGGTAGCTCAAAGTGAGCAACAGCAGGAATGTCAGCAACTTCGGTATCGGCGAGTGTTGCAGCAGACATTACTTGCTCTTTTAGCAATGCTTTGTACGTTGCCGCTTGAGAAGTTAGCTCTAGGACACGTTCAGGGTCAAAGTTTACGTTCGTCAATGTAGAGAAAAATGCCTTGGGTGCCCATTGGTTGATTTCATCGTTAATGATGTTGAATTCAAGTGCTTTTGATGCCCAAAAAGAAACCCCTTGCAGTGTGTAAACCAACACGTCTTGTAGGTCTGATACTTCAGAAGTTTTGCCACACATGCCTTGTGCAAAAGAACAACCTTTAACAGCAGGGGTTTGAATTGTCTGTTCACATTGAATACAGAACATATTGGGTTCTCCAGTGATTGTTTTAATAGTCGTGATGTTGACCGCTAGAGAGCAGAATGTGTGCCAATTATTATCTTGTTGATTTGTATTGAATTTTATCAGATTTAGGAGAGTGGTTGATGTAATTAAGACAACGCAGTTGATGTCTTAATCACATCGACTTCTTGTGGTCGGTTATTTATTGATCCCGAGCTTTTTACCCATCCGATATAAGTTCCCGCGATCCATTTGTAAAAACTCCGCTGCTTTTGCCCAAACGCCACCAGTTTGGCTCAAAGCATGTTCAATTAAATCACGTTGATAGCTTTCTATTAGCTCTCGCATTGGCTGGCTTTCTTTAGGCAGATAATGCGATGTGTTTTTTACATCATCGAGAGCTAATGAGGTGTCAAAATGGTTAAGCATGATCGTGCTTGCACCTTGTTGAATAGCGTGTAAAGCCGCGCGAGTTAAAGTGTGTTCGAGCTCGCGTACGTTTCCGTACCAAGGTAAAGACTCCAGTTGAGTCAACACTTTAGGGTGAACGTGCAGATTGGGTGCATTGAATTGTTGGCGTACTTTTTCCAACAAATATCCTGCTAAAACGGGAATATCCCCGTCACGGGCACGCAGTGGGGGGACTTGGATTGGGAACACGTTCAAACGGTGGAAAAGGTCTGCTCGAAACGTGCCAGATTCGACCTCTTTTTCTAATTGTCGATTGGTCGCGGCGATGATGCGCACATTGACCATCAAATGCTGATCGCTACCTACACGTTGCAGCTCGCCTTGCTGAATTACGCGCAGCAATTTTGCTTGCAAAATCAAAGGCAGTTCGCCCACTTCATCAAGGAAAATCGTTCCACCGTCTGCCAGTTCAAACTTACCGGCACGGTGGCTATTAGCACCTGTAAATGCGCCTTTGACATGGCCAAACAGTTCACTCTCAGCCAGACCTTCAGGCAGGGCCGCACAGTTGACGTAAATCATCGGCTTATCGCTACGATGAGATTGCGCGTGTACCGAGTGCGCGACCAGTTCTTTACCAGTTCCGGTTTCTCCTAAGATAAGTACCGCGTAATCTGATTGAGCAACAGTCGCAATGTTGTTTCGTAACTGGTTGATCTGCGGACTCAAACCCACCATTTCGCCATGTTGAGAACGGGCTTGTTGGATAAGGGTTTGAGTGACGCTTTTTTGCTTCTGGTTTTGCGCTTTGAGCGCTTTTAACTGAGCAATGTTACGCAATGTCGCAGCGGTCAAAGCCGCAAAGGTTTCGATAGCGACAGGGTCAATGTCATCAAACGCGCCCACCGTTAGTGCATCCATCGTTAGTGCGCCAACAAGTTGGCCTTCGACATACAAGCTAAAGCCCATGCAATCGTGAACATCAATGCATTGGTCTTCAGTTAATAGTGTGCCGTCGAAAGGATCCGGCAGTGAACAATCGGCATCGAAACGCACCGGTTCACGGCTATGAATAATGGCATCTAAGCGAGGGTGCGCCTTGGGGAAATAGCGACGACCTAAGACTGAGCTGGATAAGCCTTTTACCGCGACAGGAGTTAGAAACCCATCCTCATCGAAAATAAACAGGCAGCTCGCATCACATGGGAATACTTGCGCGACCCCATCAATGAGGTTTTGATATTGCTGCTCGTGAGAGCGATTTGAGCTGAGGTTTAGCGCGATATTAAGGAGTACGTGGTCAATAGTCGGAGTCATAACAAGCCCAAAGTTATCTGGAATGGGCTCATGCTAGCAACTTGATGTCATTTGAACATCGAAAGGTGTGGGAGATTGATGTTCCATTGACGACGATCAAGTTTGATACGAAAAGAAACGCGCAAGTTAACAAGCCAGTGATGTGAGCTTGCGCGGGTTAGGTGTTTGAATCAAAGCAGGCCAAAGGTTTGGTTCGTCCGAATTAACGAGGAACGACTCTGGCGTTATTACCAGAAACATTGATTTGGACCGCTTGGCCTGGTTGGAAAATCATGTTTGGATTTGCTTCTTGAACAATAGAGATAATCTTTCCGTCCTCTAAACGAATGGTCAGATTCACGCCATTTCGTTTCGCGGTTGCTTCAGCCGCTTTGCTGCCTGCATAGCCACCCAATAGACCACCACCAATGGCAGCGATATCCGAGCCAGAACCGCCCCCAACTTTTGAGCCTAAGATCCCGCCCACGGCAGCACCAGCGATGGTGCCAATGGCATTGGATTGGGTAGAGGCATCAATGGTTACGGGTTCTACTTTTTCTACTGTGCCGTAGTAAACCTGCTGAACTTTGCGAGTGTCGGATGAGCCGTATGCATCTCCGTACGGGTTAGGTGAGCTACAGCCGCCAAGCACGAGCGCACAAGTAATGGTGAGCAACATGCCTAAATTGATCTGTTTTTTCATATAGCCTCCGAATGGTTTCTTCATTCAAAGAGTATATACCCCAATTTAACCTGCGTTTTGGTGCTTTATAAAACAGTGGCTTAGCGGCCTGTCCCTTAAGGAAACGCGATTGTCTAAGCAGTATTAATGATCGTTAAGCGTATGAAACCCTGAATAAATACGTGTAAAAGTAGTAAACCAGCATGCCGCGCCAAAGATATACGCGATGACGGCAAAGTGTTGCGGTAGCAAACAAAATAAAACCAAGCAGCCAATGGTTTCTGTACCTTCGGTTAAGCCGCTCATGTAGTAAAGCGATTTGTTTTTATATACCGGATTATCGATGCCTTGTTTTCCTGCCATGATGGCAAAAGCCAAAAAGCTACTACCAGTGCCGATGAAGGAAAAAATCAAAAATGCGCCTGCAACGGCATTGTGCTCTGGGTTGGCAAGCACAAAGCCAAAAGGAATCAACGAATAGAACAAAAAATCTAAGCTGATATCAAGAAAACCACCCGCATCGGTAATGCCTTGAATCCTCGCCAGTGCACCGTCTAACCCATCACAGATTCTGTTCAGCAAAATAAACAGCAACGCCAACAAGTACTGTTCGGTGATCAAAGCCGGCAGGGCAAAACAGCCAAGTACAAAACCAAACACTGTCGTCTGATTTGCAGTGATACCACATTTATCGAGATATTTCGCACTGAGTGCCAGCGGTTTGCGGATGAGCTTTATACTCAGGCTATCAAGCATGATTTGTCTCCCACGGCCAGTTTAGGCAGCTGCTGCCATCAGGAATATCGTCTTCATCGTGCGTTACCATCAAAGTAGGGATGTTCGCTTGCTGCAATTGTTCGACCACCCAATTGCGAAATTGCACGCGCAGGTCTTTATCCAGCTTGCTATAGGGCTCATCAAGTAGCGCAACTTTTGGCTTTGCTAGCAGCATACGAGTCAATGAGATACGGGCACGTTGCCCTCCCGAAATTTGGTCAGGAAAGGACTCTGCTAGTTTGGTCAATGAAATGTTCTTCAGTGCTTGCATAGCGTGAGCTTTACGCTCTTCACCTTTGATTGAGTTTGGTAGCGCGAAGGCAAGGTTCTCCCACACCGTTAAATGAGGGAAGAGCAAATCTTCTTGGAATAGAATACCGACCTGACGCTTATGGGCAGGGAGGGCATCCAACTTTTCGTTATCAAGCGTAATGGATCCAGAGTAGTTGAACTCGGCGGATAGGTGCCCGGCAATGGCATCCAACAAAGTGGATTTACCACAACCGCTAGGCCCCATCAGGGTAACGATTTCACCTTTTTCTACGGTCATGTTGAACGCTGAAAAAAGCGCGTCGCCATTGGTTTTACGGATGGCGAGGTTTTCGAGACAAAGACTCATTCAGTAGTAAACCTTTTATAGACAAGCGGCGATACTTCCTGTGCAAGTGGCTAAGCAGTATCGCAAAAGAAAAGAACAAGAATGGCAGCAGAGCTTGCCAAATGGCGTAAATAGCGGTGACACGTCGGTCAAAACCACTGGATAGTGCAACGGCTTCGGTTGTGATGGTGCTAATGCGCCCAGCCCCTAGCACCAATGTTGGTAGGTATTGCGCCAGGCTGACACTAATACCGACAGCCCACGCGAATGCAATTGCAGGCAGGAGGATTGGCAGTTTCACTTTTAACCAAGCTTGCATCGGTGATTTACCCAAGCTGAGTGCGACGCGAGTTAAGCCGTTATCGAAGCTGCGCCACGGACCGTCTAGCGAGAGGTAAATAAATGGGAACGCAAAGAATACATGCGCCCAACATACCCAAAAGAAATACGCATTACTGTTTAAGTACAGCGTCACTACTTGCATACCGAATAGCACGGATAGCTGAGGAATCAGCATTGGGATGGCGATGATGTAACCGGGCACCTGCCAGCGATAACGGAGACGATACTCATGTACTATTAAAGCAAGAACTAGCGCGACAGTCGCGCTGATTAGGGCGATTGACATACTTTGTTCTAGAGTCCCTAGAATACTGTGCCATTCGTATTCCCAAAAACGCAGGCTGTAACGGCTTGGGAGCAAATCTGGAAAGCGCCAACGTTGGGCAAAGCTCCACAGCACCATGAGTGGAATCATTAGAAGTGCAAGTAGCGCGACCAGTGAAAATAGGGTTTTACCGGGTAAACGAAACCCGTTTCGACCAGAGTACTGCCAGCGTTTGAAGCCTTTGGTAATACACCATTCCATTAAGCGTGCAAATCCAATCAAAAGGCTTGCGATCGCAAACAGTATTACTGCGCCAGCGGCCGCTCTTGGTAGGAGCGATAAATCTGGATCGTTAAACCATTGCCATACCAAAACCGCAAACGTCGGCGGGTTGGTGGGGCCAATAATCAGGGCGACATCGACAACGGACAAACTGTAAGCCAATACCGCCAGCATTGGAAAGCGCAGTTTTGCTATCCACTGTGGGAACACGCATTTCCACCACGCTTGCGCCGAACTGTAGCCCATCGAATGACTGACTTTTTCAATCTTATCGACTTTCAATTGCTGAAGAATTGGAATACTCATCAACAATAAAAACGGCACTTCTTTAATCGCAAGCATGATGATCAAACCGAGTGCGTGCGGATCTTTAATCAGCAATGCTAAGTCATTCACCGTTTGTGCATTCGGGTCGTAACCAAACAGTTGGTTGAGAACCCTAACGCCCATACCAGTTGGGGCAAACAAGAACGCAAAGCCAATCGCAAACGCTACGTGCGGCATGGCAAGAAGTGGCGAGAGGCTTACTTCAATTTTTCGCCAAAACTTACTGCCCCAAGAGGCTTGCAAAATCGCAAATGTGATCAAGCAAGCCAAGTAGCTACTGAAAATGGCAGAGTAGAAAGTAAGCCCGATGGATGTCCAAACACCCTCCCAATCAAAAACAGCGTTAAAGCCATCTAAAGAAAAGTGGTGCAAGCCGATAGGAGGCACATAACCGAGCGCAGAGACCACCACTCCAAGTAGTCCCGGAATGGTAGGCAAAATACAAACTGCGATAATGACTAAATACAGCGCTCTTAACATGGATTCTTACTAATTCCCGTAGCGTTTCAACCATTCTTTTTCCAACGCCGCTTGCCAACTTGGATGTGGCTCAGCGATAGATTTGAATTGTTGAGTGTTTTTGGCCGAACCAGTTAGGTATTGGTTGCTTAGTACCGAAGGGTCGCCCCAGATGTTTAGGTTACCTTTGCGAGACTGTGCTTCAGGGCTCAATAAAAAGTTTATCGCAACTTGTGCACCAGCACTGGCATTTGCGTTCCAAGGAATCGCTAAAAAGTGGATATTTGAGAGTGCTCCTGCGTCCATTGCGTACGCTTTGGTGCTCTCTGCAAGATTACCGCTCGACTGCGCAGAGAAAACCGCGTTCGGGTTAAAGGTAATCGCCAGGTCAGTCTGACCATCATCTAGTAGCTGAAGGGTTTCTGCTGTACCGCCTGGAAACTGCTTACCACCGCGCCAAGCGACTTTATGGAACTCATCTAGATAAGACCACAGCAGTTGAGTGACTTGTTCAAACGTGTCATCGGTAACTGGTTGTTGCAGCTCAGGGGCGTTGTTAGACAGTTCAATGAGTAATGCTTTGATAAAGCTTGTGCCATGAAACTCTGGTGGTCGAGGGTAAGTCAGGCGATTCGGGAACGCTTTTGCATAGCTCAGCATTTCTGAGAATGATTTTGGAGGGTTATGGAGGGTTTGCTCGTCATGGATAAACACTAATTGTCCTACTCCCCAAGGTGCTTCTAGACCTTCTGTTGGCTCGGAGAAGTCCACATCAATTGGTAGAGATTTATCCACATATTGCCAGCTTGGCAAACCTTCGACAAAAGGACCAAATAGCAATTGGTTATCCTTCATTGATTTGAAGTTTTCGCCATTGATCCAAACCATATCAACACTACCACCGCTGTTTTTGCCTGCCGCTTTTTCTGCGATAAGTCGAGTAGTGGTCTCAGAAATATCAGTTACTTTAACGTGGTTTAGCGTCACGTTATAACGTGATTTTAGCTCTCTACTCGCCCACTGTATGTAGCGATTAATTTCTTGGCTCCCGCCCCAAGCATGAAAGTAGACGGATTGCCCGTCGGCTTGCTGTTCGATTTTTTGCCATTCGCTATTCACTGATGAATCGGCAAAAGAAGGTGTCGCAAAAGTCGTGGCTAAAATGCCAATGCTGCTGAGTAGCTTTTTCATATCTATTCCGTGTTATGTCTTTTGGTTCTTGCTTTCGTTTCTATTGACGTTTTCGCAAGTCGTTCCGCTCTGTTACAAGGATAGTAATTCATCTCTCTCTATTATCAATGCCAATCCCAAACGGAATCACTCATTGATTCAAAGAATTACTCTCAATGTGAAGCAAAACGAATAAAGGACAAATTTGGTGTCATTTTAGGAGCGGACCGTTTGTTTGAGGATATTCTTTCAAGTAATTGAAAATTATTGTCCCCAGAGATATGAATAGGTTGTTTTACAGAGCAAAATTGATGTCTAAAGCATGGAATTGAGGGCGAAAAGAGAAAGAAAGTTGGCCATTTAAATGACTTTAGCATGCATGACTAACGATTCATCGATATAAAAAAAGCAGCCGTTTGGCTGCTTTAAGATACTATCTGGTTTACTTAGTTGGGATTAGTTTACCCAGTCACGTAGTGTAAACGTCAATTCGTGATCGGCACTTTTCAGAACAAGACCATCTTTAGTTAGCGTGATATCGCTCCAGTTAGATAGTGTTTGTGTCATTGCGTTTTCGATCTTCATTTGATCTTCCATACACATCTTCATGGTCATGCCCATTTTTTCGATGCGTAGTTGGTTGTTTTTCAGCTCGGCTTGACCGAAGAAGTTATTACAACCTGCGTTGCCGTTTGCGGTTAGATTTTCACCGATTTCTAGGCGAGCCGCTTTTTGGTGTTCGTCTAGAACGATATTTTTGCCATCAACTTGAACAAGTTCCCAGTTGTGGTGCTGCAAATCTTGAGCCGTTATTTCTTTCACATCATCACCGTTGCTAGCACAAGCAGTCATAAGAACAGGGAGAGAGATTGCTGTAACTAACGTTTTTAGGCTAAGCTTCATTTTATAGACTCCGTTTTTATAAACGCGGTAAGTATAAGTAATAAAACACTGTTTTTGTCAGCATAAGGTTATGGTTTCGTATGTTTTTGACATAACGAAGCATATAGCAAGTTTTGTTGCTGACTAATCTTCTCATTATTTAAACTAGGCCAATACGCCCTAATATGGAAAGAGCGGTTTTAGTATGGAGCAACTGGAGTTTTTTACTGTCCCAAGCCCTTGTGTTGGAGTATGTACCTCCGATGAAAAAGGGTATTGCAAGGGGTGTATGAGAAAGAGAGAGGAAAGGTTTAATTGGCTTAACTTAACCCCCGCTCAGCAGTTGCACGTTATTAAGTTGTGTCGTCAAAGGTACAGAAGAAAGATGTTGGCAGGGAAGACGAAGCCAGAACAGCTTCAAGATGAGTCATCGCCTCAACAAGACTTATTCTAGAACTCTTGTTCAGTCTGTGGGGTTACGCCTTCGCTTTCGGTTCTGATTAGGCTTTTACATATTCCCGGTCCGGCAAGGTGTCCTTTAAGAACCGGGAATCTCCTATCCATTTTCCCTATAGAGCGGTAATTGGCGTTATTTCATCGACCAACGGTCGCTAACCCAGCCTCCCGCTTGTTCGTCGAAGTGATTTCCTGAAAATCGATGATTGAATTCAACATCTAATTTACTTGTTGGGCGTTCATCCATCAGTTGATGAATATATCTCGCCATAGGATCCGTACAAGCTTCACGCTCTCTACGGGTAACTACTTCTTTGATCATTTGGAGTCTGTAGCTATTGCTGGCTCGTTTCATTTTTGACCTCCAGAACTCGATGGCAGCAGTTTGAACACATTGACGTCCAGATCGCTGCTCATTAGTGTGTGCGTGGAGGCACATCACCATCGTTTGAAGTCCAAAGACAAATTGTTTGAGAGCAGTGTTTGTAACGCCATTCACATCTTTCTCAGAATCATTGACTATGCGATTAAAAATGTTTCGCGAAATTTAGCCGATGAACCTGCATATTAAAAAGACCTTATCAAACATAGAAGCCCAACACAGGGGCGTCAATAACACAAATGAACAATTTTTGAACATATTGTGAAGGTGGAGAGTTTTCAGTAATTTATCGAAAGTAAATTACCACCTTCT
>NZ_JAHGAM010000002.1:0-21917 GCF_030248595.1 Vibrio sp. D417a | reverse complement strand
TCATTGAAACCTAATTTGATACCGAAGTATCGAATTGGATTATCATCAACGAGTGCCCACACAGATTGATAGGTTCTTATTTTTAAAGAGCTTTTCTAACATTTTCAGCAACTTAGTTGCTCGTCGTTAGGGGTGCGTATCTTACTTTACACCGTGAGAGAGTCAAGCATTTTTTTCAAATTCTTTTTTCTCTCTTCTCGACTCGCTGTGTGACTTTCGTCTCACTCCGTGTCGGTGGATGCGCAGTATAGGGGGTTGAGAAATTAGTACAAGCGTTTTTTGCAAATAAAAAACCAACCGGTCACAAATTATCCAAAAGTGCGATATTTGCATATTTCTTCGTCACATTTGAGACATATCACAGCAATTGGTTGGAAAAACACCAACCATATACGTAAGATTCATGTGTCTATTCTGTTAATGGACAATCGATCTCTTTATCACTATGTGTAGTAATTAAAATGACGTCTAAAAAAAATCTGATTTTATGTGTTGGGCTGGCCATCGTTGGGGGAATCATCTTCTCTCAATTCATCATCCCACCAGCCTTGAGCTTCCTCATTGGTGTTATCGCTACTGCTTTTCTTTTTTCATTTTCTAGCAAAACACCTGTTCTTCAATCTTCGGATCCTGATCCTTCAACTAAAACGCTGTATGTCGGCAACCTTCCTTATAAGGCCAATGAGAGTCATGTTCGCGATTTGTTTGCTGAATATGGACAGGTCTATGCGGTACGCTTAATGAAAGATAAGCGTACTGGAAAAAGAAGAGGGTTTGGTTTTGTAGTGATGGCTGCGGCAGATGCCAAGCCAGCTATCGCTAAACTTAATGAAAAGGAATATATGGAGAGAACGCTAAAAGTGAGAATTGCGAACGATCCTAAACATCCGGATGGTGGTAAACCTGAACAGGATTAAAACCTAGCTTCTTTAAACAAATGTTCAGTGCATCTTCCTGCCAAGGAGTTGCACTGGCATAAATCGACTTACTTCCCTCTTCTGTATCCTCAATTTCATCACTTAATAGCAATGCTTTTACTCGACGTGCAATCGCTGCGCCTGAATCAATTAAAGTAACGTCCCCACCCAAAGCTTGATGAATCTCCTCTTTGATTAAAGGGAAGTGAGTACAACCGAGCACCGCAACATCGACTTTATCGCGAAGGGGAAGCAGGATATTTGTCAGTTCGTCGAGAGAAACGCTGTTGCCTCGCAACTTCTCTTCGGCCATATCTACCAAGCGAGTTGATCCCACCAGCTCAACTGGTTTGCCTTGCGCAAAGTCCCGTATTAACTCGTGAGTATATTGGCGTGTTACTGTCGCCGGAGTGGCGATCAGCCCTACCCCTTTTGATGCTAAAAGCGATGCGGGTTTAATCGCAGGGACAACACCAACAACGGGAATCGATAAATTTTCGCGTAAGGAAGGAAGCACTATGGTGCTCGCCGTGTTGCAAGCAATGACGACAATGTCGACTTGGTGTTCTTCGACTAATGAAGAGACCAGTTGGTTAACTCGTGAAATGAGTACAGCCTGATCGAGTTCACCATAAGGGTAAGCCTGATTATCGAATAAGTATAAGTAGTCTAGCTGGGGCAATAGGCGATGTATCTCTTGGAATACAGAAAGGCCACCAACACCGGAGTCAAAAACTAGGACTTTTTTCTTACTTGCTACTCGCACGAGCCTTACCTAAAGAACAGAAACGTTGCGATCATACTGCGTAGATTTGTTTTGGCAATGCTTTAGCATGGTATCTTTGATGGCTGAATCTATCTCCAGATTCTACATCTCGCTTCGTCAACTCGATATGTCCTTGAAAAGATGGCGAAGACGTGACCAATGTGTGAAATTCACCATTTTCCCCACAGGGATCAATTTGACTTGGTAATGACTCTATTAGGGCTTTGTCATACCAGCGACCACACCATTCTGGAGGGAGAACTCTTCCGTCGATGGTGATTAACATAGTTTGAATACCACGCTCTATGATTTCCATCGCTAGTTTTTCGCTGCTGTCCCCTAATAGAGGAAAGACGCATTCCCAGCCAACAGGTTCAATATAGCTGCGTCGGTAATCGGCAATGCCATTACAAAACATATCACCAAATGCGACAGCTTCTATGTTCAGACCACTACTTTGTAATGCATTAACGATGGTCGATTGATAAATGTCGTTACTTGGAAAGATTTCAGGTAGCTCGATAGTAATGAGCGGAAGCGCAAGTAAGTCTGCTTGCATTTGTACGACTTCAAGCGGAGTTGCTTGGAAAGGGACTTCTTTCCCTACGTAAGTCGTGTACAAACCGACAACTTGATAATTTGGATTCTCGTTAAGGCGCTCAAGCGTTAATGTCGAATCTTTACCACTGGACCAACTGATCACCACTCGCTTGGGTTTCTTCATTCGATTTTCCACCACAAAATATTAAAAACCGCCCGAAGGCGGTTTGTGCTCATTCACGATTAGAATTCGTAGCCAACGTTGATATAGTACGCTCGCTCTGCAGCGGGGTAACCTTTTGCCATCTCATACTCTTCATCAAGTAGATTATCGATACGAGCGCTAATAGAGGTCGACTCATTCGGATAGTAAGTCACTGCCGTATCAACCAACGAGTAAGAAGAAAGCGTGATATCTTGTGAAGGCCAAGTGCTGTAATCCACATCTGGACGCTTACCGACGTACTGATAGCTAACCGACCAATCCACTTTATCGAAGCTCACTAAAGCATTCCACTTATACATTTCTTTAGCGCGACGCTGCAACTGATGCCCTTTATCGTCTTCAGCATCTTTGTAATCTGCACTCAACTGGTGTTGCACAATCCCTGTATCAAACTCAGCAACAAGCTCCACACCTTGGATATGTGTTTCACCATCGACATTCAAATATTTGTATGTGGTTGGATGGTAATCGATAAGATTCGTGATTTTATAGTCATAACCCGTTACGGACCAAAAAACGCCTTGGACATCACCGCTGAATGCTAGCTCCCAAGCATCTGACTCTTCCGGCTTCAGATCTTTCTCACCGTATGTTGGGTCATACTGCTGATATAGGTTTGGAGCCTTAAACGCAGTACCAAAAGAAGCTTTAACCCCAAACTCTGGCACAAACTGGTAACCAGCCGCTAAGCTGTAAGTGAACTCACTACCGTATTCTTCGTTATCATCAAGGCGAGCACTGCCCTCAAGCATTGCTTTATCAATACTGGTGGTTGCCATACCAAACAGAGCGCCATTGGTACGATCAAACGTTTTATTCGCACTCTTGTCTTTATAAGACTCGTTGCGCCAATCAATACCACCAGCCAACGTCGTATTGTTGTTTAGCAAGTAACTGTTGGTCCACTGGACATTTTGCTGCTCAAGTTCATCTTCAGTACCTGAGTGTTTGCCTTTTGCTTGCTCATAGTTCCAAGACTTCTGTTTCTGTGCTGTTACTTGTAGTTCTGACATCACATTATCAGACTGATACTTACCGCCCAGAGTGACAGAAAGATCGTCTTTTTCTGCTTCGTAGTAACCGCGACTGCCGTAGCTGCTGTCATATTGATAAACATTTTCGTAAGCACGTAGGTTACCAAATGCAGACCACTGATCATTGAAGTTATGCACGTAACCTAGCAGACCATTCTTTGTATCAAAGCCATGGCGATCGCCGTCATTAACTCCCGGTACAGGACGAACGTTATAACCATCATCACTTTCACTACCAAGCGCGATATTTAGCTGGCCGCTCTCTGTGACTTTAATACCAGATGCCACACTCAATTCTTGATAATCTAAACTACCTAAACCCGCACTTAACTTCGTTCCTTCTTCGTCAGCACGCGCAATGGTGATGATATTGATCACGCCACCAATCGCTTCTGAGCCATAAAGTGACGCACGCGCACCACGCACGTACTCAATACGTTGAACGTAAGTAAGTGGGATTTGGTTAAAGTCCACAGCGCCCTTCGCTGCTCGTGCAAAACGTACGCCATCAACCAGTACTAAAACTTGGTCGGAACTGGTTCCACGAACAAATAAAGACGCTAACTGACCACGACCACCATTTTGTGAAACTTGAATCCCTGTAAGACGACGCAATACATCTGGTAGGGTTTTCGCTTGAATGCGATCGATGTCTTGTCGAGTAACTACTTCGACATCTGCCAACGTACGGCTTTCGGCTTGCTCAAAACGGTTTGCCGTAACAACGATGGTTTCGTCAGTGGAGGTTTCTTGGGCCTGTAGATAAGAGACAGGTGAAAGCAGCGATGCCAAAGTGATCGCCAGTGCGGATTTTCTCATTGTATTGTCCTAAATCGCGTAATTCCTTCCGAGCCCTGTCATCATGACAGTCCAGTGCTGTGGCTCAGTTGTTGGCAGGTATTCGGACTCAAGAGCACGGGTGTACCGCCTACTTGCTCGACTTCCCACATAAACTAATGCAGTGTCTGATGAGCGTTCGTTCTCTTTTACCGCTGCGCGTCAGTTCTGGATTCACACCAGATTCCCATTTCAGCCATCTAGATTGCTAGATAGCACCAACTTGAGGCAAATATTATTCAGCTATTGATTATTTGTCCAGCCAATATTGCCCTTAGAAGTTGTAACGTTTTGATTGATTTTGCTTTCTACTCTGCCTGTACGCACTATCTTTAAATCAATTCCAGTACAAAACTGGACATCCTATTGAGATTGAATAAAATCTGCGCTCTTAAATTGAATGCACCATAAAAGGTAAGATCATGGCTACTCTTGATGTAAACCCACAACGCTACCAAGAACAACTGGCTGAAAAAGTCGAACGTCTCACGGATATGTTCGCGCCATACAACATGCCAGAACTGGAAGTGTTTGAATCACCAGAGCAGCACTACCGCATGCGTGCTGAGTTCCGTGTTTGGCATGAAGGCGAAGATCTTTACTACATCATGTTCAACCAAGAAACTCGTGAGAAGTACCGTGTTGACCAATTCCCTGCAGCAAGCCGTCTGATCAACGACCTGATGCCGCTATTGGTTGAAGCGATGAAAGACAACGACTCACTACGTCGTAAACTGTTCCAAGTGGATTTCCTATCGACGCTAAGTGGTGAGATTCTGGTTTCACTCCTTTACCATCGCCAACTTGATGAAGAGTGGATTGAAAACGCGAAAGCCCTTAAACAGCGTTTAAATGATGAAGGCTTTAACCTAAACATCATTGGTCGCGCTCGTAAGATGAAGATTGTCCTAGACCGAGACTACGTTATCGAGAAGCTCGATGTAAATGGTCAAAGCTACATCTACCAACAAGTAGAGAACAGCTTCACTCAGCCGAACGGCAAAGTCGCAGAGAAGATGCTGGAATGGGCGGTCGACTGTACCCAAGAAAGCACTGGCGACCTACTAGAGCTTTACTGTGGTAACGGTAACTTCTCGCTGGCGTTGGCACAGAATTTCGACCGCGTACTGGCAACTGAGCTAGCGAAGCCATCTGTGGTATCTGCACAGTACAACATCGCCGCCAATAAGATTGATAACGTACAAATCTTACGTCTATCGGCAGAGGAATTTACTCAAGCGATCGAAGGTAAGCGTGAATTCCGTCGTCTACAAGATGCAGGTGTGGATCTGAAGAGCTACAACTGCAACACGATTTTTGTCGATCCACCACGTGCTGGGATGGATGTCGATACTTGTAAAATGGTGCAAGGTTACGAGCGCATCATGTACATCTCTTGTAACCCTGAGACTCTAAAAGAGAACTTGGACATTCTATGCGAAACACACAACGTGACGCGTTTTGCTCTGTTTGACCAATTCCCTTATACCCACCACATGGAAGCTGGCGTGCTATTGGAACGTAAAGCTTAGTCCACCAGCTTCAGACAAAAAAAAGCGAGCTCAATGGCTCGCTTTTTTTAATTTGATTCGTTTGCTTATTCCGCAGAAGTCTTCTTGCTGACAAAACCTAGCTTCTTACCAATCCATGCGAGTAAGATCATTGAAACCATGATCGCGAAGAAGTTTGAGCCTGCTTCTGGGTATTGCGCTTTAATAAACGCAGAGTGACCAAACGCACCTACGAAGAAACACGCCAAGCCAACCAATGGGATATCTTCTGATACCGGATTATTTAGGTACTCTTGGTAAAGAGCTTGTACAGCCAGTACGAGTGCAATCAATGGGAAGATTGAAAACGATACTTCACTCATGGTCAACCATGACAACAAAGCATCACCACACATACCTGCAACCAGTGCCAAAATCAGCGTTTTCTTTTCAGATTTATTTCCATTCGACATTATTCTATCCCGCCTTTTAATCGGTTACGTTCACGTTCTTTGCGATACCAATAGGCCCCTTTGGCTATCATTCGCAATTGCATGATCAATCGCTCGGCGAGTTCATCGCGCTCACGTCGATCTAAATCTAAAGCTTCAGCCCCCGAACTGAAAACCAAAGTCACAGACGCTTCTGCTTGAGTATACGCCTCTTCTCTGGTCACGCCGGTGCTCATTAAATACTCGGTTAATTCTGCCGCAAAATGCTGGATTTCTCGAGCAACAGCGGTACGAAATTCAGCAGAAGTGCCGGAGCGCTCACGCAACAACAAACGAAAAACGTTCGGACTACTTTCAATGAATTCCATAAAGGTTTCGACCGAGGTACGAATTACGCTACCTTCTTTCACAATACGTTGACGCGCCTGACGCATCAGTTGACGTAGTAGCAAACCGCCTTCATCGACCATAGTTAAGCCTAGCTCATCCATATCTTTGAAGTGACGGTAAAAAGAAGTCGGTGCAATCCCTGCCTCTCGGGCGACTTCTCGCAAGCTAAGGCTGGAAAAGCTGCGATCCGCACTTAACTGACTAAATGCCGCATCGATCAATGATCGACGTGTCTTCTCTTTTTGCTGTGCGCGGATTCCCATCGATTTCATTCTTAACTTGCTCTTTTTCTATAGGGTACAAGAGCCTCAATATAACGCAATTTGCTCCTACGGAGAAAGATATGTTGCTTCGCTCGCTCTGAGCGCCGAGAACGTTACTATTGGCATGCATCTAATTGCAATGTTCTCGATGCAATTTATAGACATACAACATACCAAATCACCCTTTTGGTCGATTCTGCGTGATCACTTCCACTCTCTAACAGGCATTACGTGTACCAATAGAGTAAATGAGTTAAAATCGCGCTAAAGCAATGTTAAGCAAATATAACAAGGAAGGCATCATGGCGCATGTTAATCACTATGACGTGATCGTAATCGGTAGTGGCCCTGGCGGAGAAGGGGCTGCAATGGGATTAACCAAAGCGGGACTGAATGTTGCCATTGTCGAGAAAGAAAGCAGTGTCGGCGGCGGTTGTACTCACTGGGGAACTATTCCATCAAAAGCACTGCGTCATGCCGTTAGCCGCATCATCGAATTTAATAGCAACCCGCTATTTTGTCGAAACAACACCAGCGTTCATGCAACATTTTCTGACATTTTAGGTCATGCTAAATCGGTCATTGATAAGCAAACTCGACTTCGTCAGGGCTTTTATGACCGTAACTCATGCACACTTTTGTTCGGAACCGCGCGATTTATCGATAACTACTCAATTGCAGTAATGCAAAGCGACGGCACAGAAGAAATCTATTCAGCGGATAAGTTTGTCATCGCGACGGGTTCTCGTCCGTATCAGCCTAACGACGTAGATTTCTTGCATGAGCGCATCTACGACAGTGATTCCATTTTGAGCCTGAAACACGACCCTCGCCATATCATCATTTACGGTGCGGGCGTTATAGGTTGTGAATACGCTTCTATCTTCCGCGGCCTTGGAGTGAAAACCGACCTTATCAATACCCGAGACCGCTTGTTGGAGTTTTTGGATAACGAAGTGTCAGATGCGCTGTCTTACCACTTCTGGAACAGCGGTGTGGTAATTCGTAATGATGAGACCTATGAAAAAATCGAAGGCACAGAAGATGGCGTGATTATTCACCTACAATCTGGCAAGAAGATGAAGGCAGACTGCTTGTTGTATGCGAATGGTCGAACAGGTAACACCGATAAGTTGAATTTGGGTGCAGTGGGTCTGGAAGCGGACTCTCGCGGACAACTAAAAGTAAACCGTAACTACCAAACCGATATCGAACACATTTACGCTGTAGGCGATGTCATCGGTTACCCTAGCCTTGCAAGCGCCGCTTATGACCAAGGGCGATTTGTCGCACAAGCCATTACGAAAGGTCAGGCAGAAAACTATCTGATTGATGATATTCCAACGGGTATCTACACCATCCCAGAGATTAGCTCTGTGGGTAAAACCGAGCAAGAGCTAACAGCTGCGAAAGTACCGTATGAAGTAGGACGCTCTTCGTTCAAGCATCTAGCTCGTGCACAGATCGCAGGAAAAGACATCGGTAGCTTGAAGATATTGTTCCATCGTGAAACCAAAGAAATTTTAGGGATTCACTGTTTTGGCGAACGTGCCGCGGAAATTATCCACATCGGTCAAGCCATTATGGAGCAAAAAGGCTCAGCGAATAACATCGAGTATTTCGTCAATACCACCTTCAACTATCCAACAATGGCCGAAGCGTATCGTGTCGCTGCGTTGAATGGTTTGAACCGCTTGTTCTAATCTATGCTTCTTGATAGCAGAAAGAAAAACAGCAGGCTTGGACCTGCTGTTTTTATATCAACATTGTGCTAGGAAGGTATCCTTGTGCCATTGGTAGAGAAAGATAACCCCTAAACCAATACCCCGCATCAACATAAAGCTCGTCATTGCAAACCACAGCGCGTGATTTTCCCACTCGGCGAACAAGTAAAAGACAACGAAGAAACTGCTGGTCGCGACAAACATACTATTGCGCATGTCTTTGCCTTTGGTTGCACCGACAAAAATGCCATCCAATAGAAAGCACCACATCGACACAAGTGGCATCACCACCAGCCAAGGTAGATACACCGCTGCTTGCTGTTGTACCGTCTCAATTGAAGTGATCATGGCGATCAACTGCGATCCCGCCAAACCAAAGAGCGCGGTCAGTCCTAAGCAAATAACCAAACTCCAAAAGAAAGTGCCGACAAGCGATGCACTCAATTGTTGCCTATCTTTGGCACCAATCGCCTTCCCGACCATGGCCTCCATTGCGTAAGCAAAGCCATCCATGCCATACGAGATAATCATCAGGAAGCTCATCAGAACCGCATTTGCAGCGACAACCTCATCACCAAAGCTCGCACCTTGGAACGTCATAAAGCTAAAAGCCGCTTGCAGACACAAAGAGCGCAAGAAAATATCGCGATTCAATTTCACGAAGCGCCCTAAACCGTGTTGAGTGCTGGCTAGCAACTTTTGAGGTGATGGTAATTGTCTCTCTCGCCAGGTTTTCCAGACACACATGAGACCAAAACCCATGCCTGAGTAGTCAGCAATCACCGATGCCAGCGCAGCGCCTTCTACTTTCCACCCCAAACCAATCACAAACAACAAATCGAGGGCAATATTCGTCACGTTGGTGATGATCACCATCCACATTGGTGCTTTGGAATTTTGCGTCCCGAGCAGCCACCCCAACAACACAAAGTTCATTAGCGCAGCGGGGGCACTCCACACACGGATAGAGAAATATTGCATGCCGTAGTGTTTTACCTCTGCGCTGGCGTCACTCCAGCCAAAGATCAAATCAGCAATCGGGTTATGGGCAATAAGGAAGACTAACGCAAACAGCAGCGCCATAAGTGAGCCTTGCATAAACACCAAGGCAAGTTGCTTTCGGTCTTCACCGCCATAGGACTGCGCCGCCAACCCTGTAGTCGACATACGCAAAAAACCAAGCAGCCAAAACGTCACGCTGATCATGGTGCTGCCCAACGCAACACCGCCCAAATACCAAGCGTGGTCTAGATGACCAATCACCGCAGCATCGACCAAACCGAGCAATGGAACAGTAATATTCGACAGCACCATAGGTATCGCTAAAGCTAAGACTTGGCGATGAACTTTTGGGTTAGATAAAGGAGAGAAGATTGAATTTGTCACAGGCACCTCATCAGTAAGATCGACGAGTGTACCTGAGCGCTTAACGACTAGCCAATTACCACTTGATGTGAACGAGGACTGGCGTGAGGCGATGCTTCAGCATTGGAATCTTATTAAGCCAACGCTGCCAAGCTTTCCAACGAGAACAGAATCTATCGAATGGCGAGAAAGCTTTCACCCATTGTGCCCATGGTAACCATTGCAATATCTGTGCTGCAGGCGCTTCAAAGCCATGAGCATAACGATCAGAGCCAAGCTTTTGCCCCCACTTGGTTTCCGTTAAATCTCCTGCCAGCACCATACACAGTTCAGCAGAAACAAAATGTCGACCCAAGGTTTGAATAAATTTCGCGACTTGACGCTCTGTGCAATCGAGCAGTGCCATTTCACATAAAATGAGCACCGGTGCTTGCTCTGGAATGGCTAACGTCTCTAGCCACGACATTTCATCCACACTGCCACAGCGATGTTCATAGCGTTCATTTTTGTGGAACAAGCGCTGACGCCATACCAAATTTTCCGTCACATCCAGCTCTATCCAATGGCAGCGTCCATTATCCAAGCGATAAAAGCGGGTATCCAGCCCCGCTCCGACATTGATTATCCAAGCATCGGGATACTGCTGTAAGAAGTGACTAACCTGCTGGTCACAAAGCTGAGTCAGCGTCACGTGCAGCAATTGCTTCTGCGCAATATCACCACTCAAACAATCCGGCGCCATCTTACAGCTCAAACACGCTTTAGCAGCTATCGGATCGTACACCAAGCCATTGTCGACCATGCTTTCACGGCTACGCAATAACAGTGGCTTTAATAAATGGTTAGGAACTTGATGTTTAGACTGAGACATGGGCATTTCCTGCGCCAGAGAGAAAACATAGACATTGAAATAGATGATAATGAATATCAATTACATTATCAAGCTTATAAATTGGTCAAAACAAACAAGGTCAAGATGATGAGCAAGCTTTTGGAGGAAGTAGAAAAAGAGAAAAGAAGAGAAAAGACAAAACAGCCCAGATCAACTGGGCTGCTTAAATACACTTACATCCAATCGGTATTACGAATAATACCAACGGCTAAGCCTTCAATCGTAAGGTGCTGAGACGTTAAGTCCACTTGGATTGGGGCAAACTCTTCATTCTCAGCATGCAGTAATATGGTTGAACCTTTGCGCTCCAAACGCTTCACAGTCACATCATCATCAACACGCGCAACGACAACTTGACCGTCTCTCACGTCTTGGGTTTTATGCACCGCGAGCAAATCGCCATCCATAATCCCGATGTCTTTCATACTCTCGCCATTTACACGAAGTAAGAAATCCGCTTGCGGTTTGAACATCGCAGGATCGACTTGGTAGTGCGCCTCTACGTGCTCTTGAGCCAAGATTGGCTCACCCGCTGCGACTTGACCAATCAAAGGCAAACCCTGCTCATCATTGGCAGCGTCTTCAAGCAGGATACGAATCCCACGAGAAGCGCCTGGAATAATTTCAATTGCTTGCTTACGAGCAAGCGCTTTTAGGTGTTCCTCTGCGGCATTCGCAGAGCGGAAGCCAAGCTCACGCGCAATCTCTGCACGAGTTGGTGGCATTCCGGTGTCATCGATTTTACTTTTAATCAAATCGAAGACTTGTTGTTGGCGTGGCGTTAACGGCTTCATGTCTCACCTGTCTTTTTATACAGTTAACTGTGAGTATATCCAGTAAATGCTCAAATGAAAACCCAATTGGTTGTTTTTTAATTTATTTGTGGAGAGCTTTCAGCTTACCGATTAAGTTCATTCTTTATTCGTTTAAAACACCGACTTTTCAGTTAATCAAGTCAAAGCAATAACTTAGGGGTTCGACTAATTTACAGCCAATAAAATTAAAAGGTTTGACCAGTTTCTGGTATCCTTGCAGCGCTTAAATTTTATCGCCTAGGCTTATTTCTATTGCCGTACTCATCTCTTTTTATAGAGAAGACATGCAAAGCGGAAACTGAAATAAGGTTAGGCCTGTTTGAATACCTATTGAGGCTGTGAACTTTATGTCTTCTGGACAATCATTTTCACGTTCATTACTAAAACTACCTTTATCGGTACTGGTAAAGGGCACCACAATCCCGTCGAACCCGATTGAAGATCTGAACATCGACCTAACTAAACCGATTGTATATGCCCTGCCGTTCCGCTCGAACGTGGATTTGCTGACACTGCAAAAACAAGCCATGAGCCTTGGTCTACCCGACCCGCTCAGCCCGCTGGAAATCAATGGCAAAACGCTGAACCGTTTCGTCTTTATCGCTGCGCGTCCAACTGTGATGAACAACGATAATGATGTCCCAACCGATTCTGTCTCTCTGTTCACTGACTTACTGGAACTGCACAAGCTGGATAGTGAGTTGGATGTTCAAATGATCCCTGCAACCGTGCTTTGGGGTCGTAAGCCAGGTAAAGAAGAGAACCAAAAGCCTTACCTTCAACCGATGAATGGTCCGCAAAAAGCCAAAGCAGTAATGGCGGCGGGACGCGACTGCTTAGTTCGCTTTAGTCCCGTGGTATCTCTGCGTTATATGGCAGACTCTCACGGTACCGACAGCGCAATTGCGCACAAACTGGCTCGCGTGGCGCGTATCCACTTCTCACGCCAGAAACTGGCTGCTTCAGGCCCAAACCTGCCACAACGCCAAGTGTTGTTTGCTCGTTTACTAAAGTCTCCAGCTATTGAACTGGCGATTGCTGACGAAGCCAAGAGCAAAAACATCTCGATTGATAAGGCACGTAAAGAAGCCCACGACATCATGGATGAAATCGCCGCCGACTTCTCCTACAGTCTGGTGAAAAACGGCGACCGCATCCTGAGTTGGTTATGGACAAAACTATACCAAGGTTTGCACATCAATAACGCCTCGACTGTGCGTCGTTTAGCGCAAGACGGCCACGAAATTGTGTACGTTCCTTGTCACCGTAGTCATATGGACTACCTGCTGTTGTCTTATGTTTTATACCATGAAGGCATGGTGCCTCCGCACATTGCGGCAGGCATTAACTTGAACTTCTTCCCGGCCGGTCCGCTTTTCCGTCGTGGTGGTGCGTTCTTTATTCGTCGTAGTTTTAAAGGCAACAAACTGTACTCAACCATTTTCCGTGAGTATCTAGCTGAGCTGTTTGCCAAAGGCTATTCAGTCGAGTACTTCAGTGAGGGTGGTCGTTCACGTACAGGTCGCTTACTGCAAGCGAAAACGGGTATGCTGGCTATGACCATCCAAGCAATGCTACGTGGTTTAAACCGCCCAGTAACGCTAGTGCCGGTCTACATCGGCTACGAGCACGTAATGGAAGTGGGCACTTACGCGAAAGAGCTGCGTGGCAAACGCAAAGAGAAAGAAAACGCAGGGCTTGTACTGCGTACTCTGCGTAAACTGCGTAACTTTGGTTTGGGCTATGTGAACTTCGGTGAGCCAATTCAGCTCAACCAATACTTGAACGAGCATGCTCCTGAGTGGACGAAAGACATCGACAGCATGGGTGGTAACAAACCACAATGGATGAATCCTGTGGTCAACGACCTTGCTAATAAGATGATGACGCACATCAATGATGCGGCGGCAGCAAACGCGTTGACCTTGTGTGCAACCGCACTGCTTGCTTCTCGTCAACGTGCACTTTCTCGTGACTCGCTGATCAATCAGATCGAGTGTTACTTAAAGCTACTCAAAAATAATCCGTACTCAAGCACCTCCACTATCCCTACCGAAAGTGCTGAGGAGTTGGTTGATCATGCAATTTCGCTTGATAAGTTCGTGATTGAAACCGATAGCATGGGTGACATCATTTCGCTGGACCGTAGCCAATCGATCCTGATGACTTACTATCGCAACAACATCATTCACTTGTTCGCTCTGCCGTCATTAATTGCCCAAATGCTCATTCGTCAGCGCAACCTTTCGGTAGCCAAGATTCAAGCTAATGTCGCGCAAATCTACCCATTCTTGAAGAAAGAGCTGTTCTTAAGTTACCAAGAAGACGAGTTGGATGAATTGGTCGTTAAAACACTGCATGAATTTGCCGATCAGAAAATGATTAGTCTTGATGGTGATAAGCTGGAAATCAATCAATCGAACAACCAGCCTTTGGTTCTGCTAGGTCGTACGATAACTGAAACGCTGCAACGCTACTCTATCGCGATGAACTTGCTTGTTGCTTACCCTGAACTCGGTAAATCGGACCTAGAGCAGAAGAGCCAAGATATTGCTCAGCGCCTAGGGCGTTTGCACGGTATTAATGCGCCAGAATTCTTCGATAAAGGTGTGTTTACCGCGATGTTCAATACGCTCAAACAGCAAAAATACCTCGATAACGATGGTAACTGTGACACGAAGAAAACGCAGCAATTTGCACGACTACTGTTCACTCTGCTTTATCCAGAAGTGAAACTGACGATCGAAGAGAGTATTCACCAACTTCGGTCGTAACCGTTTTATCTTCTTTCAATAAGAAAAAGGCATCCAATCGGATGCCTTTTTCTATTTCTTCGCTTACCAAAATGCGACCAGTAACCCTATCGCTATCACCATGCCAACATAATTGTTGTTAAGGAAAGCCTTAAAGCACAACTCACGCTCACGGTGACGAATTAAGTGCTGCTGATAAACAAACAACGACGCTGCAATCAAAAGGGTCCAGTAGTAACTTTGTCCCAATTGGTAGAACTGCCCTAACCAAACCAACATCGCGAGTGTAATCAGTTGCAACACACCAATAATAAGCTTGTCATGACGACCAAACAGAATTGCCGTCGATTTAATGCCAATCTTTAGATCATCATCTCGGTCTACCATCGCATATTGAGTGTCGTACGCAATGGTCCACAAAGCGTTAATGAGGAACAAAAACCAAACAATCAATGGTAATTCCCCAGTTTGTGCAGCCCACGCCATTGGAATCGCCCAGCTAAAAGCCAAGCCTAAAAATAGCTGTGGAATATGAGTGTAACGCTTCATAAATGGATAGATGAACGCCAACACAATGCCAGCGAAGGATAGCTGAATCGTCAGCGGGTTCATGGTCAGCACTAACAAAAACGAGCTGATACCCAAAACCAAAAATAATCCAATCGCTTCTTTTGCTGTCACTTTCCCTGATGGCAGTGGACGTTGCTTAGTACGCTTTACATGGCCGTCGACTTTGCGATCTGCAAAATCATTAATCACGCACCCCGCACTACGCATTAGGAAAACACCCAATACAAACACGATGAATACATCCCAACTTGGCATCCCTTGGGCTGAGATAATTAGCGCCCAAATCGTTGGCCACATCAGTAACAGTGAACCAATCGGGCGATCCATGCGCATCAGTTGCCAATATGCTTTGGCTTTTTCTGCGGACATTTACACTGTCTCCTTAGCGTAAACTGGTGAATTAGATAAGAATAACTCGGCGACTAGCATCGGTTTGTGATTCATCCACAACCTTGAGCGTCGTGCTAACAAACGTCCTTCTGGTACGGCTACCCATCCCATTTGCAAAGAGTCCCGCTCAACGTTATCTGCGCTAAACACAGTTAGTCCTAATGGGATATCCCCTTGTTGAGCCAAATCATACTGCTGATCAACTAAGGTTGAACGAGGAATCAATGTCCGCCCAATAACCCAGTTATTATTGTCACCGCACAAAATTACCTCTCTCAGTAAGCAATCTTGTTCGGACAATAACTGGCTTTCGTCCTGTTTTAATGTCGCTGCAGTGACGATCTGATTTTGTAGCAATTCTACCGTTAACGCTTGGCAGTGCTGTTTTAAACGACGTGACAAAGACCCTTGCTCTTCAAGCCAATGTTTGGCAAATTCATTTGGAAATTCGAATTCTTCGGGGTTTTGCCACTCTACTTCCAATAAAGAAGCAAGATAGAGTGATGTTGGCTGATTCATACTAGTATTCAATTGGAGGCTTTATGCGTACAATAAAGCAACAACTTACCGTCCATAGTAATGTATGTAACCGTAAGTTCCGTTATTTGTTATAGACGGCCCATTGTATCAAGACTGAAGCGATTCGAATATCGCGATCCAGAGAAAGAAAAGTTAGAAATATGTACAAACGTTATATAGCCCAAATTATTTTTGCGTTAACCATACTATTCGCCGCACCAAGTTGGGCTGAAACGGAAGAAGCTGGACCTAAGTTGGCATACTTTACCCTAGAGCCTGACCTCACTACTAACTTTTACACCAAAGGCAAAAAGTTAGGTTATGTGCAAGTGCGCATCGACATCATGGTAATGAGTCAACAAGATTTATCAGTTGTTGAGCATCACCAACCTTTGATTCGCGATGCAGTGATTGAATTATTGGGTAAGCAAACAGAAGATACGATTAAGTCCCTTTCTGGCCGAGAAGATCTGCGCAAAACTTTAGTGACGACCCTCAACGAAACGCTTTTGCCTGAAACAGGTAAAACCATCATTGCCGATTTGTTGTTTACAAAATACCTTTATCAATAAACCCAAATCCGTTTTGAACATAAAAAAGACCGCTCTTGAGCGGTCTTTTCATTTCATCTGCTTTAGGCTTGCTGTTGGTATTTCATCTTGCCTGAATCAAACAGCGCAATCGCCATCCCCGACAGTAGCCCAACTAAGTGAGCGGTGTTTGCAATCGCCATAAATGGCTGCACAAAACCAAGAACTAACCATACCAACATAAAGACGATGATTGGCTTGGGTAGCGTAAGGCCTAAATGTGGCAAGCGGTAACCCAATATCCACAAATAACCAAGCAGTGCATAGACCACGCCAGACAAGCCGCCGAAGTTAGCCCCTTCAACATAGAACTGGCCTGCCCCTGAAAGCGCTGCCGACACCACAAAGAGTTGCAATAGCTTACCGGAACCGAGACGACGTTCGATGTCGCCACCCAACTGCCACCACCATAGTAAGTTAAACACGATGTGAGTTACTGAAAAGTGCAGTAACGCATGACTTAGCCATCGCCACACTTGCCATTGTTGCCCCTCAAAAGCCGGGAAGTGCAACAACTTAAACACGCCATTGCCAAAGCCAAACATTTGTAACAAGTAGATGATGATACAGACTGTCATGATCAGCAAAGTCATGGGGCCAGCTTTCGCTTTGACCATGCTTATGATACTCGGGCTGGAATAATGAAATGTGCTCTTACGAGTATCGGCAACGTCCCACGAGGCGGCGCTGTATTTTGAATCAGACGGGTTAGCAAGGAACAGCTTAAGTTCGGCTTCCGCTTCTATTTCATGCTGGCTATCAGTCAGCCACAGCGCAAATTGCCCATCCCCTTCTGGCATCATTTCGATGTCAATTTGGCGAGAGGCCATATAATCAATAAAGGCTTGCGCCATACGTGGATTATTTAACGTTACCAATCTCTTCATTAACTTCTCACTATCGGTAGTTCTGCTCGATGCCAGGCTTCAAAGCCACCATCTACACTGTACACCTGTTCAAAGCCTTGGTTAACCAAATATTGCGCCGCACCTTGGCTACTAATGCCGTGGTAACACATCACCAGAATAGGTTGTTCGAACTCCACTTCATCCATAAACGCAACGATCGTATCGTTAGTTAAATGATACGCGGACTCCGCATGCGCAACGGCAAACGATTGAGGGTCACGGATATCTACAAGCTTCGCATCACCCTGCTCGAGCAGCGCTTGCGCACCTTGTACATCGATATGCTTAAACTGATCCATTTACTTTCTCATTGTCTTATTAATATACCCAAGCAACCTCGAACCTAACGTACTAATCAGCGCCCGTGGTACAGCATAAAATCCATATTTGAAGCTGCTTGGGTATACTGCCGCTATTGTAACCTATCCAACGGCAAACTTAGACACATGGATAATCAGGGTTTTCAAAAGTGTACACATTCCAACCATTTGTGGATAAAGCTGTGAATTGCGTTGATAAAGTGTATTTGGATCTTTTGATCCACAATATGTAGTGATGATCCTGATCTAACTGTGTGTATATCTATAACTATCCCCAGATGGAAAAGTGCTTGAATCCCTTATTTTGTCCGGGTTTCGAACAGTTGATAAATAATTACTTCACAGAGTTATACACAGGTAGCACATAAAATCCGGATCGCAAACGCTATCGATTTTCGATCGACAATAAAAAAGCCGAGATCACATGATCTCGGCTTTCTATGAAAATCTTACTTTCAATTAGCAGTGGAAATTAAAATTCACCCACAGCCAATTTTAGTTTCTTCATTGCATTTTTTTCTAGCTGGCGAATACGCTCGGCAGAAACACCGAACTCATCAGCTAAGTCTTGCAATGTTGCTTTCTCATCATCTAACCAACGAGAACGCACGATGCGCTGACTACGCTCATCCAAACTCGCTAATGCATGACCCAAGCGATTGTTGGTATGCATTTCCCAGTTGGCGGCTTCAATGTTGTCGGCCACATCAGACGATTTGTCTTCTAGGTATAGCATCGGCGCTGTGTAAGCGTTTGAGCTGTCGTCTTCATCAGTTGGCATATCAAAGGTTGAATCCACCGCCGCTAAGCGTGATTCCATCTCGCGAACTTCAGAAGGCTCAACACCTAACTCGCGCGCAACGGTTTCTACTTCACCGTTGTTAAACCAACCCAAGCGCTTTTTCGACTTACGCAGGTTGAAGAACAATTTACGTTGCGCTTTAGTGGTCGCAATTTTCACGATACGCCAGTTACGTAGCACGTATTCGTGGATCTCTGCTTTGATCCAGTGGACAGCGAAAGAAACCAAGCGAACCCCTACTTCTGGGTTAAAACGCTTAACGGCTTTCATTAGACCGATGTTACCCTCTTGCACAAGATCCGCCATTGGCAAACCGTAGCCAGAGTAACCACGAGCAACGTGAACAACGAATCGTAGGTGCGAAAGAATTAGACCTTTTGCAGCCTCAATCTCACCTTTATAGTGTAATCGTTCTGCCAGCTCACGCTCTTCGTCTGCAGTCAGCATTGGGTAGCTGTTTACTGAGCGAATATAGCTATCAAGGCTATCTTGCGTGACTAGAGCCATCGGATACGCTTCTTTTGTCATTCAATTCCTCATCAATCTCTGATCTGGAGCATTACATTGCAATTTAGCTTCGATATCTTGAACTCAAAATGAACAAGTTTCAAGAAGGGGAAGCAATTATCCATAAACATTTGGTCTAAGCAAGGGTTCAAAATTAGCTAGTGCTAATGAAGTCCAAGTAATAAGACCGCCATCACTTAAACTGGTTCAATTTCTTTTAAATGTCGTTGCGCAGAAAAGCGCGCCGCAATACATCCCAAAAGACTCCCAATGATGATTAGTAACAAAGATTCATCCCAACTTAGACCAATCAGGCGGAACTGGCTATCGTACAACGCAGCAAGGTCTTCCACCGCACTATTCATGACAATGGTCACTAAAGCCGTTACCAACCACGCAATAGTGGCACCTAACACGCCAAACCACATGCCTGTGTACAAGTAAGGGCGCAGAATAAAACTGTCCGTCGCACCGATCAGTTTCATGGTTTGAATCTCTTCTTTATTCGCCAGCACATTAAATCGCAATGTATTGCCAACGATTAAAAATACCGCACCGAGCATCAGTACTGTCAGGGTAATGACAATAATACTCGCGAGAGTTTTGATGGCATCAAGACGCGCCAGCCAGTCTTCGTCAAGTCTCACGTCGGTCACATCTTGTTGCTCTCGAACGTCTTTGGCTAATGACTGAATATCACTTTTTAGCTCCGAATCTGGCGTAATCACCAACACACCAGGTAGCGCATAGCCACTTAAAAGACTGATAGCTTGGTCGAACCCTGCATATTGGCTTAAATCAGATAGACCTTGTTGCGGTGAAATATATTCTACCTCTTTTACCAAAGGCCAAGTTTCAATTTGATCTTTGAGAACCATCACTCGTGCATCCGGCATGCCTTCAACTAAGTAAGCACTAACTTGTGAAGGAGAAGCGACATCTTCCGCTGCCCCCGCAACGTTTTTCCCCAATAGATACAAACAAGCTGGCATGGCAAGTGCCATAGAGATGACCGCTAGGGTCAGAATGTTGCCTAGTGGTCGTTGCCATAAGGCGCTAAAAGAGGATTTAGCTTGTTTTGCGTGGACAGAGAAAAAACCATCGGTATTCGCACGCTTGGCACTGCGGCCTTTCCCCTTCTTTTGGGAGTGCTTGTTACCTGCCATAGTCTTCTACCTCACTTAGGAAGCCTTGGTTCAATTCAAAATGACGATACTGTGGGCGAGTGTTTACTAACCCCACATCGTGCGTGGCAAGTAGGATAGTCACGCCCGCACGGTTAAATTCTTCGAATAGACGCAACACACGGTTGGATAATTCTGGGTCAAGGTTACCCGTCGGCTCATCAGCCACCAGCAACGTTGGTCGATTAACCACAGCACGGGCAATACCGACGCGCTGTTGTTCACCACCAGAAAGTTGACTAGGTAGACAACGAGCTTTATCGAGTAAGCCCGTTTTATCTAACGCCGCAGAAACACGGCGTTTGATTTCGTTTTCAGAAATCGATTCGATACGCATTGGCAGAGCGACATTGTCGTACACACTGCGATCCATCAATAGGCGATGATCTTGAAAAACAATCCCAATATTGCGGCGCAAAAAAGGGATGTCTTTGCCTGGAATACGCGTGATGTCGTGGCCATTAAAATGGATTTTGCCATCGGTTGGTCGCTCTATCGCGCAGATCAATTTCAGCAAGGTACTTTTACCAGCCCCGGAATGTCCGCCTAAAAACGCCATTTCACCGCGCCTCAGGTGAAAATCGACTTTTTGCAGTGCTTGTCGACCACCTCGGTAAGCTTTGCTTACTTGCTGAAATTTGATCACCGTTGATTTCCTCTAACTCTTTTTATTCTTCACGACTAAACAGTGCGTCAATAAACTCTTGAGTTTCAAATGGACGCAAGTCTTCGATACCTTCACCCACACCAATGTAACGAATTGGAATACCGAACTGATCAGCAATAGCGAAAATTACGCCGCCCTTGGCTGTACCATCCAGCTTAGTCAAAGTAATCCCGGTTAGAGGGGCAACATCACTGAAAAGTTTCGCTTGGCTAATGGCATTTTGTCCTGTACCTGCATCAAGCGTTAGCATGATCTCATGTGGTGCAGAGTCATCAATTTTCTTCATCACACGTACAATCTTACGCAGCTCTTCCATTAGGTTCGCTTTGTTCTGTAGACGACCTGCTGTATCAGCAATCACCACATCCACACCACGTGCTTTTGCCGCTTCAATCGCATCATAGATAACAGAGGCACTGTCTGCGCCAGTATGTTGAGCAATCACAGGAACATTATTACGTTCACCCCACACTTGTAGCTGCTCAACCGCTGCGGCACGGAAAGTATCGCCCGCTGCAAGCATCACTTTTTTGCCTTGAGTTTGGAACTGCTTCGCTAGCTTACCGATGGTCGTGGTTTTACCCACGCCATTTACACCTACCATCAAGATGACGTAAGGCGTTTTGTTGCTATCGATTTCTAGTGGCTGTTCGACTTTAGAAAGAATCTCAGCCATTTCTTCTTTCAACAAACCATAAAGGGCTTCGCCGTCTTTCAGATCGCCACGTGTGGCTTTTTCTGTCAGGTTGTTGATAATTTTTGTTGTGGTATTCATGCCCACATCAGCAATAAGCAGTTGCTCTTCTAGCTCTTCAAATAAGTCTTCATCGATTTTCTTACCGCTGAACAAACCGAAGAAGCCAGCACCAATATTTGCTTTTGTTCGGCTTAGGCTGCGTTTAAGACGAGCAAAAAAGCTTTCTGTTGGCTTTTCTTGTTCTTGAACACGAGGCGCGGCCGATACGACTTCTGGCTCCTCTGCTTCTGCTTCTGCTT
>NZ_JAHGAM010000019.1:0-236432 GCF_030248595.1 Vibrio sp. D417a | reverse complement strand
ATACTTTAAGTATCCTAAAGGGTTGTCGTAGACTACGACGTTGATAGGCAGGGTGTGTAAGCGTTGTGAGGCGTTGAGCTAACCTGTACTAATTGCCCGTGAGGCTTAACCATACAACACCCAAGGGGTTTTGATGGACTCAATGAAAGAACGTTGAATGTGTAAGAACGAGAATTAAAAAACAGCTTTCCAGATTAAAGAATTTGCTTGGCGACCATAGCGTTTTGGACCCACCTGATTTCCATGCCGAACTCAGAAGTGAAACGAAATAGCGCCGATGGTAGTGTGGGGCTTCCCCATGTGAGAGTAGGACATCGCCAGGCTTTAAATTTAAGAAGCCCGCTCGAAAGAGCGGGCTTTTTTGCATCTATAGCGTTTTAAAATTAGCTCACTTTATACCTAAAAAGTGGTCATTTACGGTGCGATATATTTGCTCTCTGCAACCTTCCAAAAGGCTTTAACAAGCGGATTTTCCAACTGAGTTTTGTTGCAGCAAACACCAAGTTTAAAAGGTTTAATTGGTAAGACTTTTAAACGATTTATCTTTTCTCTTACTGGACTGTTGTTGATTACAACATCAGGTGCGATACCTACTCCACATCCCAATGCAACCATACTTACGATGGCTTCATGTCCGGAGGTTTGTGCGTAGATCTTTGGCTTTATTTTCATTTGTTTGAGCCAAGTATTGGCCCTGTCCCTTGCCGTTCCTGCTTCTGGGAGTATGAATGGAATGACCGACCAGTCTGGTTTTTCTTTTTGTAGCTCTTCAGCAAACGCACTAACCCCAACAGGTACGATGACAGAAAGTGGGATTTCACTGATCGTTTCAAATGCGATTTTATTTGGCATCTGTTCTGACTTGGCTGATATGGCAATATCGGCTTCATCTGCTAGTATTTTGTCGATCGCTTGAGCTGGATCGCCGGTTGATAGTTTGAACTCAATGAAAGGGTTCTGAATACGAAAGTCAGAGATTAGCTCCGGAAGATGGCTGTAGCTTGCAGTAACAGAACAAAAGAGACGGATTTCTCCTTTCAATTCATCCTCGGTTCCTTTCAGGTGACTCTGATACTGCTGCCATTCGCCAAGAATCTTTAAGGCGACTGGGACTAGCTTTTTACCTTGGATAGTTAAATCAACGCTACGGTTGTCGCGTAAAAACAATTTTTGGCTGGTTTCCTCCTCTAATTTTTGTATCTGTCGGCTTAAGGCTGAAGGGCTAATATGCATTGCCGCTGCGGTCTTGGCGAAACTTTTACTCTCACAGAGATGAATGAAAAGTTGCAGGCTTTTGATATTCATTAAATTTTCATTTCCATGTTGCATAAATTGCAATAACTAATTGTGAATATATCACTTTAAGCAATCTCATGTCTGTTTTAGTATGAAGTTATTCGGTAAGGCAATTACTGACCTCAATGGAAGAATCTCAAAGGAGCACCCAGATGGCTAATTATTTCAATACCCTAAACTTGCGCGAGCAGTTGGACCAATTAGGTCGTTGTCGTTTTATGGACCGCAGTGAGTTCGCTTCAGAAGCGGATTATCTGAAAGGTAAGAAAGTAGTCATTGTAGGTTGTGGTGCTCAAGGTCTTAACCAAGGTCTGAACATGCGCGACTCTGGTCTAGACGTTGCTTATGCGCTTCGCCAAGCCGCGATTGATGAGCAACGCCAGTCATTCAAAAACGCAAAAGACAATGGTTTTGAGGTAGGTAGCTACGAAACGCTAATTCCACAAGCTGATCTAGTAGTAAACCTTACTCCAGATAAGCAGCACACAAACGTTGTTGAGACGGTAATGCCGTTAATGAAAGAAGGCGCAGCACTAGGCTACTCTCACGGTTTCAACGTTGTTGAAGAAGGCATGCAAATCCGTAAAGACCTAACGGTAGTAATGGTTGCACCTAAATGTCCAGGTACGGAAGTTCGTGAAGAATACAAGCGCGGTTTCGGTGTACCGACTCTTATCGCTGTTCACCCAGAGAACGACCCAAAAGGTGAAGGTTGGGATATCGCGAAAGCTTGGGCTGCAGCAACAGGTGGTCACCGTGCAGGCTGTCTAGAGTCTTCTTTTGTTGCTGAGGTGAAATCTGACCTAATGGGTGAGCAAACTATCCTTTGTGGCATGCTACAGGCTGGCTCTATCGTATGTTACGAGAAGATGATTGCTGATGGTATCGATCCTGGCTACGCTGGTAAGCTTCTTCAATACGGTTGGGAAACCATCACTGAAGCACTGAAGTTTGGTGGTATCACTCACATGATGGATCGCCTAACTAACCCTGCAAAAGTGAAAGCATTTGAGCTTTCTGAAGAGCTAAAAGAACTGATGCGTCCGCTATACAACAAGCACATGGATGACATCATCACCGGTCACTTCTCTAGCACTATGATGGCTGACTGGGCAAACGACGATGCAAATCTACTAGGCTGGCGTGCAGAAACAGGTGAAACTGCTTTCGAAAACTACCCAGAAACTGACGTAGAAATCTCTGAGCAAGAGTACTTCGATAACGGTATCTTGATGGTTGCTATGGTTCGTGCGGGTGTTGAGCTAGCATTCGAAGCGATGACGGCATCTGGCATCATCGATGAGTCTGCTTACTACGAGTCTCTACACGAGCTGCCACTTATCGCAAACACTATCGCACGTAAGCGTTTATACGAGATGAACGTGGTTATCTCAGACACTGCGGAATACGGTAACTACCTGTTCGCTAACGTAGCAACGCCGCTTCTACGTGAGAAGTTTATGCCAGCCGTAAATACTGACGTAATTGGTAAAGGTTTAGGTGAAACGTCTAACCAAGTGGATAACGCGACTCTTATCGCTGTGAATGAAACAATCCGTAACCACCCTGTAGAGTACATCGGTGCAGAGCTACGTGGTTACATGACTGATATGAAGCGTATCGCGGTGGGCGGCTAAATGACTGGCCTTAAGGCTCCATTTCGGTGTCGAAGGTGCTCGTTTACTATCGTAAAGTCCGCGCCTTCTCCTAGAAATGAAACCTTAATACAGCGTAATTTACTTAGTCTCAAGTAACGCAGTAGATAAACTCCAGGCAGACTGGAGTGATAAATACAAAATAAAACACAACATCTAATCAAAAGGCTTGGTCGCCGTTGACCAAGCCTTTTTGTTTTTAGCCGATTTATCTGCGCGCCGATAAGAAAAACGCTCCTTTGTGAGGAGCGCTTTGATACTTATTTTTCAGCAAGCTTTTCTTCAAGTTGCGCCAACTTCTGTTCCATTTCTGTTAGCTTTTGACGTGTACGTAGTAAAACTTGAGTTTGAACATCAAACTCTTCGCGACTTACAACATCTAGCTTGTTTAGCTGGCCTTGGATTACTTGACGAACTTTCTGATCGACATCAGAGCCCAATTCTTTTACAGGTTGAGGCATTGAGTCGTGAATCTGTTTAGCAATTTGCTCTAATTTCTTTGGGTCAAACATAGTGGCTAAAACTCCTTTTGATTTGTCCTCATTTTAAGTAAATGATACGTGAAAGTCGCCACTTAGATGGCAAAAAAGAGAGCGGCAATAAAAAAGGCCACCGAAGTGACCTTTTTGAATGCCTTAATAGCTTATCTGTTATCCGCTAATTCACGATGAGCTGCTTTCGCCTCGTCAACTCGCGCTAACTTCTCCAAGTCTTTGTCTTCAACAAATACTGGCAGAGGTTTGTGTTTTTCAGCTAGGTAGCTGTAAATCACAGGTAGTACGAATAGTGTGAACAGTGTACCAATTGCAAGGCCAGCAACGATGACGATACCGATACTGAAACGTTGCGCGGCACCTGCACCTGTTGCGTACATCAGCGGGATCAGACCTGCGATCATCGCTGCAGTGGTCATTAGGATAGGGCGAAGACGCACTTTCGCAGCTTCCATCACCGCATCAATACGAGACAGTTTATTATGTAACTGCTCTTCTTTGGCGACTTCACAGATCAAGATACCGTGCTTGGTTATTAGGCCGACCAGCGTTATCAAACCAACCTGCGAGTAGATGTTCATCGAGGCCGTACCCCAGGCCAATGCGATCAAGGCACCACATATTGCCAGAGGTACAGATACCATGATGACAATAGGATCGCGGAGTGATTCAAATTGAATCGCCAGAACGAGGAAGATGATCGCAAGTGCAAGACCGAAGGTTGCATACAAGGCACTACCTTCCGTTACAAACTGACGAGATTCGCCCATGTAATCGTGGTTATATCCTGCAGGCAGTTTGGTTTGTGCAATATTTTCAAACCAGTCGATTGCGTCACCCATAGCAACACTAGGTGATGGTACTGCACCTACAGTCGCTGAGTTTAGCTGGTTGAAGTGTGGCAAAGAGCGAGGCTCAGCCACCACATCGATAGTAATCAGACTGCCTAATGGAACCGCTTTACCATCCACAGAGCGTACATAGTAGTTCTTCATCGATTCTGGGTTTAGACGCCATTTACGCTCAACTTGAGGTATCACCTCATACGAGCGACCATTCAGGTCGATTCGGTTTACATAACCATCTGCCATCATGGTGCTGAGAGTGATGCCAATGTCTTGCATAGTCACACCGTAGGCACCCGCTTTGTCTTTATCGATCTTGATCTTCATCGTTGCTGAATCGTAGTTCAAATCCAGGTCGGAATAGACAAACATTGGGCTACTTGCAACATCGGTTAGAATATCGCTAGCGATAGTAAACAAGCTCTCGAAGCTATTTGGTGTTGTAATTACAAACTGAACAGGTAGACCTGAGCCTGCACCTGGAAGCTCTGGCATTTGGAATGCAGTGACAGACATACCAGGCACACTTGATACTAGGCCACCCACACGTTTCGTGATTTCAGATTGGCTTGCCTCTCGTTCACTCCAAGGCTTCAATGTTGCTAGGCCAAACGCTTGGTTTGAGTTTGGTACACCATTAAAGACCTGTGCGTATTCCACCTCCGGTTGATCTGAGAGTATTTGGTTTACGTCATCCATGGTATTTTGGATATAGTCCAAGTTCGCGTTTGATGGGGCAGTACCCATCAGCATGACCACACCTTTATCTTCAGATGGTGCTAGTTCGCTAGGAATAAACTTGAACAAGACCGGTAAGCTTGCAAATACAATGATTGCAAACGCAATAACAACCGGACGATGAGCCATTACCGCTTTCAACATGCCTTCGTAACGAGTGGTCATGCCATCAAGGATATGGTGAACTTTTTGCTCAAACTTGCTTGGCTTCTCGTTCGCCTTCAGCATCTTCGAACACATCATTGGTGATAGTGTCAAAGCGATGATGCCGGATACGAATACTGAACCTGCCAGTGTCAAAGCGAACTCTTTGAACAATGAACCGGTGATACCACCCATCAATGCGATCGGCGCGTACACTGCACCTAGCGTCAATGTCATCGCGATAACTGGAACCGCAATTTCACGCGTACCAATAATTGCAGCTCGGAATGGCGATTCCCCTTCTTTGATGTGACGGTCAACGTTTTCTAGTACAACGATCGCGTCATCCACCACCAGACCGATGGCAAGCACCATCGCCAGTAGCGTCATCAAGTTCCAAGAGAACCCCATTGCCTGCATCACCATTGCCACACCAATCAATGAAAGTGGAATGGTCACGATAGGAATGATTACCGCGCGGAATGAGCCCAGGAACAGTGTGATAACCACAAGTACGATTACTGCTGCTTCAAGAATCGTTTTCACTACTTCGTGAATCGATTCGTTGATGGCGATAGTTGAGTCGTACATTACGTTCATTTTGATGTTACTTGGTAGGTTGCGCTCAAGCTGAGGCAACAGTTCAAGTACGTCTGCTGCAATGTTGATTGGGTTAGCACTTGGCGCTGCGTTGATCGCTGCAACCACAGCTTCTTGACCGTTTGCACTTGCGCGATAAACGTCGTGACTCTTCTCTAGCGTTACTTTAGCGATATCACCTAGGCGGATGACATCCCCTTCACCAGTTTTCACGACTAATGCTTCAAGTTCAGCAACGTTTGATACCTGAGTATCTGCGCTACCGTTATAAAGCACGAACTCACCCGTCGCTTGACCGGTTGCAGATTGGTAGTTGTTGGCGTTAAGAACGCTCATCACATCGGTTGCGGTCAACTTCAAAGCGCCCATTTTGGCAGGATCTAGCCATACGCGCAGTGCGTACTTCATACCACCATACAGGTCAACTTTGGACACACCGTTTACGGTGAACAACTGCGGGTTGATTACACGCTCAAGGTAGTCAGTGATCTGGCTTGAAGATAACTCGTCACTCGTAAAGCCGATGTACAGTACCGCCGTTGTCGAACCTGTCGACATGGTTACGGTTGGGTCTTCGGCTTCTTTTGGTAGCTGTGAACGTACCGAGTTGGTTTTCGCCAGAATGTCAGACAACGCCGCATTTGGGTCAGTATTCAACTTCATGTTGACAGTAATGGTCGATTTACCCAGTACCGATTGCGAAGTCATGTAATCAATATTATCGGCTTGCGCTACCGCTTGCTCCAATGGCTGAGTAATAAAGCCTTGGATCAAGTTGGCACTTGCACCGTAGTAACTGGTGGTCACGGTGACCACCGTATTCGTCATTTCAGGGTATTCACGAACCTGCATTTTGAACACCGCTTGCAAACCAAGCAATGCAATCAAAAAGCTGATCGATACCGCTAAAACTGGACGTTTTATAAAAACATCTGTAAAGCGCATGATGCCTCCAACTTAAAGCATTGGTGTTTCAGCAGGTGGGGTAGTTGCATCGCTTTCGACAATGCTTACTTTCGCATGGTTACTCAAACGGACTTGACCCGATGTCACCACTACATCACCTGGCTTCACGCCTTCTAGAATGTGTGCGATATCTTTAGAGCGTTCGCCAACTTTTACCACATGCTGCTTAACGCGTTTTTCGCCATCTTCTTCTGTTACGATGTAAACATTGTCGCCATACAGCGTAAATGTGATCGCGGTTTGAGGTAGCGTGACCTGATTTTCTAATTTAGGCAGAATGATGTTTGCACGCGCGAACATACCACTACGTAGTTTGCCGTCACTGTTAGGGATATCCGCTTGAACTTGAATCAAACCACTTTGTACGTTTACAGCTGGTTCAATCGCAGAAATAGACCCTTTGAAAGGTTGGTCTGGATAAGCGTCAACAAAGATATCCACTTCTTGATCGATATTGATACGTGAAATATCGGTTTGTGGCACGGTGAAGCGCAAGCGCATCACGCTGGTATCTTCAAGGCGAACAATGTCGGTGCCCGCCTGTAGGTACTGACCGAGGTACACGTTACGAATACCTACCACACCATCAAATGGCGCTTTGATTTCGCGTCGGTCGATGGTCGCTTTCAGGCTTTCAATGTCTGCTTTTAAGGAGAAGTAGTTTGCTTCTGCTTCGTCATACGCTTCTTTAGAAATAGAGCCTTTTTTGAATAGGCCTTGGTAGCGTTTGTATTTCGCTTCTGCCGCTGGCAACTTAGCTTGCGAGCTCTTCAAATTTGCTTTTTCGACTTCAGAATCAAGCAACACTAATGGCTGACCCGATTTAACTTGAGCACCGGAATCAAACGCGATTTTATCGATAACACCGCTGGTCTCATTTGCTACCGTCACGCCTTGGTTTGGCTCGATAAAACCAATTGCTTCGATGACTGGTACCCAATCCACCGCTTGCACTTCTGTCACGGTTACTGGGAACTCAGGTTCAGGACGGTTTGCCATGTATTCAGCGATCTTTTGTTGCTTAAATAAATTGAAACCTATCACGCTGCCGAACAAGAGAACGGCGATAAGTAACATAAAGAAAGTCCACTTTTTCATTCTATTAAGAACTCCAAGTTAGTGTTTAATAATTGCATCCCAACTGGCTTCAATAGCGGCCTCTAATGCCGTCTTATCCAGTTGATAAAATCCCAAAGCGTGTTTCCGAGCAAGTGCAACACTTGCCTCAAAACTCAATCCAGAAAGTACTTCGTTATCGAGAAGCTTGAATACTCCCTCGTCTTTGCCCTGATTGAAAAGAAGATCTACTTGGGCAAACATTTGTCTCTCAAGTTCCCGAGCTTTGCTACTATTTGAACAGGGTAAAGACTCATATTGGACTCGGTTGCTGATCGCACTTAAGTTCGAGCTCGCTAGATTCCAAATATTGAGCCACATGGTTCGATAACGCTGTTTTAAAGGCATCTCTTCACTAACACCTAGTTGCACCGCAGTAGCAACACGCTTAGCAACGTTAAGGCGTAGTTCCTCTAAAAGATGTTCTTTATCTGAGAAATAACGGTAAATCGTCCCTGCTGCGACACCTGCCTCATTGGCGAGCTTTTGCATGGAAAGCCCTTGAAAGCCAGATTCAGCAATGAGTTGTTCAGCAGCGACTAAGATTTGTTCTCGTTTATCTACAGCAGGGTTATCCTTCATAATGTCACCCTTTAGTGAATGAACGTTCATTCATTATAGCTTAAATACCCGCCATTTATGCAACAGAATATTGCACTTAATTGGTGTAAAAATTACAAGAAATCAGCATAGCTTTCACGAGGCCACCCCTTTATCATAGGCGCCACATTCATCACCCGCAGAGAATTTCTATGAAGCTGAACCCTAGTCAAGATGAAGCCGTGAAATACGTGTCTGGTCCATGCCTAGTGCTAGCTGGTGCTGGCTCGGGCAAAACTCGTGTTATTACCAATAAAATCGCTTATCTGGTTCAGCAATGTGGTTACAAAGCGCGTAACATTGCGGCGGTGACGTTTACCAACAAAGCAGCACGTGAAATGAAGGAGCGTGTAGGTCAAACGCTAGGGAAAGGTGAGTCTAAAGGTTTGATGGTATCAACATTCCACACTTTAGGATTGAACATCATCAAGCGTGAGCACAAGCATTTAGGGTTGAAAGCGGGCTTCTCACTGTTTGATGACCAAGACCAGCTAGCTCTGCTCAAAGAGCTTACTGAAAAGCAGCTTGATGGTGATAAAGATCTGCTACGTCAGCTTCTGAGTTGTATTTCCAACTGGAAAAACGACATGTTGACGCCAGAGCAAGCCAAAGCGCGTGCGCAAGGTGAACAGCAACAATTGTTTGCGTTCTGTTTTGATATGTACCAAAAGCAAATGAAAGCCTATAACGCGCTCGATTTTGATGACCTAATTTTGATGCCCGTTTTACTCTTACGTAATCATGAAGATGTTCGTCAGCGTTGGCAGAATCGTATCCGTTACCTACTGGTTGACGAGTATCAAGATACCAACACGAGTCAGTATGAGCTGGTCAAATTAATTGTCGGAGAACGTGGGCGATTGACTGTTGTAGGGGATGACGATCAGTCTATTTATTCATGGCGTGGTGCGAAACCTCAGAACCTCGTGTTGCTGGGTGAAGATTATCCGAATTTGCGTTTGATTAAGCTAGAGCAAAACTACCGTTCAACGAGTCGAATCCTGCGTGCGGCCAACATTTTGATAGCTAACAACCCTCACGTCTATGAGAAGTCCTTGTTCTCTGAAATTCCTGACGGTGAAAAACTCAAAGTGTTGTTGGCTAAAAATGAAGAGCACGAAGCAGAGCGAGTAACGGGTGAACTAATTGCGCATAAGTTCCTAAACCGTACCGAATATAAAGATTATGCGATTCTATATCGTGGTAACCACCAATCACGTTTGATTGAAAAGTCTCTGATGCAAAACCGTGTACCGTATAAAATTTCTGGCGGCACCTCGTTTTTTGCGCGCGCAGAGATTAAAGACATCATGGCGTATTTGCGCGTTTTGGTTAATCCGGATGACGACAATGCATTTTTGCGCATTGTGAACACTCCGCGACGTGAAATTGGCCCAGTAACGTTAGAGAAATTAGGCAGTTATGCCAATATGCGAGGCAAGAGCCTGTTTGAGTCGAGCTTTGAAATGGGGCTCGAACAGCACCTAACGGGACGTGGCCTAGAAAACCTGCGTCGTTTCACCCAATGGCTAGTGGCGATTGCTGATCAAGCTGAGCGTGGTGATACCGTCGAAGCGGTTCGTTCGCTAGTTCGTGATATCCATTATGAAGATTGGCTATACGAAACTTCAGCAAGTCCGAAAGCCGCTGAAATGCGAATGAAGAACGTTTCTGATCTTTATTCATGGATAGTGGCGGACCTAGAGGGTGACAACTACGATCAAGAAGAGAAAACGTTAAAAGAAGTCGTTCAACGTTTGACCTTGCGTGACATGATGGAGCGCGGTGAAGAAGATGAAGACAGTGATGCAGTACAACTGATGACCTTGCACGCATCAAAAGGCCTTGAGTTCCCATATGTATACTTAATTGGGTCCGAAGAAGGTATTTTACCGCACCAAACCAGTATTGATGAAGATAACGTGGAAGAAGAGCGTCGCCTGATGTACGTTGGTATTACTCGCGCGCAACGTGAACTGACTTTCACTATGTGCAAAGAGCGTCGGCAGTTCGGCGAGTTGATCAAACCGACTCAAAGCCGCTTTTTGGATGAGTTGCCATTTGATGACGTTGAATGGGAAGTAAACAAAAAGCCAGTATCAGCAGAAGAGCGTATGGCGAAAGGTCAAGCACACATTGCCAATATTCGAGCAATGTTTAAGAAGTAAAGTAACCTTGTTCTCACTGACTAAAAACAAAAAGGCTTGCCAACTGGCAAGCCTTTTTCGTTGATGTCTTTACTTATAGACCTTCAATCATGTGGTCAATTGCTGCGATGATTTCATCGTCAGAACAGTCCATACAGGTTCCTTTGGCTGGCATCGCATTGAAGCCTTCTAATGCGTGCTTCACTAACGTATCTTTGCCTTGTGCAATACGTGGTGCCCAATCATCGGCATTACCTGTTTTAGGTGCGCCGTTTACACCAGATGCGTGACAAGCAATACAAAAAGTACCATAAACTGTGGCGCCATCACGTGGACCGGTTGGTTCTTCTTTCACTGGCTCAGAACCTGCTAGATAAACATCACCGACAGGTTGGATGCGTTCTGCGATCGCATCGTATTCAGTTTGGCTGATGTCAGAAGCTAAAGCTGCCGTAGAAAACGTTAAGGCAGCGAACAAAACGCTAATCATTTGTCGAGACATATCCATTAAACCCACTTCACATTCCCGAGGTAAGTGACTTACCTATTTATATAGTTAGAGTATTAATGCCGAGCAGAGAAATCATTAAATTCCACTGAATGGCATAGAATGATTAGACAACTTGGTTGCAGCTGTTAAATCAATGTAAATAATGGGTGATTATATCCCGATAACTTGTTGCAATAAACAACAAGTTATCCATGACAGGGCGTGAATCACATCAAAAATCCACTTTAACGGAAGATAACTGTCGAAAAAGAGACCAAACGATAAAAAAAGTAAAAAAAGTACTAGACGGCATAGTGTGATATCCGTATTATTCCACTCCGCCGATAGGGCATGCGCCCGTAGCTCAGTTGGATAGAGCGTTGGCCTCCGGAGCCAAAGGTCGAAGGTTCGAATCCTTTCGGGCGTACCATTGCCTCGGAGGATACATCGGTAAAAATCAGTGGTGGCTATAGCTCAGTTGGTAGAGCCCCGGATTGTGATTCCGGTTGTCGCGAGTTCAAGTCTCGTTAGCCACCCCATTCTTTCTTTTTTAGATTGAATGCGGTAGCATTGCTCCCAATCTTGATTCAATCAAGATAAAACATCGTCGGTGAATAGCGCAGCTTGGTAGCGCATCTGGTTTGGGACCAGAGGGTCGGGGGTTCGAATCCCTCTTCACCGACCACTATTTAGTTTATGGCTCGAATAGAGCGGTAAACAGCAAAAATTGATGGTGGCTATAGCTCAGTTGGTAGAGCCCTGGATTGTGATTCCGGTGGTCGCGAGTTCGAATCTCGTTAGCCACCCCATTAATTAAGGTGACTTCTTAGTTGAAGTGTCCTGTCTGATTTGAGAAAATCAGCAAATACAGTTCGGTGAATAGCGCAGCTTGGTAGCGCATCTGGTTTGGGACCAGAGGGTCGGGGGTTCGAATCCCTCTTCACCGACCACTATTAGAAAGCCTGCTTTTTAGCAGGCTTTCGTCGTTTTAGAGTTTATGATCTCGCTTGGACTGTATTAGTCGGTAATGTATCAATGGATTTGAACCCAAGTGGGGTTCGCCTGAAGTTAGAATTCGGCTCTTCACCGACCGCTATTTAGAGCCTCAGTCGAAAGACTGGGGCTTTTTTGCATCTCTCCTGAAAAGAATCGGCATTCCATTTCAATTTTTCCCAAAAGTGTACAGCTCTAGGGGCTTTTGACCACCTATGATCTAAATGCTTTTCGAGCTGACAAAATAAACCCCAGAGCAGTGTCTGGGGGTTTGTAGTTTTCTAATCCGCTGCTTTTATTGGGCGAGTGTTTTAAGGATTTCTTTTACTTCTACCGTTTTTTGGATTTCAAAACTTGGCGTTATATCCGTTGAGTTACTTGCGCCTGTCGCATTCACCCACACACTCAAAATGCCCATATTGTTAGCGCCAGCAATGTCAGCAGGTAAAGAGTCGCCCACGTGTAGAGCCTCTTCTGGTTTTACTTCGACCAAGTCGAGCGCTTTTTGGAAAATACTTGTAGCAGGTTTCTCTTCTGGCTCTTCTCCTCCCACAATAATATGGTCCACCCAGTTGCTCATTTGTGTCGCGTTTAATTTAGGGTGTTGAGAAAAAATCGGGCCGTTAGTGATCACGACGAGTTTGTAATGTTGACGAAGGTCGCTGAGCATTTCTTTTACACCAGGGAAGAAAGTGAACGCGCCCATACGTGCAGAGTCAAAGTAGTCTTGAGCTTGTTGAGCCTCTTTTGCAGTGATGCTGACGCCTTGCTCCGCCAAGATGTTTTGGATCAGGCCACAACGGAAAGCATTTTCATCGGGTAGCAGAGCCACAAGGTGAGGGAACTCAGCATTCAGCTTTTTGTATACACCCTGCAAGTAGCGCTGCAAAAACGCTTTTGGCTCGGTAACTTGTGGGTAGGTCTTATGAATCCAAGTTGTAAACGCTTGTCCTGCAACTTTATCGGCTTGTGACGTTGCACATAAAGTCTCGTCCATATCAAAAAAAATCGCTTTAAGCACAGGAGCTCCTTTTATTTACGGCTTGGCTTTGACACTGTTCATCTATTATCCCACTCTCAATTGTGTCGTAAAGGGTTAAAATCGGCGAGTTTTCTTATGACGTACGAATGAGGATAGCGGTACTTTCCTTTGCTTAGTCAATAAACCGCTTAAGTGGCGCATAATCTGCGTTGGAGCAGGATTTGTGTGGTTTTGCTGTTTTGTTCACGTTTTGACCGATCCTTTCTCTTCCTAAGTTTGGCTTTTTGTATTTGCCGACTATTTTATTAATAGTTTTTTATGTTGAAAAAACACTTTTTGCATATGATATTGTTTGTTAAATGTTAATAAATGCACATGAATAATATGGTTAATGATCTTGTTTAGCTCATGTTTACTTTTAGAGCATTTTTCTAGTTTTATTGGTGCATGACGCACAAAAATAGTGTGATATGAAAATGGTTAAATACTTGTTAATGCATTTTTATTCGCTAATTGTGCGTTTATTTAATGTTTTTTCGGCGGAATATACTTTAATTGTTGCTTTTTTGTGTGATTTTTGCCAAATTATTTCCGCATTAAGATTTCAGAGTATTATTCTGAATTTGAACGGATTCATTCAGGTGATGAATGGTGCCTTTGGCATGATTCGATACCACAGACAAGGCAGTAGAGGTCTGAAATGTCACTATTAGAAGTGAAAAACCTTCGTATTGAATACCCATCCCGACACGGCGTTCACGCTGCCGTGAAGTCACTTTCTTTTCATATTGAACGTGGTGAAATCGTGGGTGTTGTTGGCGAATCAGGTGCGGGTAAATCCACCGTTGGTAACGCCGTTATTGATTTGCTTAGCCCTCCAGGTCGCGTTGCTAGCGGTGATGTATTCTTGGATGGAGAAAAAATTTCTGGCCTATCACCAGAAGCGATGCGTAAGGTTCGCGGCTCGAAAATAGGTTTTATTTTCCAAGATCCGATGACCTCGCTCAATCCACTTTTTACTGTTGAGCAACAGCTGAAAGAGACGATCCACGCTAACATGAAGGTCTCTGATGAAGAGGCGTATCAGCGCGCGCTTTCTCTTATGCAGCAGGTTGGTATTCCTCAACCAGAAAACCGCTTAAAGCAGTACCCGCACCAATTCTCTGGTGGTATGCGTCAGCGTGTTGTCATTGCCATTGCTTTGGCTGGTGAGCCTGATCTCATCATTGCGGACGAACCAACTACGGCGTTAGACGTTTCTATCCAAGACCAAATCCTCAACTTGATCCGCGAGCTGTGTATCAAGAACAATGTCGGCTGTATGTTGGTTACTCACGATATGGGTGTCGTCTCCAACGTCACCGATCGCGTGGCGGTAATGTATCGTGGTGACTTGGTGGAGTTTGGACCAACAGCCAAAGTATTGGGCGATCCTGATCATTCTTATACTCGCAGTCTAATTTCAGCGGTACCACGTTCAGACAGAAAGCTAGATCGTTTCCCGTTAGTAAGCTATATCGAAGAAGCGGCGGAAATGGAGCCACTCGATATCAAGAACCACTGGTTAGGACAAAGCCAAGATGAGCGTGAGTACACTGGCCCGCTTTTGGACGTGAAGAACGTCAATCTTCGCTTTGTGACCAAAGACTCTTTGTTCGAGAGCCGCCGAGAATACGTGCAAGCATCTAATAATGTGAGCTTTGAAGTGCACGAAGGCGAAACCTTTGGTTTGGTGGGCGAGTCTGGTTCAGGTAAATCGACCATTGCACGTGTGATTGCTGGTTTATACCAACCTAACTCTGGTCAGGTGAAATTCGAGGGCATTGACCTGACCGCTTTAACCTCTGAGAAAGAGCGCCGCCCGATGCGTCGTCAAATGCAGATGGTGTTCCAAAACCCATATACTTCAATGAACCCTCGTATGAAGGTATTCGATATTATTGCTGAGCCAATCCGTTTCCATAAATTGACGAAAAACGAGTCGGAAACTCGCCAAATCGTGAATGACCTATTGGATCATGTTGGTTTGGGTCGAATGGCTGGGCTTAAGTACCCTCATGAATTCTCCGGTGGTCAGCGTCAGCGTATTTCTATTGCGCGTGCGTTGGCGACTCGTCCTCGACTTTTGATTTGTGATGAACCGACCTCAGCACTGGACGTATCGGTACAGGCACAAATTCTAAACTTGCTGAAAGATCTGCAAAGTGAGCTGAACTTGACTATGTTGTTTATCAGCCACGATTTACCTGTTATTCGTCAGATGTGTGACCGAGTAGGTGTGATGCAAATGGGTACACTTTTAGAAGTGGCACCAACAGAACAGTTATTCACGGCACCTCAACACGAATACAGCAAAAAATTGATTTCTCTGATGCCGGAGTTTACTGGCTTGCGAGAAGAGATCGAAACGGCATAAACCAAGCAATTCGCTTGGCTAACCTTTAGTCATAACAAAGACGCAAACACAACAACAAGGGATCCGTATCCCCGCATGAAGGAGTTATGCAAATGAAAACCATGAAAAGCAAATTAGCAGTGGCGCTAATGGCTGCGGGCCTAAGCTTTAACGCAATGGCAGCAGATATCAAAGTTGGCTATGCAGCTGACCCAGTATCGCTTGACCCACATGAGCAGCTATCAGGTGGCACACTGCAAATGTCACACATGGTATTTGATCCGTTGGTTCGCTTTACTCAAAAAATGGATTTCGAGCCTCGCCTAGCGGAAAGCTGGGAACGTATTAACGATACGACTGTTCGTTTCAAACTGCGTGAAGGTGTGAAATTCCATTCTGGCAATACTCTAACGGCTGACGACGTCGTGTGGACGTTCCAGCGTTTACAAAGCTCTCCTGACTTTAAAAACATCTTCGACCCGTACGAAAAAATCGTCAAAGTTGACGACAACACGTTCGATCTTGTAACTAAAGGTCCTTACCCACTAGTGTTGCAAACCGCAACGTACATTTTCCCAATGGACAGCAAGTTCTACACTGGCAAAACTGCGGACGGCAAAGACAAGTCTGAGTTAGTGAAGCACGGTAACTCATTTGCATCGACTAACGTATCTGGCACGGGTCCATTCATTGTGACTTCACGTGAACAGGGCGTAAAAGTGGAATTTGAACGCTTTAAAGATTACTGGGACAAAGAGTCGAAAGGTAATGTTGATAAGCTAACACTTGTGCCAATCAAAGAAGACGCAACTCGTGTAGCAGCGCTGCTTTCTGGCGGTGTAGACATGATTCACCCTGTAGCGCCAAACGACCACAAACGCGTTGAAGATGCTGACGGCATCGACCTCGTCACGCTGCCTGGTACTCGTATCATCACGTTCCAACTAAACCAAAACAGCAACGAAGCATTGAAAGACGTTCGCGTTCGCCAAGCGATTGTTCACGCAATCAATAACGAAGGTATCGTGAAGAAAATCATGAAAGGCTTCGCAACGGCTGCTGGTCAGCAAAGCCCGGCAGGTTACGTAGGTCACGATGACAAGCTAGTACCTCGCTACGATTTGAAGAAAGCGAAAGAACTGATGAAAGAAGCGGGTTACGAAAACGGCCTGACGCTAACGATGATCGCACCAAACAACCGTTACGTGAACGATGCGAAAGTAGCACAAGCGGCGGCGGCAATGTTGTCTAAGATCGGTATCAAGGTTGATCTGAAGACCATGCCAAAAGCGCAGTACTGGCCTGAGTTCGACAAGTGTGCGGCAGACATGCTGATGATCGGTTGGCACTCAGATACAGAAGACTCAGCGAACTTCAACGAGTTCCTAACTATGACTCGTAACGAAGAAACCGGTCGTGGTCAGTACAACTGTGGTTACTACTCAAACCCAGAAATGGACAAAGTGGTTGAAGCTGCGAACGTAGAGACGGACCCTGCGAAACGTGCAGAAATGCTGAAGGGCGTAGAAGCGACACTATACAACGACGCAGCATTCGTACCGCTACACTGGCAAAGTGAAGCATGGGGCGCGAAGTCTAACGTGAAAGCGGCAGATATCGTTAACCCAATGGTAATGCCTTACTTCGGTGACCTAGTGGTTGAATAATCACGGTTAGTCTACTTTGAGGAGGGATGGATTTCCCTCCTCAACTTAAAGCACTCGACTCAATTTTGTTTCAGTCGGATTGAGTTGGTTATTTAGACTGAATTTTCTCTCTAATTTAGAGATCTATGGATAGTTAAGGGGCAAGGAATGTTTTCGTTTCTGGTCAAGCGCCTGTTTCAGGCACTGATAGTGATGTTTGTGATCAGTTTGGTGGCGTTTGCCATTCAGGACAACCTGGGTGATCCGCTGCGTGAGCTTGTAGGTCAGTCGGTTTCGGAATCGGAGCGTCAAGCGCTACGCGACGACTTAGGCCTGAACGATCCCTTTATCACAAAGTATACGCGCTTTGTGGGTAATGCACTGCAAGGTGATTTGGGTACCTCATATTTTTTCAAGCGACCTGCGGTTGAGGTGATTCTCGACAAGCTGGTGGCTACATTAGAGCTCGTGTTTGGCGCGACGCTTATCATCATTGTTTTCTCTATTCCGCTTGGGGTGTACTCTGCGATTCATCCTAAGAGTGTTTTTACCAAATTTGTCATGGCGATGAGCAGTGTCGGTATCTCGATTCCGGTGTTCTTAACCGCAATCATGCTGATGTATGTCTTCTCCATAGAACTCGGTTGGCTGCCTTCCTACGGGCGGGGCGAGACCGCTAATGTGCTCGGTTGGGAATCTGGCTTCTTTACCATTGATGGTATCAAGCACCTCATCCTACCTTGTATTGCGCTAGCGTCTATCATGTTGCCGTTGTTCATCCGCTTGGTGCGTTCAGAAATGCTGGAAGTTCTGAGTTCGGAATACATTAAGTTCGCCAAAGCAAAAGGTTTGAACTTACAAAAGATTTATTACCAACATGCACTTAAGAACACCATGCTACCAGTATTGACAGTAGGTGGTGTGCAGATTGGTACCATGGTGGCCTACACCATTCTTACTGAAACCGTGTTCCAATGGCCGGGCACTGGCTTCCTTTTCCTAGAGGCAATCAACCGTGTAGATACACCGCTGATCACTGCCTACGTTATCTTTGTTGGTCTGATCTTCGTGGTAACCAATACCATCGTTGACTTGCTGTACGGCATCATCAACCCAACTGTGAACCTAACTGGAAAAGGAGCTTAATCATGAGCCAATCAAATTTAACACCAGCTCCTGCTCCATCAGCGTGGCAGCGTTTCAAAGAGTCAGATTTTCTGTATTACTTCAAACGCGACAAAGTGGCGATGGCGAGTTTTACCGTCTTTATGATGTTCTTAGTATTGGCATTGGCTGCACCGATTCTTGCGCCAACAGACCCGTACGATCTGACGTCTATCGACATCATGGATTCTGAGTTGCCACCTTCGTGGATGGAAGATGGCGATGAACGCTTTGTGTTGGGTACTGACGAGCAAGGTCGCGATATTTTATCGACCATTCTTTACGGCTCTCGTCTGTCTCTAACCATCGGCTTCCTGGCGGTTGGTCTTCAGTTGGTACTGGGTATCATCATTGGTTTGTCGGCGGGTTATTTCGGCGGCCGTATCGATAGCTTCTTGATGCGTTTTGCAGACGTACAGTTGTCGTTCTCGACCATGATGGTGGCGATCATCGTGTCAGCTATCTTCAAAGCCAGTTTTGGCAGTGATTTTTACAGCCAATATGCGGTGGTCATGCTGGTGGTGATCATCGGTGTGGCAGAATGGCCGCAATACGCACGGACTATTCGTGCCTCGGTATTGGCAGAGAAGAAGAAAGAATACGTCGAAGCGGCGCGTGTGATGGGCTTTAAAGCTCCGCGAATCATGTTCCGTCACATTCTGCCAAACTGTCTATCGCCAATCTTGGTTATCTCGACGGTACAGGTAGCGAACGCAATCATGTCGGAAGCGGCGCTGTCATTCCTAGGTTTGGGTCTGCCAGTCGATCAGCCGTCACTGGGTGCGCTAATCAGCATCGGCTTTAACTACATCTTCTCTGGTGCATGGTGGATTACTGCTTTCCCAGGCATCGTGCTCGTAACATTGGTTTTGGTTATCAACCTGTTGGGAGACTGGCTACGTGATGTATTCAACCCGAAACTGTACAAAGGATAAGAATTTTCCCACCAAGCGTTGTAAATTCGCTTAATTCCTTCCTAAACTGAGAGCCGGATGCAAATTCCGGCTCTTTTTTTGCTAGTTATTCTTTGTTCACATTTTTTTGGCGCTTTTCCGCCATGATGACCTTACCCACTAATTTAGAGTGAAGTGTATGGATATGAAGAAGGCCCAACGCCCATCTAACGTCTTCCAAGCAAGCCTGGCTTTGGGTTTGTTGCTAGTATGCGCCCAGTTTTCTAATCCAGTTGAGGCGGAGGAGTTCCTTTGCCAAGCCACTCAAGCCAGCGAGAAAGAATTACCGATGCTTGAGAAAACGTGCCCAATTGGTAACGGAGTATGGGGAAAGAAAGTGCCGCAAGGAGGCAACTACCTCTACTGGATTCAATGCGGATTACTACCAAAGCCAATGTCACTCGCGAAAGCAAAGCCGCTTTACAGCAAGATTACGACCGACGTGTGGATGAAGCCTGAATCCAAAGGTTATCGCTGTTTGATTGGGCCTTACAAAGATCTGTCTGATGCGAGGGGAGATTTGCGAGGAGTCAAAACCTTGTCGAATTACAAAGAGGCGTTCATCCGCGTGGTTGGAAAAGAGAATAAACAGTCTACGACACTATCTAAACCCGCTGTGCCGTCGAAATCAGCCGCATCTTCGGTTAAGCCAACACCGACGGTGACCCCGAAACCCGCGCCAGTTCCTGCTGTGCGAGCTGATACCGACGCCTTTAAAGCGCGGGCAGAGAAGCCAGATACCAAGGCAAAAAGTTCGCGTGATAGCTCTTCGTCTAAGCCTGTTGCTAAGACCAAAGCGAAGCCAATTGTCACTGGAAATGATGACATTGAAGTTCGGTTGAGAACTTCAGTACAGGGCAAAACGTACGTGGTCCCATATTTACTCGATCACCATAATCAGTTTTACATGGAACATGGTAAGCCGTGGAACCGCCTCAACTACGAAAACTCGCACAAAGTATGTCAGCAACTGGGTATGAGCTTAGCCAACCCAGCAGAGTTTAAAGCGCTGAGGGCGTCTGGGGTGATGGAAAAAAATCAATGGCCACTGCAACTGCCGTATTGGGGCAAAGATAAGAAAGGTTTGTTCGCCGATCGTGAGCCCAATCAGCTCACCGGGACCTCATTATTGAACGTGGTGTGCGTGAAATAACGACTCAGATATTGTGGTCAAAATATAGAAGAAAGCCCCGAGTTCGGGGCTTTTTTGCGGTCTCAAATATTATCGCTATTTGAGTGGCGTTTCTTTGTGACAGTTAGAGCAGATATACACTTCTTTGATGCCGACCAATCGTTCCCAAAATGTTCTGCGTCTTCTACGCAAATGCACGCTATCACAGCAAGGGTTAACGATGGTTGCTTTAGTCATCATCACCAGGCTCCAAAATCGGTAGTGAACTCGCGATGCTTGTCATGGCTTCTTTGCTGTTAGAGTACAGACCATATTCCGGTGCGGATTCATGACCGTTTTGTTCTTTACTCCAACGAATACCAATATAAAAGTCACCAAAATCGCGGTTGATGTAACGATGACGAGTTTTGTAATCTGACTCTGAGCCTGTTTCTTCTAGAATCAGCAGTTCACGGTCTTCATCATTCTGGATTTCCCAATTACCTGGAGTTTGGAATCCTGTTGGCATGAACGAAGTGTAGTTGTAAGTATCAGTGTCGTATTCGTACGCACCTGACGAGTATTTCAGGACTGTGTCGTCGCCTGTGCCATTACTTTCTACCATCAAGTCATGCTCTACCGTGCCTTGTTTGATGTGTTCTGCAACCGAAAGTGATTCTGCGAATGGGGTATTGCTTGAGTCCATCCAGAACAGCTCATCATCTGAGATTTTAACGATCATTTGAGTGCCGTTATGCTCGGTTTTGTGCTGGTACAACATTTCATACTCGTCGCCGTAGCTGTTGTATAGCTTGCCGTCTTTCAACTCAACGTCGTTACAGTCTTTATTGTTGTATTCTGTGTAACCAGTTTGTTGGTCCAGATCGGCAAGAATGGCGTAAGCATCGTGTTCCCATGTGTCTTTTAGGAAGTCACTGATGTTCGCTTTGTACTCTTGACTCATCTCATCGTGGTTTGAACCCCAGCAGAATAGTAGGCCTTCAGAATCTTGCATCAACATGGCGTAGCCGATTTCACCATCTTTCTGTGCAAAGCTACCCATTTTCCATTCTTGACCGTTGAAGTGCTCGTGAGTGAAGCCCAAAGTCGGTACTACTGGTGGTGGCGTGACGCCTTCGATAACCGTTGGCATGCTGAGCGCAATTTGTACCGCGGTATGACCATCTGTTGCGCTAATCGCAAGTGTTGCTCCAGCTTCACCTGCTTTTGTTGGTGTGCCTTTAATGGTGATAATTGCATTACCATCCTCAGATACTGTTAGACCTTCAATGTCCACATAGTCCGCTGAGTAGTCGGTGATATGACCGTCTTTATCTTGGAACAAGCTAGAAATATCGAGCGTTTGTTCAAACACTTCACCTTGTTGTAGGTACCAACCATCAACGATGGACTGCAGATGCGCTTGTTCTGTTTCTACAACCATTGGTGGTAAGTTTGCCGATTCGATTTCGAACTTAAATACGGTGCTTACCGTACCCAAAACCTTACCTGACGAATCAATGTCTTGCGCCGTTAGAACAATCTCAAAATCACCAGCTTTCTCTACGATTGCAGTTGGTTGTAGAACAATCAGGTTGCCAGTTTGCACAACTTCAATGCCTGTGCCTGCAAAGTTGTGCGTCAGTTTGGTTGTCACAAGGTTTTGGTCTTTGTCTGCAAATAGACCTTCAATGTCTAGCTCTAAGCCATCAAAGTCCACGCCTTGTACGATTTTTGGTAGTTTTTCTAGCTTATCTTTAGCTGCCTTTTCGACGATTTTGTTTACGGTTAGCTTGTTATTAACTGCCGTTTCAGGTGCTAAGGTGTCGCTGTCTGGGGTCGCGTCAGTGATGATTGGACGTAGATTTGGGTCATTGATGTTTTCGCCAGATGCAACAAGACGTTCCACTTCTTGGTTTGCCGCTTGAGCAAACTCCGTGGCTTTTTTCTCGTAGTTCGTTGGGTTTTGTGCTTTCGAGTCGGTCAGAATCTGAGCGGTTTTATGTAGTTCGGCGTTTTTTGTCGCACCTTCAACAAAATCACTGTACAGATCAATTGGTGCTTCTTCTGAGCCTCCTAGCGCTTGGTTTACTTTCGCTTTCGCGTCTTCTTCACTAATGGCTGGATCTTTTGCCATTTCAATCGCAACAAGGTCCGTGATAGGTGAAATCACGTTTGACGATGTTGGTGCACGGAATACGATTTCGTGCGCCATAGCTTGGCCTGGATGATCCATATCAACCGTGTATTTGCCAGCGTACTCTTTCGCATCCAAGGCGATGAGCTGTTTCTGCTTTGAACCGTTTGGTGTGATGGTCTGTAGCGCTAGAGTGCTTTCTGGTTTTGCATCCAATTTCAGTTGACCTTTCTCATCGGTCAGACCAAGGAATGTTTCTTGAGTGTCCCATTGGCCGTTGTTGTTCGTATCTTCAAAAACAACGGCATGCTTGAAGTAGCCGTCAAAACCTGTGATCACAACGCCGTCGTTAGCACTGTTTGAACCACCATCTGAACCGCCACAGCCTGTAAGAGCGATAGCCACTGACGCTGCTAGTAAACTCACCTTATTCATTATTTATTTGTCCTTGTTTCGTTTCCGAATGAGAAAGTCGCTTTTTTTATTATTTTTTTCTTTATATCTCACTAGTGAGATATAAGAGAGTGGTGTCTTTTTAATGACTATTGAGCTTAGGTTCAAGACACGAAAATCCGCACAAAACCCGTAAAATTTATTTCTATTTTTTGTCTATGATGGAAAATTTATAATTTGATCACGGTTCCAGTTTTATTTTGGGAATGATTGTTTTGTTAATATAACCACCGGTAAAAAAGGTTTATTGGGTGTCTCTAAGGACAGGGGCGTGATAAATCATGTTGATCTTAAATTCCTCAACGCGATCAGCAAATTGAGGGTGAGGTTTAAGCACATAACTGTAGACTTCGCCTGGAATGAATATGTCGTAATCTGTGTATTCAAGGTTGTAAAACATAAATGTTCGTTGCCAGTAATTATCTGGCCAGTCAGCACAATGTATTGGTGTCACGTTGTCAAAATCCATTGAGCTAGAGATAATATCGGCAAACTCTCCTCGCCCAGCTACGATAGAGCTGTACCAGTAAAATAAATAATCATGACAAAAGAGGTCATGTTGATTTGATTTCATATTGAGATCAGAGTCCAGTTTGTGCACTGGTTCGTTACCCTGAACACTTCTATCAAATATGTAGTTGCTAGCAGTCCCGTTTATGTAACCTCCTCCTGAAATTGGGAAGAGGTAGTCAAACGACGTTCCTTGATATTCGTACTCGCCAGTGTGGACATTGATGCGCTTTTCCATCGATTGCTTGTTCTTTTGCATGGTGTAGCTTTCGAATTGTTTACCATCAAACACGGTGATGAAGTAGTTCCGAGTATCTTCATGAACCTGAGATGGGTATTCTTTTTTGATGGTCCAAATTTGGCGTACACCTTGGACATAAACGATCAACGAGTCATCACTGATTTTGTACTTGCCCACTTTTTTCAAGTCTCCCTTTTCAGGACACTGGCGTTTGTTGTGTGAGGCGGCATAACTTACTTCGCCCCCCTCAAACTGAAAGGCCTCGCAATACACCACTTCATACGCGTACGCGATACCGGCAAGATTTTGTGTCGTCTCTAGGCGATAAACTACATCGCCAACTAACGGATGTTCTGTGTCATTTTGATCGGGTGTGATAACGGGTAACTCAAAGCGCGTTGTGACCCATGCATGATCGCTATTACCGTGATAATCATCGCGCGCTGCTACCGCCAAATATGTGGTGGTTTTTATTTCCTCAGGCGCTCCTTGCACCATCATTTGTCCTTGGTTGAGGACTCTTAACCCATTGGCGTTTTCAAGCCAAATCTGAGTGGTGAGGAGATCGCCATCTGGGTCTTCAAAAAGCTGGTTAAGGTTGAGCGAATAACTCACCGGAGAGTTTTGTTTCAGCTCCCAAGCATAAATAATGGTTTGTAGCTGCTGTTCCACAGTGAGGTTGATGATGGGTTTATTATTCTCTGATGGGTCCTCTTGTGGTCGGCTGTTCTTATCACCCAATGCTGACTCGTAAAACGTGTTGTCTTCTGTGGTATGAAATGGATTCGTAACAGGGCCTGGTTGTCCTAAAAGGGCGGAGTTAAATGCGTCATCTCCCGCTTTTTTATGAGTGCGATCCAACGCAGAACCTGTCAACGCTTGCTTTACTTCAACTAAAGATGTGCGCTCATATTGACGATGTGCTTGCTGGGTTGACTTGTCGGCGTTGTCTGACGAGTCTTCCACAGATGCCAAATTGTGTTTGTTTGAAATGAAGTAAATACCGAACAAACCGACGCATACTGCGCCGATTATCCAAAGCTTTTTGTTCATGATTACGTGTGCGCCATTCGTGATTGTAGCCAACTGCGAGAGAATTTGAGGTCTTTCTCTATCAGGCTTGCGCTGCATTCGAGTAGCTCACTGATTTCTTGGTTTTTCATGCCCATTAAATACTTGAGTTTGAGTGCGCTCGATTGGCGTGGATAGCGGCTACTGAAACTATCCAGAGCTTTATCCATGATAATCAATTGCTCGAAACGATCTTCTTCATCTCTCATCAATGTAATGTGTTGACGCTTTTGTGCTTGGTGCGAGCGTGCGTTGTCGATCAAAATTTGACGCATCACTTTGGCGGCCATCAAAAAGAAATCGCGCTTTGTTTCAATTTCACTCATGTCGCAGTTGGACATTTTCAGGTAAGCATCATGAATTAATGCCGTGGTGCTGTTGACGCTGTCTGCCAGTACTTTGTTGTCGGTGCCGTACTTTTCTGCATTTCGTTCACGCTCATGTTGGGCGATCTTACGCAACTGTAAATAAGCAAACTGATAGAGCTCGCTCTCAGCTCGTTTATCACCAGATTGCCATTGTTGAATGATTTGTGTCAGTGCTACTGCTGTTGCCATGGTTATACATCCTCGCTCACTTTGACAAATTCAGAAATGGTGTGGGTTTCAATGCGATCGGAACCGTCTTGGTTGCGCAGAACATTTTGTTGATAGCGATATAAAATGCCTTGCTCCCAAGTTGCACCAGCTGGCAAGTATTCCCAGGTGGTGTAATTGATTTCGGATGGGGTTGTTGACCAACGTACCATGACGTTCATTTGCGCGAGTTCGGCTTTGGGATCGCTATTGTTGACCCACCACATGTCGGCAAATTCGCGGGTAACATCTTGGGTGTACAGGCTTGTATCGGTTGGGCAGGTGTCCGTATTTTGCGGCAGTCGCATGACTTGTTGGTGGCGCATCAATAGGCACGATTGTGTCATGGACTGTTGGTGGTATTCGGTTTGCTGCCACACGCCGAGGTAGTCAATGTCGTGTTCGCTAGTATTGGGATACGTAAACCAGAGCATTTCTGTGCGGTTATTGTGTTGGATGTTTTTTTTACGCCCGAGACCTTGTACTTTTTCCATCAATAACTCGGTGCTCGGATCAAAATTGAGGGCAACGGAGCGGTACTTCCAGTCGCCTTCATCATCGAAGTCTTCGAGAGAGAAGCCATTCAAGTCGTTGCGGGTGCACCCTGTGATTGAACAACCAACGATATTAAACCAATCCGCAAACTTGCTTATCGGTTCGACGACATCTTCCGTGATAGGGCGCTTCATCGAGAGGAAGCAGCCTTGAAAATGATCGCCAATGCTTGGGTGTTCAATCAATGAGTCTTTGGTGATGGTGAATCGAGTTTCACCAATAGGAGGACGATATTTGGGATGATGCTGATAGCGTAGATCGTAAGCACAAGCGCGGCCTTGCCAATCCTTCTTTTTGATGACGATGTTTTTGAACGTCATGTCGCGAGGTTCAAAAATGATCTCATCAGAGGAAAAATTTTTTTCAATGTACTGCTGGCTTTCGTTTAGGTGCTCAATCGCCTCATTGACAGATACCCAATCGAGATTGAGGTAGCGTTTAGCGTCATCCAGGTAATTGAGATCAAGGCCTTTGAGCTGGCTTTGAAAGTGAGGATCAGACAGCACACGGTTTGCTAGGACAATTTCCTCACGATTCTCAGGCGTGCTGTCGAGAGAAAGCAGCAGACGCGTCATATTGATGCTGCGGCTAGGTTTGGTTGTCGCCATCGTCGGCGTCAGCACTTCTTGGCTTGATAAGGTCGTCAGCAGATAACCTTTATCATCGTTACCAAGGAAGAAGCTAATTACATCACCGGGTTGGTAATGAAATGCTCCTTGCTGAGTGACGCCAGTGATATTGGAACTGGTTTTGTAATACAGGCCAGTCACTGGGGCGTCGATAAAGTAGCCTTGCTTCAAGGTTGAAGCTGGTGGGTGTGAAGTGGCAGCTGAAACGTCTGCTGCCAACGTGGACGTAGCCGTCAATGCAGACAGCCAAAATACCACTGAACGTGTATACATCTTGTTTTAAGCCTTATTGGTTGGTGCTGTCCTTAGACGCACAATTTGGCTGACAACTCATTGGTGTAGTTAGGTGCTTCTCTGGCACCGGTGTCATCATCGCCAACAACATTTTTTGTTTTATATGTTTGGGGATATCTGGGTTAGAGAGTATCCGCCTTCGTGTTAACTCCATCATGGAGTTCACTGAGAGATGTTCGACATTTTGCCCCTTCGCGTGGAAGATGAGGCGAGTCATTTCGTACATCATATCTTCTGCAATCTTCTTCTCTTGTTGCAGTTGGATATTCTTTTGCATCATGGCGCTGCCAAATAGCACACCTGATAGCACGATGATGCCTGACAATGCAGAAGCAAGAGGGCGCCGTTGCACCAAGCGAAAGGCGCTATACAAAGGCCAGTGTTTTTTCTGCTCGATAGGGCGACGTTCGATAATTCGCTCGATATCAATGCGTAGCGCTCGTACATCTGAGTATCGCACTTGAGTGGCAGGACGCGTTGCGCGTCTTATCACCCAGTAAACATCAGACCAAATTGTTGGTGATGGAAACATCAAAGCGAGAATTTTGCCCAAGGAGTACACGTCGCTTTGCTCTGTTAGAACCAGTCCTGCTTGCTGCTCTGGGCTAGCAAAATTTTGGCTAAACGCAATCAGCGCTGAGGGTGAGTCTTCTCGGTTAGAGTGCGCTTTTTGAGTCAAGTTGAAGTCAAGCAGTTTGGGACGCTTGCTACGATCAATCAGTATATTTTCTGGTTTTAGATCGGCATGCAAAACCTGGTGCTGATGGGCGTGCTCCATCGCCTGACAGATCTGCTTAAACAGCAGCAGCTTCTCCGTTTTTTCTAGCTTATTTTCAGATAGGTACTCATCCAAAGTTTGACCAAACACCCGCTCCATCACGATGTAAACCGAATCTTGATGGAGACCGCCGTCAAACACTTTCGCGATGTAAGGATGGTTTAGACGCGCGAGAAGTTGAGCTTCATCGAAGAGTGCGCGTTGCCCTAACACATTGCTCAAATTGCTTTGAATAAACTTGATAGCCAGATCTTGCTCGAACGTTTCATCTGCACGTAGAGCTGCGTATACGACACCCATGCCACCACGCCCCAACTCATGAGTTAGGCGGTACTTACTGATGATTTCTCCGCTTAGATCGACGTCTTGGTTCGTTGCCTGATGAGCACCAAAATAAAGTAACTGCGTTAGTTGTTCTTCCGGTGTCTCGTTGGCTAAAAGAGGAACGAGTTGTCGATACAGCTCAGGTTGACTTCGTTGCAATGCTTGGAGGTATTGCTGCTTTTGGGAGTCGTCCAGATCAAGCAGGTGGTAGTAAATCTGGGTTTCGCTAGAGCCTAACTGCACTGTGACTAATGTCTTATTCTTTTAGGTACGGCATTTTATAAGAACTTTGATATAAATGTCATTTATTTATTCGGTTTTGATTCACAATCCATGAAACGCAATTTGATGGCTAATGGAGTAATAACGTCATGATTTTGCGAATTATTTTCACTGAGCTTGTCGGCAGAGAGTCTATTCGTCATAATGTTACTTGTAACATTACTGATAAATCACATATTTATGGCTCAACAGAATAAGAAAACTCGTACGACATTGCAGGATGTCGCAGACCAGGTTGGCGTCACGAAGATGACCGTTTCACGCTATATGCGTAACCCTGAATCGGTGGCAGAAAAGACTCGGGCCAAGATTGCGACTGCGATTGAAGAGATGGGTTACATCGAAAACCGTGCACCGGCGATGTTGTCAAAGTCCTCCAGTAAAGCCATTGGTATTTTACTGCCGTCTTTGTCCAACCAAATTTTTGCTTCCTTTGTTCAGGGCATAGAGATGGTGACCAAAGCCAATGGCTATGAGACGCTTTTAGCGCATTTTAGCTACGATGAGCTTGAAGAAGAGCGCAAGATCGCGTCATTACTCTCTTATCAAGTCGATGGGCTTATTCTAACTGAAAGCCATCACACGCCGCGTACATTACAGATGATCAAAAATGCGGGCATTCCGGTGGTCGAAACCATGGAACTGCCATCGGAGCCGATTGATATGGCGGTTGGACTCGATCATGAAGATGCGTCGTACACCGTGGTTAAGCAGATGCTAGATACGGGGAAGCGTACAATCGTCTATTTTGGCGCGCGTCTGGATACGCGAACCAAATTGCGGATGCAAGGTTACGATCGCGCGATGACAGAAGCAGGGCTAGAACCCAAACATGTATTAACTGGTGATCATTCTAGTTTTTCTTTAGCGCATGATTTGCTCGAACGCGCACTGGAAACGCACCCAACGCTCGATGGGGTGTTCTGTACCAACGATGACATCGCAATTGGCACCATGCTGAGTGCGCAGCAACGTGGCATTCAAGTTCCACAGAAATTGGCAGTGGCGGGCTATAACGCGCTGGATATCGGTCAAACCATCAGCCCGAAACTGACCAGCGTTGATACACCGCGTTTCCAAATTGGTGTAAAGAGCGCAGAGCTATTAATTGCGCGCCTGAAAGGCGAAACGCAAGAAGAAAAAGTCTTCGATATGGGGTATCAGATCACGTCGGGAGAGAGTGTTTAACTAATTGTTAACTGCTCTTTGTATTCGCTCATCAATGGTATTGGTAGGTTAGGGTATGGCACATCAGCTGGATGCATTGGATCTCAACTTAATGCGTTTATTAAAAGCCGTGGTGGAAAACCGCAGCATCAAGCTGGCCGCAATGCAGCTTGGCATTTCTCAACCGAGCGCCAGCCGCGGCGTGATGAAGTTGAAGCAAGTGTTTGATGACCCGCTTTTTGTGCGTAAAGCACATGGGGTAGAGCCATCACCCATGGCGATTCGTCTCGCCGCCGAGTTCGACAATATGGTTGCACCACTGGAAAAAGTGGTGCAAGAATTTGAAGTGTTCGACCCACTGCAATACCAAGGGCAGATTGCGATTGTAACTGACCCTTATTTGATGGATGAACAAGGGCAGCGACTGCTCACTGGCTGTCATCGAGCCTTTCCCAAAGCGCACTTTGCTTTTTCCAGCTGGAATACTTACTCGCACGATGAAATGTTAGAAGGCGAGCACGATTACTGCATTCTTGACCAAGAGACCGAGCTGTCGAAAGACATTTACATGCGCCCGTTATTCGTTGAAAAACGAGTGGTTTTGGCGCGCAAAAACCACCCAACGTTGTCGAAAGTCAGCAATGATTGGGACACGGTGTCCAAACTACCACTCGTCTCTTTGCCTGCGCCTGCGTCATATAAACCGCTTTGTACCGTGGAGTCCGAGTATCGACGCATGGGTTATGAGCCAGTAGTGTTACTGAAGTCCTATAATTTGCGTTTGGCTTGCCAAATGTTGCAAGAAACCGACGCGATTATGTATGCCAGTCAAAGCTCGGCATTGTTGATGCCAGAACTCGCCTCTTACGCAATGCCACCCGTTAATCGTGAGTTTAGCCAGTTTGTTGTCTCTGGCGGTTTCCTTCAAACCAACCGCAACCATCCTTTGCACAGACACCTACATAAAGTGGTGCGACAAACCCTCAATACGCCGCTGATTTTTACGCAGTGACGTCACCTGATGGCATCCGCTGAATGAGAGAGCAGATGCTTTAACCTTATCAATATTGTGTGATTACATAGACAACTTACTTCTTAAGATATTCAAAAATGAATATCTCAATTACCTGTCTCTTTTTCCTACCCAGCGCTAACCTTATCTCAAATAGTCAGGAGAAGTGGCTCATTTTTATCTTTTAACTTTTTGAATGTCGATACAGGTACGCGGCATTCACCATTCTCCGTTATGCATTTTTTTAATTTCTGATGGAGGATTAATCATGCTAGTTGCACGTCTATTTTTATTGCTCGCCATCGTTGCCGAAGTGGCTGGCACCAGCACTATGTCTCTTATCGGACAAGGGCACGGGTGGTGGGGCTACATCGTAATGTATGTGCTGATCGCAATCTCTTACTACTTTCTCGCGTTTGCCGCGAAGAAAATATCTATCGGTGTGGCATACGCTGTCTGGGAAGGGTTGGGTATCTCGTTGATCACCGTGGTGTCGATCATCGCCTTTGATGCCAACTTAAACCATCAAGAGTTGTTTGGTTTGATGTTAGCCGTTGTTGGCATTGTGTGTGTGACCTTAGGGGAATCACATGGTCAACCTAACGCCAAGAAAAATGCCGATAAACCGGCAAAAGAACGTTCATTTTCTACTAGTACAAGGTGCGAATCATGAGTCAATTTTTTACGATGTCATTTGGATTTGTCGTGATGGCTGCCTTGGTCGATATCATGGCCAATATGGCGCTGACACGCTCAAAAGGTTTTAAATATAAAGGCTGGGGCATTGCGGCGATTGTGTTGGTACTGACAGCATTCACGCTGTTGGCACAAGCGGTGAAAGAGATCGACTTAGCCATTGCTTATGCCTCTTGGGGTGCGATCGGTATCTTGGGTACCGCAGTGGGTGGAGCCTTGCTGTTTAAGCAGAAACTCAAGCCAATCGGCTGGTTTGGTATCTTTGTGGTGATTGCTGCGGTCGTGGTGATGAAGACCGCTTGATATAATTTACTGAATGCTAGATATCGTCATTCTGAGCAGCAAGAGACGAGCGTGATTCAGGATCTACCAACAAAAAGTGCTGTAGCAGAGGTGTTTTCTCTGGATTCACAGCACGTTGAGAGTAGATTCCTGATCTCGCTTAGGCTCGTCGGAATGACGGATTCATTCGTTTTTAGAAAGAACAGAGGCCAATCCTAAAGTTCGTCATTTTGAACAGCGAGGGACGAGCGTGATTCAGGCTCTACCAACAAAAAAGTGCTGTGGCAGAGGAGTTTTCTCTGGCTTCACAACACGTTGATAGTAGATTCCTGATCTCGCTTAGGCTCGTCGGAATGACGGATTCATTCGTTTTTTAGAAAGAACAGAGGCCAATCCTAAAGTTCGTCATTCTGAACAGCGAGGGACGAGCGTGATTCAGAATCTACCAACAAAAAGTGCTGTGGCAGAGGAGTTTTCTCTGGCTTCACAGCACGTTGATAGTAGATTCCTGATCTCGCCTAGGCTCGTCGGAATGACGGATTCACTTTTTTAGAAAGAGCAGTGACCAATCCTAAAGCTTGCCATTCTGGACAGCGAGGGACGAGCGTGATTCAGAATCTACAAACAAAAAGTGCTGTGGTAGAGGGGGTTTCTCTGGCTTCACAGCACGTTGATAGTGGATTCCTGAGCTCGCCTAGGCTCGTCGGAATGACGGACTCATTCATTTTTAAAAAGAACCGAGGCCAACTCCAAAGCTTGCCATTCTGAATAGCGAGGGACGAGTGTGATTCAGAATCTACCAACACAAAAGTGTTTCGGCAAAGGGGGTTTTCTCTGGCTTCACAGCACGTTGATATTAAATTCCTGATCTTGCTTGGGCTCTTCGGAGCGACGGATTCATTCGTTTTTAGAAAGAACTGAGGCCAATTCCAACGCTCGTCATTCTGAACAGCGAGGGACGGGCGTGATTTAGAATCTACCAACAAAAAGTGCTGTGGCAGAGGTGTTTTCTCTGGCTTCACAGCTCGTTGATATTAGATTCCCGATCTCGCTTAGGCTCGTCGGAATGACGGATTCATTCGTTTTTAGAAAGAGCGGTGGCCAATCCCAAAGCTCGTCATTCTGAACAGCGAAGGACGAGCAAGAGTCAGAATCTACCAACAAAAAGTGCTGTGGCAGAGGAGTTTTCTCTGGCTTCACAGCACGTTGATATTAAATTCCTGATCTTGCTTGGGCTCGTCGGAGCGACGGATTCATTCGTTTTTTAGAAAGAACCGAGGCCAATCCCAACGCTCGTCATTCTGAACTGCGAGGGACGGTCGTGATTCAGAATCTACCAACAAAAAGTGCTGTAGCAGAGGGGTTTTCTCTGGCTTCACAGCACGTTGATATTAGATTCCTGATCTCGCCTAGGCTCGTCGGAATGACGAGGTCTTTCTTCTCGCCTTAAACAATAAAGCTTGCGCCTTCTTCTGCACTCGATACGTTTTGGCGGATCACGCTAAACAAGCCTCGTCCCCAAGTTTGTTGGGTCGATTCGGTATCGAAATGAATCAACTCGCGACCAGTGGTATCGCTTAAGTTGTTCAGTTCGCCCGTTTGGCAATCCAGATGAATCAAATCACCGTTGCGCACCAAACCAATCGCGCCACCACGAATGGCTTCTGGAGAAACGTGAATCGCAGACGGAATTTTACCGGATGCACCAGATAAACGACCGTCCGTCACTAGCGCGACTTTAAAGCCCGCTTTCTGCACGTTGCCGAGGATTGGCATCAGTTTATGCAGTTCAGGCATGCCGTTTGCCGCTGGGCCGTTGTGTGTGACCACAACGATGCAGTCTTTGTTCAGCTCGCCACGTTTGTATGCGGCTTCCACTTCGTGTTGGCATTGGAATACGATCGCTGGTGCCACAATCACGCGTTGCTCTTCTTTCACCGCAGACACTTTCACCACGGCTTTGCCTAAGTTGCCAGTCAATACGCGAGTGCCGCCAGTATTTTGGAATGTGGCGTCTGGTTTGGCGATCACGTCACCGTCTTGGCTGCCTTGGCACGATGTCCAGGTCAGTTGGCCATCGACAAGGCTCGGTAGCGTCATTTGGTCTTCAAATTCACCAAACACGGGTTTCACATCGCGATGCAAAAGCTCGGATTGGTTCAAGCGGTGCAATAACGCTGGCACGCCCCCCGCGTCTTGGAACGCGTTCATATCGGCTGGGCCGTTCGGGTAAACGCGCGCTAATAAAGGAACCACATCCGACAGATCGCTGATGTCTTGCCAGGTGAGCAAGATGCCAGCAGCACGCGCCACGGCGATCATATGAATGGTGTGATTGGTGCTGCCGCCAGATGCAAGTAGAGCGATGATGCCGTTGACCAAGCTCTTTTCTGTGACCACCTCGGCCAGCGGACGGAAGTGTGCAGAACCCGCCGTCATTGAGGCGATTTTCAGAGCCGCGTGATTGGTTAACGCTTTACGCAGTTGGGTATGGGGATGAATGAATGCCGAACCTGGCAGCATCAAGCCCATGGCTTCGAACACCAACTGGTTGGTGTTGGCGGTGCCGTAAAACGTGCATGTACCCGCAGAGTGGTAAGCGCGACACTCCATATCCAGCAGAGCGTCTTTGCCGACTTCACCCGCTGCGTATTTTTGGCGCACGTCGACTTTCTCTTCGTTGCTGATGCCTGTTGCCATCAGACCCGCTGGTACAAACGCAGTCGGCAGGTGCGCGTAAGACAGCGCGCCCATCAGTTGCCCCGGGGCGATTTTGTCACAGATGCCAAGCAGTAATGTGGCATCAAAGACATTGTGGCTCAAAGACAACGCCGTTGATTGCGCAATTAAGTCACGCGAAAACAGCGACATATCCATGCCGGCTTGACCTTGAGTCACCCCATCGCACATCGCTGGCACACAACCTGCGACTTGCGCTGTATGTCCGTAGTCCGCCAGCACTTGTTTGATTTGCGCTGGGTAGTCTTGGTACGGCTGGTGGGCGCTCAACATGTCGTTGTAGGCGCTGATCAGCGCGACATTGGCATGAGTAAAATCGAGAATATTTTTCTTTTCAGAAGAGCAAGATGCGGCGACTGCATGAGCTAAGTTACCACAAGATAAACCAACACGGCCTTTGCCAGCTTCGGCTTGCACTTCGGTGCGAGCAAGAAACGCAGCGCGCGCTTCACGGCTGCGCTCGGTCAAACGTTGTGTGACCTCAAGAACAATAGAGTGAGTCATTACGCCACCTCGATCGCTTGCATTTTGATTAGCTCAGTAGCAGAGCGTTCCACCACGTCGCTGATGTCTCCGTCGATACTGACGATCAGAGTTTGAGGCTCGTTGTCTGGGCGCTCTAGTGTCTCGAATTGGCTCTTCACCATGTTTTCTTTCATGAAGTGGCCTTTGCGCATACGCATGCGATTAAGGATCAACTCCATATCGCCATCAAGGAACAAGAAGGTCACGTTGTTGTTACCTTCGCGGATCTGATCGCGGTAAATCTTTTTCAGTGCTGAACAGACAATAATGCCGTGTTCGTTTTTGCTTTCTAGGCTGTACGCCGCATCACGAATGCGTTCTAGCCATGGCTTGCGATCATCATCGTTCAGAGGCTGGCCCGATGCCATTTTCTGAATGTTCGCTCGTGGATGAAGATCATCACCATCAATGAATTTACGCCCTAGCTTTTTCGCTAGATGCTCACCAATTGTGCTTTTACCACTAGCACAAACGCCCATAACGATGACACTACTACCAGCCATAACTTATCCTCATAACCAAATTTGCGCGTGATCTCAATTTTTGAATTCACTTTAAAATATGGGTTTATCTTATTCATGTTATCGGTAACATGTTACCGGTAACTGAAATAAATGTGAACCATAACACAAACAATAATTCTTAAAGGTGAACCTATGGAGCAATTAACCCTAGCCCCAGATCCTACGTTCCTACTGACGATTGCAGGCCTTGCCATTGCAGCGTTACTCGTTCTGATCATTAAACTGAAAGTCCATGCTTTTGCTTCCCTTACTATGGTGAGTTTAGGCACAGCAATCGCCACTGGCGTTCCTTCTGAGAAAGTCGTATCGACCATGATGGGCGGCTTCGGCGGCACACTGGCTTCCGTGGCATTGCTGGTTGGTCTTGGTGCGATGATCGGTAAAATTCTTGAAGTGACTGGCGGTGCGAAAGTGCTGGCAGACACTTTGATTGGTCGCTTTGGTAAAGAGCGCGCACCATTTGCTTTGGGCGTCGCTTCATTACTGTTTGGCTTCCCAATCTTCTTCGATGCTGGCCTTGTAGTGATGATGCCAATCATCCTAAGTGTGGCGGCTCGTTTTGGTGGCTCACCAATTAAATACGCGTTGCCTGCAGCTGGTGCTTTTGCGGTTATGCACGCGTTTGTTCCACCACACCCAGGTCCGGTTGCAGCGGCAGAATTCCTTGGCGCAAACATCGGTCTGCTATTGGTGGTGGGTATTCTGGTTGCCATTCCAACTTGGTACCTTGGCGCTTATCTATTTGGTTTGTACGCGGGCAAAAAATTCGATATCCCACTATCTAAAGCCTTCTTTAATGGCGAAGCGATGGTGGATGAGCGCAACGCACCAAAATTTGGCACGGTTATGACCATCCTTGTGCTGCCAGTCCTGCTAATCTGTTTGGATACGGTATTGAACACACTGGCGGTTGCAGGTTTGATTGATGGCAAAACGGCACTGGTTGAGTTCCTACGTATGCTAGGTAAAACCCCAGTCGCGTTGCTGATTACTTTGATTGTCTGTCTGGCTGTGTTTGCCAAAGACTACGGCATGGCAAAACTAGAAAAATTGTGTGGTGAGTCATTGGCTCCAATCTGTGGCGTTATCCTTGTAACGGGTGCAGGTGGCATGTTTGGTGGCGTACTGCGCTCAAGCGGCATCGGTGATGCACTGGCTGACGTTCTTACAGACACAGGTATGCCTGTGATTGTGGCGGCGTTTGTGATTTCAACCTGTCTGCGTGTTGCTCAAGGCTCGGCAACGGTAGCGCTAACCACTACGGCGGCTCTTATCGCGCCAGTTGTGGCTGCATCAACAGGTTTGAGTGAACTAGACCTTTGCTTTATCGTAATCGCGATTGCGGGTGGCGCAACGGTACTGTCTCACTTCAATGACTCTGGTTTCTGGTTGGTATCTCGTCTCCTTGAGATGGATGAGAAAACCACGTTAAAAACTTGGACGGTAATGGAAACGTTACTTGGCGGTATCGCGTTTATTATCGTCGCAACATTAAGCTTTATTCTTTAGAGGTTCCCCATGACAACACTTGAACAACGATTAAGAGAAATCAAAATCGTCCCAGTTATCGCAATCAACGACGTAGCACACGCTCTGCCACTGGCAAAAGTGTTGGTAGAAAACGGTTTACCATGTGCGGAAGTGACATTCCGCACCGAAGCTGCGGCGGAGTCGATTCGCATCATGCGTGAAGCGTACCCAGAATTGTTGATTGGCGCGGGCACCGTTTTGACCACAGAACAAGTGGATATCGCCATCGAAGCGGGCGTGGACTTTATCGTTAGCCCAGGCTTCAACCCAACCACAGTGAAATACTGTCAGCAACGTGGCGTGACTATCGTACCGGGTGTAAACAACCCAAGCTTGGTTGAGCAAGCGATGGAAATGGGCTTGCGTACGTTGAAGTTCTTCCCTGCTGAGCCATCAGGCGGCGTAAACATGCTGAAAGCACTGACGGCGGTTTACCCAGTGGAATTCATGCCAACAGGTGGCGTAAGCCCATCCAACGTGGAAGATTACCTAGCGCTGAAATCGGTTGTAGCTTGTGGCGGTACTTGGATGGTGCCAACCGCAATGATGGACAACGGCGATTGGGAAGGCATTGCTGAATTGGTTCGTGCAGTTAAGTAAAACGCACAAACGGCTCCGAAATACCCCAGAACGTTAGAAAACGTGACACAAAAAAGGGTCATCAAGTTACTTGATGACCCTTTTGCTTTTGGGAATGAAACAGCTTTAGAAGTGATGCTTCATAAAGCGCTTAATAAAGCGAATGAAATCGGCTTCGGCTAGCTTCGCGCACTTCAATGTTTGGGCGTGAGACAGTTCTACATCACCCAAACCTTCTGCCATGTTGGTGATCGCACACACTGCCAATACGGGTAAGCCGCAATGCGCCGCAGAAATCACTTCTGGCACGACCGACATGCCCACTACATCACCACCGATGATTTGCATCATGCGGATTTCGGCTGCGGTCTCAAAGTTGGGGCCTGTGTAAGAGACAAACACACCTTCATTCAGGTGAATGCCATTGGCTTTGCCGACTTCAAACGCTTCTGCGCGCAGGTCTTTGTCGTACGCATTGGCGAGGCTGAAGAACCTCGGGCCGTACTCTTCATCATTCGGACCGATCATTGGCGATTCAGGCATGGTGTTGATGTGGTCATGAAATACCACCAGAGAACCGACATCAATACGCTCAGGGCGAAGGGAGCCTGCCGCGTTGGTGACGAGCAGAAACTCACAGCCCAGCTTTTTAAAGGTGCGCACGGGCGTGGTCATGACCTTCATTGAGCCGTGTTCGTAGTAGTGACCGCGACCTTTCATGCACACTACGTCTACGCCGCCCATGGTACCAAGTACCAACTCACCAGAGTGGCCTTGCACGGTGCTAACCGGAAAGCCTTCGAGCTCTTCGTATGGAATGACCACTTTGTCTTGTAGTTCGTCTGCCAATACGCCTAAGCCAGAGCCTAAAATAAACGCCGCTTTAGGTTGGAAGTTTGGTTTGCGTTCGCGAATGGTTTGTAGCGCGCCGATTACTGGATCGTGATTCATGTTAGTCACCTTCTGGTTGTGTGTTGATTCCATTGTGTGACTTTCTGCGCTGGTTATCTTTGCTTTATTCGCTACTATCATCCTTAAAAAGAGGATGATGAAATTCGCTAGGACTCAATGCATGAAGTCAGAACCATTTGAGCGCGTGACGCTGAAGATGCTGCGTTACTTTTACGAGGTCGCACAAACCAAGCATTTCACTAAGGCGGCCGAGAACCTTAATATCACCAATTCGCCGTTGAGCAATCGCATCAAAGAGTTGGAAGAGGTGCTTAACGTCAAACTGTTTGAGCGTGATTCAAGAAACGTCATGCTAACGGAGGCCGGACGATTGTTGGAGTCCAAATGCCAACTGATTTTTCAGACCTTGGATGTCTCACTCAATCAAGTGCAGCAAGTGGGTTTGAACCAGAGAAATATCTTGCGAGTTGGTGTGGTAAGTAGTGCATTTTGGGGCGGATTTGATCGTTTGTTACAGCGCTTCCATGCTGAGCATAGCACTTATCACGCCGACATTTTTGACCTTAACCCAGAGACGCAAAAGAAGCATCTGAGTGAGAAGAAAATCGACGTGGGCATTGTACGTTTTGCCGATGCACTCAACATTTATCCGTATCAGTCGGTGTCTTTGGGCAAAGATGTGTTTGTGGTGGCGGTGTCGGAGCAACATGAGTTAGCCAGCAAATCTTTGCTGCGGCTCCAAGATTTAAAGGCGTGTGAGTTTGCGTTTATGAGTTTGGCGAATTCTGCCTCGGCAAACTTCATCATCAATGCCTGTCTGCAAGAAGGCTTTTCCCCCCATATTGGCAAACAAGTGGTGGAGCCAAGCACCTTGATGGCGTATGTGGCAAACAGCAATACCGTGACGTTGGTGCCGTCGACGTTTTCTCAGCATCATTGGCATGGGATTCGTTTTATCAAGCTGAAAGAGTCACTGCGTGCAGACTTGTGTCTGATTCATGATGGTAAGCAGGAGAGTGCTATTAAAGCCGAGTTTATTCGCACGTTATTGGAGAATGCGAGTTAAGCATGGGCAAACAAAAAAGGTCATCCTAAGATGACCTTTTCAAATGATTCGCTGAAATCAGCAATGCGATTAGCGCGCAATTAACGCATCGTTACGAACTCTTCTGAGCCCGTCGGGTGGATAGCCACAACAGAGTCGAAGTCTGCTTTGGTTGCGCCCATCTTCATTGCTACGCCGAAGCCTTGGATCATTTCATCTACCGTGAAACCGATGCCGTGTAGACCAACAACCGTTTCTTCTTCACCCGCACATACAAGCTTCATCTTACATGGTTGACGGTGCTTAGTAACGGCGGTGTACATCGCAGTAAAGCCAGATGTGTAAACTTTGATGTTGTCTTTGCCGTACTTCTCTTCTGCTTCTTGCGTTGTAAGACCGATAGTGCCGATTGGTGGGTGGCTAAATACCACAGTTGGTACCAAATCGTAGTCCATCTTCGCGTTTGGTTTGTTGTTGAACAAACGCTCAGAAAGTTGACGACCCGCTTTCACTGCTACTGGTGTTAGTTCGATACCGCCTTCCATGATGTCACCCACACAGTAGATGCCTTTCACGTTAGTTTCTTGGTATTCGTCTACCTTGATGTAGCCTTTTTCGTTCGTTGCCACACCGGTTGACGCTAGGTTGATTGCGTCTGTCGCTGGGTGACGACCGATTGCCCAAATCAGTTGGTCAACGTTTTGGCTTTCACCGTTTTCTAGGTGCAGAGTTAGGCTGCCATCGGCTTCTTTTACCACTTCTTTTGGTACAGAGTGGGTGTGCAGTTTTGGACCTTCTGCGTCCATCACTTCAACCAATGTATCGATGATCATTGGATCGAAGCTACGCAGTGGTGACTCTTTACGTACGAACAGGTGCGTTTCTGTACCTAGCGCGTGCAGTACGCCAGCAATTTCAACTGCGATGTAGCCAGCGCCCACAACCGCAACGCGTTTTGGTTGCTCTGCTAGGTCGAAGAAGCCGTTTGAGTCGATGCCGTATTCAGCGCCTGGAATGTTTGGAATAGTAGGACGACCACCAACCGCGATCAGGATGTGATCTGCTGTGTAGTGTTCACCGTTTACTTCGACAGTTTTTTCGTCAACAAACTTAGCAAAGCCTTTAATCACGTTTACTTTATTGTTGCCTAGAACGCGATCGTAAGATTGGTGAATACGACCGATGTATGCCTGACGGCTCTCAACCAGTTTGCTCCAGTCGAAACCTTTCACGTCGACATCAAAACCGTAATCTTCTGCGTACAGGTTCATCGCTTCTGCGATTTGCGCGCCATGCCACATCACTTTTTTCGGTACACAACCTACGTTTACACAGGTACCGCCAAGGTCTTGAGCTTCGATTAGCGCAACTTTCGCGCCGTACATCGCCGCACGGTTTGCAGATGCGATGCCGCCACTGCCGCCACCGATACAGATATAGTCAAAATGAGTCGCCATTACTTTCTCCAAGAGCTTATAAATTTTATCTGGTACATAGATAGATTGGGATGACCTTGTCCGAACTCAATGCCACCGTTATCCCACTATCATAAATCGAATTCGACTAATTCCTAAATGGGAAAAAGCGACAATACTTATGACAAATAGCGATGAGAGGCACAAAAAGAAGAATAAGCACGATTGGAGGGAGAAGGTGAGAGCATAAAAAAGCGCAACGAGAATATCGTTGCGCTTGAAGATAGCAGTACTGAAGTGCTTACTCTGGCACAATCCAGTCCACTTTCCAGTGGCCAGTTGCTGGTGCGATCGCGTCTTGCAGGAATGGCAGAATCTCTTTCATCTGGCTTTCCAGTTTCCATGGCGGGTTAATCACAATCATGCCGGATGCCGTCATGCCGCGCTCGTTGGTATCTGGTGCAACACCTAACTCGATTTGCAGAATTTTACGAATGCCCAGTGCTTCCAAGCCTTCGATCATATCTTCGATGTCATGGCGGTTTACCACTGGGTACCAAATCGCGTAGATACCGGTTGCCCAACGTTTATGGCTCTGATGAATCGCTCGTACCACATCGCGGTACTCTTTCGCGAGTTCGTATGGTGGGTCAATCAGCACCAAACCACGACGCTCTTGTGGCGGTAGGCTTGCTTTGAGGCGTTGGAATCCGTCTTCTTTGAAGATGCTCACTTGGCGATCACGATGGAATTCTTGCTCTAACAATGGGTGATCGGCCGGGTGCAACTCGGTCAGCACCATGCGATCTTGTGGGCGGATTTGCGCGCGCGCCACACGTGGTGAGCCTGGGTAGTAACGCAGCTTCTCGCCGTTGTTGAGCACTTTAATGGCATCGATGTAGCTTTTGATGTCTTCAGGAATGCTTGGGTTATCCCAAATACGTGCGATGCCTTGTTTGTATTCGCCCGTTTTTTCAGACCATTCGTGAGTCAGATCGTAACGGCCCACACCCGAGTGGGTATCGTGATAAACGAATGGCTTATCTTTTTGTTTCAGCGCATCAAGAATGAGGCTTTGAACGATGTGTTTGACCACGTCGGCATGGTTGCCAGCGTGGAAGCTGTGGCGGTAACTTAACAAATTAAACTCTCGAAACACTCTTTGTCTGAGTGTGGTCTGTGATTTTCACTCTATGGCGGTATTATACTCAAGTAACTTAAAGATGTAGAACTTCCAATCAAATCTGTTCCTCTGATAAGGGGACGCTATTGAAATTTCTTTAAGTCACCCACACTTACTATTGGTAATCGAATTGAACTAGGTGAGTTTCTCGCACTCAAAAGGGTGTGAAATCTCATTTAGGTATAACAAGACTCAAGGACAGAGTAGCGCTGGTTGACTATAAGATGGTCATCGCGGCATAGAGAAAGGGAACGGAGCTCCCCCAATCCATGTTGCTGGCTCGTCTGTACATTGAGTTGGCCTATCTACACAAAATAGACAGGCAATCACAGAGTCAAAACACAAAAGGAATTATTCATGTCTAATCCTCTTCTGACGTTTACGGACCTACCTCCGTTTTCTCAAATTAAACCAGAACACATCAAGCCTGCCGTTGAGCAAGCGATTGCTGACTGCCGAGCAAAAATCGATGAAGTTCTACAAGACAACGCTCACCCAACTTGGGACAGTGTGATTGCGCCAATTGAAGAAGCGGATGATCGCTTAAGCCGCATCTGGTCGCCAGTGGGTCACATGAACTCGGTAGTGAACAGCGAAGAGCTACGTGAAGCTTACGAAAGTTGCCTACCAATTTTGTCAGAGTACGGCACTTGGGTTGGTCAGCACAAAGGGTTGTACGAAGCGTACAAAACCATCAAAGCGAGCGAAGAATTTGCAACGTTAACTCGTGCCCAGCAGAAAACCATCACTGATGCACTGCGTGATTTCGAGTTATCAGGCATTGGTTTGCCATCCGATGAGCAGCACCGTTACGGCGAGATCAGCAAACGTATGTCTGAGCTGAGCTCTAAATTCTCTAACAATGTGCTGGATGCCACCATGGGTTGGACCAAGCACATCACAGACGAGAAAGACCTAGCAGGTATGCCAGAATCGGCGCTGGCAGCAGCGAAAGCTGCCGCAGAAGCAAAAGAGTTAGATGGTTACCTCATTACGCTAGATATCCCATCTTACTTACCTGTTATGACGTACTGCGATAACCAAGAGTTGCGTAAAGAAGTGTACGAAGCGTACGTGACGCGCGCTTCTGATCGAGGTCCAAACGCAGGCAAATGGGATAATTCAGAAATCATTACTGAGCAGCTAAAACTGCGCCATGAAATTTCACGTATGCTAGGTTTCAATACTTACAGTGAAAAGTCGTTAGCAACAAAGATGGCTGAAACGCCGGATCAAGTGCTGGGCTTCCTGAATGACCTAGCGACACGAGCGAAACCGCAAGGTGAACGTGAAGTCGAAGAGTTACGTCAGTTTGCGAAAAGTGAGTTTGGTGTTGAAGAGCTGAACGTTTGGGATATCGCTTACTACAGCGAGAAACAAAAGCAGCACCTGTTCCAAATTTCGGATGAAGAACTGCGCCCATACTTCCCAGAGTCAAAAGTCGTGAGCGGTCTGTTTGAAGTGCTAAACCGCGTGTTTGGCATGACCGTTACTGAGCGCGAAGGCGTAGACACTTGGCATGAGTCCGTGCGCTTTTTCGATATCTTTGATGCTGAAGGCACACTCCGTGGCAGCTTCTACCTAGATCTCTACGCTCGTGAACACAAACGTGGCGGCGCGTGGATGGATGATTGTCGTGGTCGTCGCGTTACGCTATCTGGCGAGCTGCAAACGCCGGTTGCGTATCTAACGTGTAACTTCAACCGTCCAGTGGGCGACAAACCAGCACTGTTCACGCACGATGAAGTCGTGACGTTATTCCATGAGTTTGGTCATGGAATCCACCACATGTTGACGCAAGTTGATACAGGTGCTGTTTCAGGTATTAATGGCGTGCCTTGGGATGCGGTTGAGCTACCAAGTCAGTTCCTAGAAAACTGGTGTTGGGAAGAGGACGCGCTGGCGTTCATTTCTGGTCACTATGAGACAGGTGAGCCGCTACCGAAAGCGATGCTAGACAAAATGCTCGCAGCGAAAAACTTCCAATCTGCGATGGGTATTTTGCGTCAGCTAGAATTCGGCTTGTTCGACTTCACGCTTCACACTGAATATGACCCAGAAGTGGGTGCGCGTGTACTGGAAACTTTGGCGAAAGTGAAAGAGAAAGTCGCGGTAGTTCCTGCGGTTGAGTGGGCGCGTTTCTCACACAGCTTCGGCCATATTTTTGCTGGTGGCTACAGTGCGGGTTACTACAGCTACCTATGGGCTGAAGTGCTGTCGTCAGACGCGTATTCTCGCTTTGAAGAAGAAGGCATCTTCAACAAAGAGACGGGTCTAAGCTTCCTGAACAACATCCTAGAAATGGGGGGCAGTGAAGAGCCAATGGAGCTGTTTAAGCGCTTCCGTGGCCGCGAGCCACAAATCGATGCACTGTTGCGCCATTCGGGTATTGCGGCGTAAATTGAGCAAAAAACATCAAGGCCAACCGTTCGGTTGGCCTTTTTTATAAAAAATTTTACGGATTTACGTTGCGGTTGATCGGGTTCTGCAACGATATCAATGTCTCCGTGGACTGAACCTCATCAATGGCTTGCAGCTTGTCGATCAGTACAAATTGCAGCTCTTCAATCGATTTGCACATCAATTTGACGAATATGTTATACGCGCCCGTGGTGTAGTAAGCTTCAACGACTTCGTCGAGCGCGTTGAGTTTTTCTAACGCGGAGTGGTAATCACGAGCTGCATTGAGGTTAATACCAATAAAGCAGCACACATCGTAGCCAAGCTTTTTAGTATTGATGATCACCTCCGTTCCTTCGATGATGTCCGCCGACTTCATCTTCTCGATACGCACATGGATAGTGGCAGGGCTGACATCGAACTGCTTTGCCATTTCTGCGTAGGGCGTTCTGGCGTCAGCCATCAGTGTTTTTAATATTGCGCGGTCAAGGTCGTCGAGTTTCGGCAGGCTCGCATTCATACTATGATTTCCGTTAGGGATAGAGTTTTACCTCCCTTTTATACTCATAGCGGATAGGATTCACAAGGTTTGGCAGGAGTAACTGCGGGTTAACTCCGAGCTATGGAGATAATGTGCAGCGTTTTCTGGTTATTGCCGCGCTATGTTGGAGCGCGTTTGCTACGGCCTCAGATCCGAAGGTGTTGGTCGTGCACTCCTATCATCAGGGTTTTTTCTGGACGGACTCCATACAGCGAGGCATCGAGCAACAGCTGGGCGATCGAGCGCTGGACATGCGTGTGCTCTATCTAGACTCGAAACGTAACCAGAGTGAGCAGTTTTTTGCACAACTAAAATCCTTATATCTTACGAAATTACGCAAAGAGCGATTCGATGCCATTTTAGTGAGCGATAACAATGCACTTGAACTCATGCAGCGTTTAGCCCCAATCATCAAAGACACCCCAGTTATATTTAACGGCATTAATAACTACCATCCTTCTTTACATCGTTCTCTGAATGCAACCGGAGTCATGGAAGATGTCGATTTGGAAGCGAATCTCGCTCTTATTGAGCGCTTACATCCGAACTACACACAAGTTCTCATCGTCAGTGACCACTCGGTGACCGGTGAGGTGTTGCGTTATCAAATCGACAATTTTGTCCTCAAGTTCCCGCAATATCGAGACAAAATCGTACAACTTGTCCCAGACAGCATCATCGATCTAAAACAACAAGTCGCAAAACTGAGTTCCGATAAAGTCGTCTTGTTCTGGACCTATTACCGAGATAAACAAGGTATGGTTGGCAGCGAGCGTGACTGGGTTGGTGTCAACAAAGTCTCAAACGCGCCGCTGTTTATGGTGCATGACATTGGTTTGGGTCATGGCGCAGTTGGAGGGGTTATTCAAAGTGGTTATCGGCATGGTATTGAGAGCGCAGAGATGCTTGAGTTCGTTTTGGATAATCCTGATCAGCCTCTGCCTGCGGTGAAAAAAAGTGATTCTGAAATAAAGCTCGATTACCAAGCGGTAGCGCGTTGGGGATTGGGGGCTGAACAAGAGGTTTCTGCGGTATTTTTTAATAAGCCAATGAAGCTTTCTGAACGTTTTGCCAAGGAAATTCGCCTGTTTGGTAGCCTGTTTGTGGTGATGTCGGTGGTCATTTTGCTGATGGGTTATTATTTACAGCGGATGCGTCGAAGTGAGAGCGCTGCGCGAGAAAGCCAGGCTATTCTAGAATCGATTTTCGATCAGAGCATGCAGTATATGGGCATTTTGGATGCCAACGGTGTGCTTAAATCGGGCAACGATCACCTTCAATCCTTACTTTATCACCAAGGACTGCGCTTAGACCGACCACTTTGGTTTCACCCCAACTGGAGTGAAAAAGCACAAGCGTTGCTTGAGGAGTATTTCCACGCGCCTCACCATCAAGTGTCGACGTTTGAAGCTGAAATTTGGAGTAAAGAACACGGCGCATTGGTGTTAGAAGTTTCGCTCAAGCCTTTTTCTCAGCAAGTAGGGAATCATAAGCAATACTTGTTTGAAGCGCGCGATATTACCAGTCGTAAATTGATGGAGGACAAGCTCTACCAACGTGAGTCAACCCTACGCAACTATTACGAGCAGCAGCCCGTGATGATGGTGACGCTTGATAGTAATAACCGAATTCAAGAAGTGAATCGATTTGCTCAACTACTTCTTGGCTACAAACCGATGGACATGCTCGGACATCGCCTGAGGGAGTTCTATTTTGATGACAAAGTGCTGTTCCCTCGCCAAGTGTTATTGCAACCCAACCAGCAAGTGCATGGTGTTTGGCGACGTGAAGTCGAGTATCGTCATGCAAATGGTCATCGTGTTTGGGTGCGCGAGAATATTCGTCCGCTGAGTGAATCTGAGCAACTGCTGATTGTGGGCGAAGATATTACCGAAACCAAACTGCTCTCCGAGAAATTGGAATACCAAGCTCGCTATGACTTACTGACGGGGACTTACAACAGAAACCATTTTGAACTAGAGCTTAAGACCGCACTGTGCGAAGTGGACAGCCATCGTCGAGTCCACGCCATGTTGTACCTCGACTTAGATCAACTAAAAGTCCTCAATGATACGGTTGGGCATGATGCAGGTGATGCGGCGATTCAATTCTGCGCAAGTATGCTGGAAGGCGTTCTGCCGTACAATTCCATCTTGGCTCGAATGGGAGGCGATGAGTTTGCGGTGTTACTCAAAGACTGTGACGAATATGGCGCCATCAATATTGCCAAACTGATCATCTCGACACTAAGCGAACACCTCTTTATTTGGGAAGACACACGCCTGTTCATCAGTTGCTCAATTGGTATCCGTATCATCGATCATACCGCTGATACGCCACAAATGGTGCACGCTCAAGCAGACTCTGCTTGTCACGCCGCTAAAGAGCAAGGCCGTAACCGCTATAATCTATTCAGCTTAGATAACGAAGAGTTGCAGCGTCGTCAGATGGAAATGCAGAGCGTCAATTTGGTGCATGAGGCATTGTCGAATCAACGTTTAGAACTGTTTGCTCAACCGATAAAAAGCTTACAAAAGCACGAGACTCAAATGTATTTTGAGATTTTGGTGCGTATTCGCAATGGGTACGGTGATTATGTTTCTCCTGCGCTGTTTATTCCTGCTTCCGAGCGCTACAACATTGCCCATTGGATTGATAAGCAGGTTATTACTCAAACGCTAGAGTGGTTTGAACAGCGTCCTGAGGTGATTGAACAGCTTGGTCGCTGTTCGATAAACCTTTCAGGTCAATCTATGGGGAATCAAGAGTTTATTGACTTCTTATTGGAGCGATTGGAAAGTTCGACTCTGCCGTGTGAAAAAATCTGCTTAGAAATCACCGAGACAGCGGCGATGAGCAATCTGGATCAAGCCATTGAGCTGTTTACCAAGCTAAAGTCTTTGGGTTGCATGATTGCATTGGATGATTTCGGATCTGGATTGTCTTCATTTGGTTACTTAAAGAAACTTCCTGTCGATATCGTGAAAATTGATGGTCTTTTCGTGCAAGATATCAACGTAAATGAAATGGACCGCGTGATGGTTCGTTCAATCAATGACTTGGCGAAACAGCTCGGCAAAGTGACGGTGGCGGAGTTTGTCGAAAATGACCAGGTCATGCAGCATTTGATAGACCTCGGTGTGGACTACGGCCAAGGCTACGGTATTGGCCATCCTAAGCCGCTTTCTGAGCTAGTGGAGCAACTGACGGCTGTATAACCTCTGCGTAGCAAGCTCAACCTAGCATTAATAGGTAACTTAGGTATACACTCAGCGCCAGTTACCTCGATTTTTATTGGAGCCTCCTTTTGCAACTGCAATTGATCTGTGAAAACCCGTCTCAACAATCTCATCTTGATGAACTCGCTGCGCGTTGGCAGCTTTCTCACACTGACGATAGCGATTTTGCTTTGGTGCTAACCACCGAGCGTTTGGAGCTACGTAAAGTGGATGAGTCAAAGCTGGGTGCAATCTTTGTGGATTTGATTGGTGGTGCGGTAGGTCATCGTCGCAAGTTCGGTGGTGGTAAAGGCCAAGCAATTGCGAAAGCTGCGGGGTTGAACAAAGGGGCAACGCCAACCGTGTTAGACGGCACGGCAGGTCTTGGTCGTGATGCGTTTGTGCTCGCCTCGCTAGGTTGTAAAGTGCAGATGGTCGAGCGTCATCCAGTCGTAGCGGCTTTGTTAGATGATGGCTTGGATCGAGCGAAACAAGACCCAGAAATCGGCACCTGGGTATCTGAGCGCATGTCGCTAATCCATGCTTCTAGCCATGATGCGCTGGAACAATTGGCGCAAGATAAAGACTTTGTCCAGCCAGATGTAGTGTATCTTGACCCGATGTATCCGCACCCAGAAAATAAAAAGAAGTCGGCGCTCGTGAAAAAAGAAATGCGCGTTTTCCAATCGTTGGTTGGCGCCGATTTGGACGCCGATGGCTTACTAGAACCAGCCATGGCGTTAGCCACAAAGCGTGTAGTAGTTAAACGCCCAGACTATGCTAACTGGCTGAACGAGAAAAAACCGACCATGGCGATTGAAACGAAAAAAAATCGCTTCGATGTCTACGTTAAAGCATCGATGGCATAACTTCCTGACGGCTCAACTTTTCTTGTCACAGTACGGTGTGTCGTGCTGTGACTCAGCCTCTCTTTCCTCGTCTCTATTGATAGTTTTCTCTTGCTAATTCCCTTCCCTGATTGTATATCTAACTAAGAATTATTATTATTTCACTTGTTGTGATGCGGTCGATAACTGGGAAGCTGGAGTAGTAGAATGGCTAAACGTTTATGTAAAATGAGTCGCAAACAGATCGCGGCAGAACTGGGTGATATCCATCGTTTAGTTGTCGCACCAAAATTCGTTTGTCGTTCTTGCGCACGATCTTCATCGGCCAAAGATACCCTTTGTAAGCCAGCCGCAATTCCTCCACAAAAATGCCAAGACAAGCCATTGAGTGAGCAACAAGCATGTGGCTTATTGGTTGAAGCTCTGCCATCACAAGCGATTCCAGTGACCACTAAACAAAGCAACGAAAAAGCCGCGATTGTGAAGCGTGTTGTTGAGCGCGTGAAAGAGAAAAAACAAGCCGAAAAATCTCCGGAGCCAGTAAGAGCCGACGCAGCAGTATGGTTTGATTTAGCGGATAAAAAATCGCTCAAGAAAGCGAAAAAAGCACTGAAAAAGCACTATAAGCAGCAAAAGAAGTTGCTAAAAGTGGCGAAAAAACAACAAAAGTTACTTAAGCGTCAGCGTAAACTGGAAGCGCGTAATGCGAAACTAGAAGTGTTGCTGCCAACGCCACCTAATGCTTTGATGAACGCAATCTCACAAGCCAAAGTGCATTAATCAAATAAAAAAACGCTCTCCAGTCGGAGAGCGTTTTTTATTGTCGAAATGTTTATAGGATTAGCTGCGTTACTTATTGGCGTAGCTCATCTCTACGCGCTTTTTCACCCAGGTTTCGTTAATCCATAGGGATAGCATGATGATCGCACCGCCAATGGCGAGTCGCATGACATCAACATCGCGGTTCCAAATCACAATGTTTACAATCAAGCCCGCCGGAACCAATGCATTGTTCATTACTGCCAGTGCACCTGCGTTCACCATAGTCGCGCCTTTGTTCCAAGCAAAGTAACCAAAACCAGAAGCAATCAACCCAAGGTATGTCAGAATGCCCCATTGTGTTGCAGTGGTAGGTAGTTTGTCGAGGTTACCCATGAGCGCGAAAGCCACGGTTGCTACACAAAGTGCACCTAAGTAGAAGTAGCCAAACACGGTGTGTTGTGGCAAATCGACGGGTTCACTCTCCATGATATATTTGTAGCCCACCTGACCGATGGCAAAGCAGAGGTTTGCTCCTTGTACGACCAAAAAGCCCAGTAGGAAATCTTCATTAATGCCTACAAATTTAATCCAGGCGGCACCAAATACAGCTATTGCTGCGGTAACTAAGTACCAAGGTGAAAAGCGACCTTTCAAGAAGTCATAGATTAGCGTGACGTAAATGGGTGTGAATACGGTGAACAGCAATACTTCTGGCACGGAAAGGAGCAAAAAAGATTGGTAGTAGAAGCAATACATCAAACCGAGCTGGAAGCCACCGACAGTCATCAGTTTCGCGATTAGGGATTTGCTAACGCCACGGAATTTCAAAAAGGGAATGAAAACCAAACTCGCCAGTGCCACGCGCATGAACACCGAGAACCAAGAATCAACCTGACCAGCGAGGTAAACGCCGATCAGGCTAAATGAGAATGCCCAAAGTAGGGTAACTGCGGATAGATAAGCCATGGATGAGAATCTTTATCAACAACAAATGTGCCCGCAGTCTAACCAAGTTTTATCGTTGCGCCAATCAGTCTTTTAGCGGTACGACCAGCATATCGACTGGTGAGCAGTTAATCAGCTGTCGAGTCGAAGATAGAATCTTGCTCCAGAAATCTTGGTGATGACCACAAACCACCAAATCAATGCTGTAGTCTTGAATGGTATCGCACAGCTCATTACTCAAATCGCCACTACCGACTAAAGTATGGGCAATTGGGTATTGCGCATATTCTGCGAAGTTTGCCAATTGTGTGCGCGATGCTTCCATTGCTTGATGTTGCGCTTCTGCCATATTGATATCGATAAGCCCGGTGTAGAGTTCTGCGTAGTTCACGTCGATGTGAATAAAAGAGACTTTCGCATCCAGAGGTTTAGCCAGTGATACGGCTTTCTTAATCAACACTTTACTGTCGTCTGAAAGGTCGACTGCCACAAGTATGTGTTTGTAACTCATATTGCTATCTCCTTGTAAGGTCATAGTTTTAGATTAGCACCAACCCCAAAAAAAATTTGCTGAAGTGATCTCATATCGGTGCCGTAGGTACAAAGTCTTGTCTCAGTAATCATGTTATAGTGGCGTTATACCCAAGTGACTTTGATATGCTGAAATAAGCGTAGTGTTACTGACTAGAGTTGAAGTGAAACTTCGCCGTGTCTGCCAGACCAAGCTATTCTCGCAGCGTCATTTATTTCGAGGTTACTTGGGTATATTGCATGCACAATAATAGGAGTTAACATGCTGTCTCAAACTATGGTCGAACAATTGAATGAGCAAATTAACCTAGAATTTTTCTCATCCAATCTATACTTACAAATGAGTGCTTGGTGTGAAGACAAAGGTTTTGAAGGTGCGGCTGAATTTTTACGCGCTCACGCCGTAGAAGAAATGGAGCACATGCAACGCCTATTCACTTACGTGAGTGAAACTGGCTCAATGCCAATCTTAGGCGCTATTGATGCGCCAAAGCATGACTTTGCGAGCCTAGGTGACGTTTTTCGCGAGACATTTGAACATGAGCAAATGATCACGGAAAAAATCAACAAACTGGCGCACGTTGCATTTACTAGCCAAGACTACTCAACGTTTAACTTCCTACAGTGGTACGTGTCAGAACAGCACGAAGAAGAGAAGTTGTTTAAAGGGATTTTAGATAAGATCGAACTGGTAGGTGAAGACGGTAAAGCGTTGTTCTTCATCGACAAAGATCTAGCACAAATGGCGAAAGAAGGTTCATCTTCAATCATGGATGCTCCAGCTGCGTAAACGCGTTTTGGGACGTTGTAAGTAGCGGGTAAAGACGAAGTGTTGATCGTCTTTTTCTCTTGAGCATTGTTGAAGATGTAGGGAGGAAAAGATGATCAGTGGAGACACAATCTTATTTGCGCTAATGGTGGTAACTGGAGTTAATATGGTCCGGTATCTCACCGCTCTTCGTTCTCTAATTTATATCATGCGTGAAGCGCATCCGCTGTTATATCAGCAAGTTGATGGTAATGGTTTTTTTACCACTCATGGAAATGTCACCAAGCAGGTGAGGTTGTATCACTACATTAAAAGTAAAGAATATCATCATCACCACGATGAAATTTTTACTGGTAAGTGTGAAAGAGTGCGTGAACTGTTTGTTCTATCGACCGCGTTGCTCGGCGTGACGCTACTTGCAGCCTTCATTCTCTAAGAGTCAATAATCTAGATAGTTGTTCTGTCTGAGATTTTGCGGACATACAGAGCGCTTAGAGTTTAAGCGCTTTTCCCTTTCGGTATTTGTCGGTAGAATGTCGCGCCTAGAAAGCAAGGATGTGCAATGTGCACATCCTTTTTTATTTTGATTCGATACCAATCAGTCTAAGAGCTACCGATGAGTAAGAAATTTGATGTTGTTGTAATTGGCGCAGGCGCAGCAGGTTTAATGTGTGCTGCAGAAGCAGGCAAGCGAGGCCGCCGTGTTTTGGTGCTCGATCATGCTAAAAAGCCAGGACGTAAAATCCTTATCTCGGGCGGTGGTCGTTGTAACTTCACTAACTACGACGTTTCAGCTAATCACTATTTGTGTCAAAACCCGCACTTTGTTAAGTCGGCGCTTTCCCAATACACTAACTGGGATTTCATCTCGATGGTGTGTAAACATGGCATTGAGTTCGAAGAGCGTGATCACGGCCAGTTGTTTTGTGTTGATGCATTTACGGCCAAAGATATCGTGAAGATGTTGTTAGCTGAGTGTGACATGCCGAACATCGAGCAGCGTTACCAATGCGATGTTCATTCGATTGAAAAAATTGATGAAGGCTTTCGTTTGCATGCTGGCACTGAGATTGTCGAATGTAAGTCTTTAGTTATCGCAACAGGTGGCTTGTCGATGCCAAAACTGGGGGCGACACCATTTGGTTATAAAGTCGCGGAACAATTTGGTCTTCGAGTTATCCCAACCACGGCAGGGCTTGTACCATTTACTCTGCATAAAGAAGACAAAGAAGACTTTGCTGAGTTATCTGGTATCGCGGTACCTGCGGAAATTACGGCTGAAGATGGCACCATGTTCAAAGAAGCCCTGTTGTTCACACATCGTGGGTTATCTGGTCCAGCAGTGTTACAGATTTCTTCATTTTGGCGGGCCGGACAAAAGGTGTTGATCAATCTTGTGCCAAACGATGATGTTGCTGAGTTATTAGAACGCAGTCGTGAGAAGCATCCAAATCAGTCACTCAAGAATACGCTTGCCAAAGTGCTGCCTAAGCGTCTGGTTGAAGTCTTAATTGAACGTAAAGAGTTAGTCGATAAACCGCTAAAACAGTTCAATCAAAAGGAGCTTGCGGCGATTGTGGAGCGTCTAGAGCATTGGGATATCGCCCCGAATGGCACTGAAGGCTACCGAACTGCGGAAGTGACACTCGGCGGTGTCGATACTGATCACTTATCCTCGAAAACCATGGAATGCAAAGACATTAAAGGGCTTTATTTTATTGGTGAAGTGATGGATGTGACTGGTTGGCTAGGGGGCTACAATTTTCAGTGGTGCTGGTCGAGCGGCTTTGTTGCGGGGCAGTGGGTTTAATCAAACACCAAACGCAGCCTAACTGCATAAAAGATAAGATACAAAAAGAGCACTGAATAAAAGTCAGTGCTCTTTTTGTATTCCCATAGCGAGTTACTCGTCTTGATACTTTTCGAGTTTGTTATAGAGCGTTTTCACGCTAATGCCTAACTCCTGCGCTGATTCCGTTTTATTGCCTTGATTCTCTTCAAGGGTATTGAGAATGGCGGCTTTTTCTAGCTCTTCTAGCGAAACGCCCGCCGGAACAAGGTCTTCGATGCTGGTGCCTGTTTCCAATGGTGGTGTGTCGAAGATAAGGTGTTCATCTCGGATGGTGTCATCAGCCAAAATAAATGCACGCTCGATCGTGTGTTTGAGCTCACGGACATTACCTGGCCAGTCGTGTGCAGCGATTTTTTGGATCGCAGAGTCAAGAATCGTTTTGGTTTTTGCCTCATTGGCGTTGCGGTGCGCAATAAAGTGCTTGGCCAGACCTACGATATCACCGCCTCGTTCTCGCAGTGGCGGTATCGTTAATGGGAAATGCGATAAGCGGAAAAACAGATCTTCACGCAGGAACTGCTCCTCAATGGCGATTTTAGGATCACGGTTTGTAGCAGCAATGATGCGAGTATTAGCGATATGAACTGTATTACTGCCAACTGGGCGATACTCTCCGGTTTCTAGCACCCGCAATAGCTTCACTTGATGCTCGATAGGCATCTCGGTGATTTCATCTAAAAATAGCGTGCCGCCCTCTGCCTGCTTAAATACACCTTGGTGAGTTTTATTTGCTCCGGTAAAAGCGCCTTTCTCATGGCCAAACAGTTCACTATCAACCAATTCAGGGCTAATGGCACCACAGTTAATCGCTATAAAGGGCTGTTGTTTACGCTCACTCGCTAAGTGGATGGTCTGCGCCACCAGTTCTTTGCCTGATCCACTTTCACCGACAATAAGGACGTTGGCTTCTGTTTTAGCAACGCGCCTGATCATACGATAGAGCTGATGCATCGGAGAGGAAGAGCCGACCAAAAGACCAAATTGGTCAAGATCGCTGGTGGACACTTTACGCCCTTGATCTTGTTTGTGTTGATAGTACTGGCTGACTTCGCTCAGGGTGTCCGTCAGAATGGCAATATCAACGGGCTTTCTGTAGTGAAAAATAGCACCCAAGTTCATCAGCTTATCCAAGTTCTCGTTTGGAGCGCCTGAGCTAATGATGATCAAGTCCATATCGTAGATGTCTTCGATATTAGAAAGACGTTGATAATCTGCACTAGTAAAGTGGGCGACTTCAACAATCGCAACTTCCGGTTTGAGTTGTAGGAAATCTTCAATCCATTGGTCTGCGGCATCGATGTCATGCAGACGAAATTTGTTCAGTTCCTGGCAAGAAGCGATGGCATTTTTAAGTGATGGATCTTGTATTCTTAGAAACAGGCTTGGCATCGACATAGAAATGTCCTCTTTACTATGACAGAAACAATGTACGTGGATTATTCTCACTTCACAAGACAAAATATTGTCAGCATAGATTTAAGGATTTGTTCGGTATTTTTATGTTGTTAGCCCCTTTTTGATATATATCGGTGAGAGCCATCAGTAGATATTTCCTTTTGTTCAGATTTTTATTTTTAAAATAATAATTTTGCTATTAATTGATCCTGGAGAAATAGCCTTTCTGTTTTATCAGGTTATTTCTGCACAAGTGGCGGAGGCTTTATCACCGATTAAAAATTACATTTTTTACGTGTAAATAATTCATGCTTATACTTTATTGCTCATCTCATTTTTACCTCTTTCCTTTATTAGTCACTTAAAAACAATGAGTTATAAAGTTGGCACATGGTTTGCTCCTAGGGAAGTGCAACGTCAATAAAGGAGAATTACCATGAATAACATCGCAGCTAAAATTGTACTTACGTCAGTTCTTGCTACTTCATCTACAGCAGTCTTAGCGAGTGATAAATGGGAAAAAGAATCCATGGACGCTTGGCTAGATGGTAAAGCTGAAACCACACTACTGCTAAACAGCAATCTCAACTCTTTTGATATCAATACCGATGTAGAGAATCAGGTCGTTACCCTTTCTGGTTCGGTAAACAATGATCTTGAAAAATCACTTGCCGAAGAGCTTGTTACTGGTCTTGATGGTGTGAAAAAAGTAAACAACGAATTGTCAGTAGTGAATGAAGGCAAGAAAGAAACTGATTCAGAAGCTTTAGCTACACTGACCGATTCTAAAATCACGACTATAGTTAAAACGCGCCTACTAATGGATACCAATGTGAGTGGTACGGATATTGATGTAACGACAGAACGCAAAACGGTAACGTTGGCAGGTAAAGTTAATTCAGATGCGGAGCATGATCTTGCAATTTCAATTGCAAATAACACCAATGACGTAAATAAGGTGATTGATAAGCTAGAAGTGGTTCAATAATAGCGAGCCGAGTGATTTAACCCACTTTTATTAGGAGGTAACACTATGGTTCGTTGGATGTTTATTTTTCTGGCACTGGCACTAATTTCTGCACTATTAGGCTTTACCGGTATTGCAGGAGCTGCTGCCTCTATCGCGCAAGTGATATTTTACCTATTCCTATTGTCATTAATTGTATCAATAGTGATTGTTCTGCTGGGAAGAAAAAACGTAAATAGATAGGAGATTCCATGCGACTTACGTCATTTATTTACCGTATCGCCGCAGTATTCGGTTTGGTGTTTGCGTTGGCAGCTTGTAGTGAAGAAGGGCCAATGGAACAGGCCGGCAAAAAGATAGATGAAGCCGCCGAAGAAACCCAAAATGCGATTGAAGATGAATGTGAAAACATTAAAGAAAACCTAAACGCTGAAGACCAAGATTGTTAGCCGAATCAGGTTAGGTTTTTTACGCATAGCTATGTAAGAGAGGGGCGGTCAATCACCGCCCTTCCTTTTGTCCCAATTGTTTACAATCAGATAAGGAGTCAAAGATGAAAAACATATTTGATGTACTGAAAGAGAGTCATGAAAAGCAGCGCCTTTTACTCGATGCTCTGATGGAAACGTCTGGAGATTCCCCCGCTCGTGAAGAGTTTTACCACAACCTTAAAGAGGAACTCGAACAGCACGCAGCGGCAGAAGAGCGATTTTTCTACGCGCCTTTAATAGATAGCGATAAGACCATTGATCTCACTCGCCATGGCATCGCAGAGCATCATGAAATTGATAAAGTGATTGCACAGCTTGATGCAACCGATATGAGCTCGCCAGCGTGGCTCAACCTAATGAAAACCTTGCGTCACAAAGTGTTGCACCATCTTGAGGAAGAAGAGCAGCGTTTCTTCCAGTTAGCCGGTAAGGTAATGACCGATAAGCAGAAAATGAAACTAGCGGATGGTTATGTTGAAGAGATGGCAAGCTAGGTAGAGTGTTGGACCTTTTCGTGCCATTTCGGCACGGGAAGGCACTCAATCAAGGCGTTTACTCAAGTTCATGTATCCAAGCTCAATCCCCCGCGTATTCTAACTTCCACTAAAAAGTGCACTCGTTGAAGGCAAGGAGAGCGAATGTTTATCATCAAATATTATATTCTTGGCGCTCTGATCAGTTTATTGGCCGCTATCTATACGCCTCAAATTATCGTTAGTTTGCTGTTCTTGTGGATATCTCTTTCTTTAGCGTTGGTCAGCGTAGCCTACGTATTCGACATTCCCTCTATTTTTAGAAAAAACCAAGATGGCAAGATTGTCAGATGGATTCGCTGGGCATTCATCCCATTTTTATTGGGGGCTAGAGCGTATAACGCCTGGGAAAGACGGCGTGATACTGTACCTCCAATCCAAAAAGTCAGCGACAATTTATACCTATCTCGCCGTTTGTTTCAGAGTGACTTAGATTTTCTCGAATCCAATGAGATCTCTTGTATTGTCGATGTCACCGCAGAATTTGCAGGCCTTGAAAGCGCGATGACCGACAAGCAGTTTCATTACCTTTCGATTCCGGTACTCGACCACAAAGCTCCAACGCTAGAGCGCCTGCGCCATGCGATTAACTGGATTGATACTCAAATCTCGTGCTCGCGGGCCGTGGTTGTGCATTGTGCGTTAGGGCGTGGTCGTTCAGTGTTTGTTGTGGCGGCGTATTTACTGAGCAAAGACCCGTCACTGACGGTTGAATCCGTGATGAAAAAAATCAATGACGTACGTAGTACCGCGAGATTGAATAAATTACAGATTAGGACGTTACGAGCGATCAGTGAAAAAGGCGTACTGGGGCTGGATCAATCCACTTGGATGGTGGTTAACCCTGTTGCAGGTGGCGGCAAATGGGAGGAAAACGAACAGCACTTGATTCGTGAGCTAACCAAAAAATATCGCTTGAGTATTCATCAAACCACCACAAACCTCAGCGCCGAGCAGCTAACACAACAGGCAAAAGAAAGTGGAGCTAAGCAAATCATCGTAGCTGGTGGCGATGGCACAGTAACAGAGGTGGCTAGCCAATTGGTGGATACCGACCTAAAACTCGGTATTGTTCCGCTCGGAACTGCCAATGCGTTATGTCATGTGCTCTATGGCGTTGGCGCCAAATTCTCACCGGTCGAAAAAGCGTGTGAAGCGTTGCTTGGCGGACACTGCCAACGTATTGATACTGCGGAATGTAATCAGCGGCTTATTTTGTTGGTCTTAGGCATTGGGCTAGAACAGAAAATGATCGAGCACGCTCAGCGAGAAGAGAAAAATGTTTTTGGACAACTCGCTTACCTCACCGGCTTTTTTAATGCTGTAGTGGCGGAAGAAACGCAAGCTTTAACCGTTTCGTTAGACGCTCCAACTGAAGATGGAAAATACGACAATAATACACAAACGCTTGAAGTCCATAGTTTTGTCGTTGCGAATATCGCTCCATTTAGTACGTTGCTTGCCCAAGGTGGTGATGCGCCGCAGCCTGATGATGGCAAGCTGCATATCACATATTTAGATAACACCGAGTCTTTAGGCGGACGTCTTATCGCATTGTCGGATCTGACATTAACGAGCGTAGGCGCACAGGAAGAATCGACACATTTTCAATACGCGACGGCTCAGAGCGTCACTATTTCTGCGAATAAACCGATTGAGTATGTGATTGATGGTGAACTGTATTCTGATGAGCAACTGGCAATCAAGCTGCGTCCAAAGTCATTGAACGTATTTGTTCCAAGCCAGAGACGTAAATCAGCTTCGCTTTAACACAGATAATCCGCGGATAACGCGCCATTTGCTTCGTATTCTACATGGCGCTTTTTCTGTGTTGTTTGATGATTTGGTGTGCGTCGTAAAAAGGCTATCAAGGTCGCTGCGTAGTAGATGCAGCGGCTTTTTTCTATCTGCACCTTTTACTAGGTTGATTGGGGATGTGGTTTAAACAAAGTGAAAGAAAGAAGGGCGAGTATAATTACTCACCCTGAGGTAAGTGCTTTTCAATTTCATCGTTTTCAACTTGTAAAGCAGCTAACCAATAAGAAACAAGTGCGGTTAAGTTGGTGTCGTCAATGGCTCTAAGCAGGGCTTTTAAATCATCTAACAGTAATTTATTCATAAAATGCATTTCTTTGTAATTGCCTAACTCGGCAACGCCGTATTCGGTGGCATTTTCTGCAATGAATTGTTCACCATCTTGATCGAAGAACAGCTTCGCCATCTTTTTGATCATCACTTTTTCTATTTTCACGAATCGATATGCCGCTCTTGCGAGTGTCATATGTGATTGCGGGTTAACGAGAGGCAAACACGTTTGGCGATGGTGTGTCATTTTTACGAGTAGCTCCCTTACTCGATTGTTATCCAATGTCATAGTGACCTCTTTATTTATGACTATTGTCGTGGGACATTTCTCGTGATGGTTATGTTAATGCGCCTGTGGGCTTGTCAGAAATGGCCAAAGCAAGTTGGCCATTTCTTTGATCAATACCGAGCTTTATTGCAAAGGCGACCACCAAGTTTTAGCTAATAAGGCTGATGCTGCTGAGTTTTTCTTTGCAGCTTTTTATATCGCTACGAACTTTCAGCAGAACCGAGTTATCCGCCTGCTCTGGGTGGGAAGTAATCAAATTCTCAATCTCTTTGAGTACCTTGCTTTCGACACCTTCAAGCTGTTCTAAATACATAGACTCTTTGTCAGAGGACACTTCCTTCATCACGTCGCTGTAGACCTCACGCGCCTTGATGGTGTAGGAAACCGGAGTGTCGTCGGCAGATTCTTCATTGTTACTTGCTAGAGAGTAGGGAGTGAGCTCAATGACTGCACGCTCACGTACTCTGAGCAGTTCTACCAACACATTATTCAAAGAAGTGTTGTCGATGTTCTCGATGGCCTTGTTGTAAATTTCATTTCCGCTTTCGATAAGCTCAATGATTGAGGCGATGTTTTCATTTTTCATATGCCACTCCTTATTTACTGGTGATAGGGGTGTTTGAGCGTATGGAATACAAACACGATGTTTCGTCTTCAGTTGCAGGTTGTATGCCAATGAACTTTAAGTCTTATTAATCAGTGATTTAATATCTTGTTTTGCAATAACTTGCTAACAGTCGGTAAGGCGCTAAGAAAAAATTACAAGAATGGCGGGGAAAGCTTGGAAAGAATTACACGTACAGATACGGTTTTTTATCGAAACAAAAATAAAATAAATAAAAAACAATAACTTAAAATTCTGGCATGGATATGGCTTTGTAGGGAGTAAGTGAGGTCAAACATTGTTTCACTTGATTCACTATTCAACTCATTAATGGAGGCTAGTTATGGCTACTACAAAAGAAAGCACAGTAAAACCTCAAGAGCAGTTAGAAGAAGCATATCACTTAGCGGAACAAGCCACGACGGAAGCCGTTGGCGCGATGAAAGATCAAGCCAAAGAGAAGCTGGATGTCGGTGCACAGCAAGTTCAGCAGGCGACTAAGTCGGCAGAAAATGTAATCAAGGAGCGCCCATTGCTGAGCATAGGCTGTGCCTTCCTTGCTGGTTGGGCGGTTTCGAAGCTGATCAAATAATAGTGGTCACCAAGGATTAAGCCACACAACAGAAAGGCGAGGCTTCACATGAATAACTCAGGGCAAGTTACCAATCAGCAATCAGGCTCGGCGGCTTCAGACAGCGGCCGAGCCCCTGACGGGGCAGAAGAACAGGATATCCAACAAACCATTAATGGTTTGAGCAGCATTCTTGCACAATTGGACCAACTGACGAAATCGCTAAAAGCATGGTCAGGTTCAACGTTGGATTTGTTCCTCTTGGAAATGAAAGTTAACGTGTCCGCAGTGCGTCAGATTTTGCTGTGTACCGTTGTTTTTACCCTATTGTCGGTATTGTTCGTATTCAGTTTGTGCCTTGCCTCTGGGGTGGTGGCTTATCAGTTAACTGCCAACGTGTATGTTGCCGTGGGTGTCTTTATCACATCATTAGGCGTGGCATTATTTGCTTTAGCCTGGTGGCAGAAGCGTTTAGTTGGATTTCTTGGATTCAAAAATACGACAGAACAATTACAGGAGGGGTGGGATGCGCTCGTTACAAAAGCTCAATCGAGCCATGCGGATCAAGCGGATGGAAGGTAAAGCGTCTCTAGAGCAATGCTGTTTGTCGATGGAAATGTTCACGTTTACCACCAAGAAGTTTGTGAGAGAAAACCCTTGGACGACATTAGGCATTAGTGCTGTCGTTGCCGTTACCGCAGCAAAAGCAGGTCGATTGTCTCGACTGACTTCTTCTATTTCGTCAATGGGGCTATTGGTTAGCAGCGTGTCTGATATTACCGATTCGCTCACAAAGCCGGTCGCGGCAGCTTCTCTGGATGAGTCAGGTGCGGAGCAAAATGGAAATGCAGCAACACAAGTAAGCAACGCTGCGACGACAGAGGGCGAACCACTCTAATAGCGGATTTCACCGCAAAATTTTCTTACCGATTCTGAGCTTATTATGACAGCGAAATTGAACATTCCTGCCAACACTGCGATTGGTGCAACGCTTCTCGTCCTGTTACTCGTCCCAGGGCTGTATTTTGCCAAGCCAATATTGTTACCTATTGTGCTTAGCACCTTTATTTCTCTGCTGTGCAGTCCTTTCATTAATTATCTTGAAGACAAAGGCTTACCACGTGCTATTACCGTCGTGTTGACACTGTCATTCCTCGTTGGCGCTTCAATTATTGGTCTTGTCGCCATGTCGGAGCCCGCCAAGCAATGGTGGTCTGAGCTGCCCAGTATCGTGAAAAATGTGTCGCAAGAAGTGAGTGAAGTGACTAAAGCTTCGGCTGATCACCTTAATACTCCATTGAATATCGCCAACGATATGAGTATGGATGAGGTCGGGAACAACACCGTATTTTCTTTGGTAAAAACGCTCGCGACCACTACGCCGACGATTTTGACACAAGCGATGATCGTGCTGTTTATGGTTTACTTTATGCTCAATCATGGACGAAGCTTATTTCGAAAGTCAGTGTCTTACCTACATGGGTTCGCCAAACAGCGCCAAGCGATTGAGTTGGTCAAAGCGCTACAGAAAGACCTATCTCGATACATTGGCACCATCACTTTAGTGAATGCGGGGCTGGGGTTGAGTGTTGGGGCCGTGTTTTTTGTTCTAGGCCTTGAAGATCCATTTCTATGGGGCGCATTTGCAGGCGTGATGAATTTTGCGCCGTACCTCGGCCCTGTCATATCCATGGTGAGCTTTGGCTTTGTTGCTTATCTTCAGTTGGAGTCGGTCAGTTTTATGCTGACGGTGGTGTCTATCTATTTACTGCTCAATTTGATTGAAAGTCAGTTTGTTACACCAACACTATTGGGGAAAAGGTTTAACTTAAACCCGTTAGTGATTTTTGTTTGGCTTGTTTTTTGGGGCTGGCTTTGGGGCGGAATGGGACTATTGATCGGTGTGCCGTTGCTGGTTTGTATCAATATTTTGGTCGATCGTCTAGAGCTATGCCAATCAACCCAAAATCAAGCAAAACAAATCACCTCCGCGGACGTGGCACCGCGAGAGTGACTTGAGGGTCAAGCTGGTTCAACGAAACAGTTTTTCAGCGCTCACTGGCTGACTAAACAAATATCCCTGACCATAAATACAGCCTTTTTCGAATAAATAATCGGCTTGTTCCCGAGTTTCTATCCCTTCCGCGACGACTTTCAACGACAGCGTTTTTCCCATGGCAATAATGGCATTCACAATCGCGTTGCTGTCGCTATTACTTGGGACATCACTGACAAATGAGCGGTCAATTTTCAGTTTGTTGATTGGCAAACCTTTCAAGTAAGACAAAGACGAATAGCCAGTTCCAAAGTCATCCAGAGAAATCTCAATACCCAGTTCTCGTAATTGATTTAACGATGCAATGGCTTGTTGAGGGTCGATCAGTAAAAAGCTCTCTGTGATCTCCAAATCTAACCGTTGGGCAGGGTATCCGGTGTTATCGAGGATAGTACTTAATCGCTGAATGAAATTTGACTGCTGAAGCTGCAACGCAGAAACATTGACGGCGATTTTGCCAAACTCGATGCCTTGGTCCAGCCAAGCATTACCTTGCAAACAAGCTTGTTGTAACACCCACTCACCAATGCTTTGAATCAGCCCTGTTTTTTCTGCAATTGGAATAAAGTCTGCTGGTGGTACAAGGCCAAACTCTGGATGCTGCCAGCGTAATAAAGCTTCCACGCCGACAATCGTATTTTGTTCCAAGTTGTATTGCGGTTGGAACTCTAACCGGAGTTGTTGTTTTTCTATTGCTTGATGCAAAGCGGATTGAATGCGTACATGGGATACGGATTTATCGGTCAAATCCGGTGAGTAAAACGCGTAGCCGTTGCGTCCATTTTTCTTCGCTAAGTACATCGCAGTGTCTGCGTTTTTCAGTAAGGTTTCACTGTCTTGACCGTCTCTTGGGTACAAGGCAATACCAATACTGGTCGAGACACGAAGTGAGTCGTGATTTGCTAAGTCGAATGGTTGCTGGAATACGCTTAGAATATCGCCGACGGTTTCCAGTAAGGCAACATCACTATGGATGTCTGGCAAAATAATCACAAATTCATCGCCGCCAATACGAGCCACATGCGCATTGAGGTGAAGCACATCTTGCAGACGAATCGCTAACTTAGACAGCAATTGGTCACCACAGAAGTGGCCCATGCTATCGTTGATGTGTTTGAAATGGTCGATATCTAAGAATAGGGTGGCAAACGTCTGCTGGTTTTTGTGTCCGGTTTCGATGTGTTGTTCGAGTAAGCTGAGTAAATGGGTGCGATTAGGTAGATTGGTTAATGGATCGTAAAAAGCCATGCGCTGCAGCTTTTCTTCGTGTGCCTTACGCACAGAGATATCTTCAAACACACAAATGTAGTTAATAAGGTGGTTTTTATCGTCCATTACGGCGCTAATGGTCGCTAATTGCGGATAAATGCTGCCATCTTTCTTTCTGTTGATGAATTCGCCTTTCCATTGGCCTTTGTTTTCGAGTTGATGCCACAACTGTTGATAGAAACCTTGATCATGATGGCCTGAGCGCAGAATTCGTGGGTTTTTTCCTATCACCTCTTCAGAGCGGTAACCTGTAATTTGGGTAAAAGCCGTGTTTACATCAATGATGTTGGCATTGCGGTCTGTAATGACCATGCCTTCTTGCGAATTGTTGAAAATTTGGGACGCTAAGGAGAGCTGCGTTTCTACCATTTTTCGGCGGGTGATGTTACGTGTCATCCCCAGAATGCCGATTAAGTTTCCCGCATGATCACGGACAGGAGACTTAATGGTTTCTAGCCAAGTGGGGTTATTGTTTTCATCAATTTGACGGCATTCTTCAACAATATTTTGCGTGCCAGTGGCTACCACCAATTTATCGGCATCAATGAATTTTTCCGCACGTTCATGGCTAAACAGAGCAAAATCGTCTTTGCCAATGATTTCACTGTTGGTTTTTTGCCACGCATTTTCTACGCTTCGGTTGGTCATCGAATAAAGACCATCCATGCCTTTTATCCATACGTGGTCTTCAAGGCAGTCGATAAACTCTTGTAGTGTTGGTGTTGGCTTTATTTCCGCGCTTTGATGTCGCGTTTGTTCTTGCTGACAGTGCAAGTTGATATCAAAGCTGATCCGCCCCGCGATTGCGCTTAGCCATGCCGAAACAACCGTTGATTGATCATTAGGGTGAGTCAGTGTCAGTACGGCAAGCAATTCGCCATTAGGTAGCCAAATCGGTCCAATGCTCAAGGTTTGCTCTTCAAAGGGGGTATGGCTAACTGTAAAATCTGTCGGCGTAAAGTGATCGACAACTTGCGTTATCACATCGACGATAGCACGATGATTTTGGGTTGAGGTGGACACCTCAGTCGATAGCCACTGCTGAGTATCGCTCAGAGTATAAAGCTGTCCCTGAGCTTGAGTTACATTACAGCATTGTCGCAGAACGTGTTGCCAGTCTGCCATCAAAGGCGAAGGAATAGCGAAGCGAAACATAATTAATAACGAGTCCTAAATCGCCCAAAGGTAATTATATTAGAATCTAGCGTAAGCTATTGGGCTTTGTGAGTATCGTATCCAACGCGTAGCTAAATCCTAGCAGCGTAAAGTGCTTTCTATCATTAAAATGTTATCTATATCTCTTTTTTATCCAACTTATTGCATCGTTTTTTAGGGCTTTTGATAGGTGATTAAGAAGCGTTTACCGCTTTGGTTTTCTTGCCCCATGAGACTTGCTGAATGACTAAGCCACTGATGATCAATACCAGGCCAATCAAGGTTGAAGGATGAATTTCCTCGCCGATGATGGTAGCTAACAACATGAGTGAGATAAATGGAGAAGCAAAGATCAGATTACTGATACGCGCGGTGTTTTGCGTTGATTTGAGTGCGCTCAGCCACAAAACGAAAGTGATCCCCATTTCAAACAGTCCGACATACGTCACCGCTGCCCAGCCTTTAGCTGAGATTGCCTGCCAGCTCGCACCTTCATAAAGACTTAAACCAATGGCGAATGGAATAGCGACCAAAAAGCCGAGCAGAACGCCAACCACAGGGTCGGCCTTATTTTTGGTATTTAAAATCCAGTAACCGGCCCACAGCAGCGTTGATAGCAGCGCAAGACCAACACCCAACGGGCTCTCAAACTCCATGCCTAAAAGATTGCCTTGCGTGGCAATCACTATCACGCCGACATAACTAAAACCGCAAGCCAGCCAGTCCTTACCACGGATCTTTTGTCCTAAGAAAACAGCGGCCATTAGCGTTAAGGTGATGGCCCAGCTGTAGTTGATCGCTTGAGCCTGAGATGCGGGCAGCAAGTCATATGCTTTGAACAGAATAACGTAATACGCCAAAGGGTTAATCAACCCAAGCAGTAGGTAATACCAAGGGTTTGAGAAAAATGTAGCGCTTAACTGGCCCAGTTTACCTTGCACACCACAGATTACTGTTAGCGCAATCGCAGAGACGATGCTGGCAATGCATAGCATTTGAATCGGCGTAAATTCTGCCAACGTGAGTTTAAATGCGGTTGCAACGGTAGACCAAAGTAATACTGCTGAGAGCCCAAATCCTAGGGCGCGACGCTCGTTCATGATGCCTCTGCGTGATGATGTGCCGCTCGGTTTGGATAATTTGAGCGGAAGAAAGAATATTATAGGAAGGCCTAGTGTATGCGAGGATTTTTCATCCAACAAACTGGACATTTATCCAGTGTCTAAATACCATTGTTATAGATACAAAACACAGGCTAACTCGCTATTATGCAATGGATTCTTGAGTACCAATCTCTCATTCTCTCTTCTCTTTGTGCTGCCACGCTTAGTGGTGTCGCTGCCGGTTGGTGGGTGAAACAGCGTTTTATCACCCAAACTCAGCTTCTCGAGCAACAACTTGTTTCAGAAAAACAGCTTCATCAACAGCAACTTGAACAGGTCAAGCAAAGCCTTGCCGATGCTCAGCAAGAGTTGGATGAGTTAGATGATGAGCGCGATAAAGCCGCGTTTGAAGTGCGTCAAACGCACGGAAAGCTGATGGCAGCTATGGAAAAACTGCGTTACTTCGAGGCTGTAAAGCAAGAGCGCCAGCAATACTTTGATGAGCTTGGTCAAATGCGTGAACACAAATCACGTCTAGAAACGCAGCTGCGTGAACAGCAAGCTCGCCATGAGCAAATTAACCAAGCTAATGCCGAAAAACTGCAAATTTTAGAACAAGCGGAAGCACGCTTGAAACAACAATTTGAGCACTTGGCCAACCAATTGTTTGAAGAAAAAACCGCGAAGGTCGATTTGCAAAACCGTCAGAGTTTAGAAGGCTTGTTGTCACCGCTTAGAGAACAGTTAGAAGGGTTCAAAAAGCACGTTAATGACAGCTTTAGCCAAGAAGCTAAAGAGCGCCATACCTTAGTGCATGAGCTGAAAAACCTGCAACGTTTGAACGAGCAAATGACGCGCGAAGCGGTTAATTTGACCCAAGCGTTGAAAGGGGACAACAAACAGCAAGGTAACTGGGGCGAAGTGGTGCTCGCTAGGGTACTTGCCGAATCTGGCTTGCGTGAAGGGCACGAATATCAGACTCAGGTGAATTTACAAAATGAAGCAGGCAAGCGTTACCAACCTGATGTCATTGTGCATCTCCCACAAAACAAACAAGTGGTTGTGGATTCTAAAATGGCGCTGGTTGCCTATGAGCGCTACTTCAACGCCGAAACTGATGCCGAGCGAGACCAGGCTTTGAGTGCGCACTTAGCTGCTCTACGTGCACATATCAAAGGGTTAAGCATGAAGGACTACCACAAACTCAAAGGTATTCAGAGTTTGGACTATGTACTGATGTTTATTCCGGTTGAGCCGGCGTTCCAAGTCGCGATTCAAGCCGATCCGAGCTTGATTAAAGACGCGATGGAGCAAAACATCATTTTGGTGAGCCCAACAACGTTGCTGGTGGCATTGCGCACCATTGATAATCTATGGCGCAATGAACGCCAAAATGAAAACGCCAAAATGATTGCGCAGCGTGCGACAAAACTCTACGACAAATTACGATTGTTTGTAGACGACATGGAGGGGCTCGGCGGTGCGCTGGATAAGGCGAATCAAAGCTATCAAGGTGCGATGAACAAGCTTGCCACAGGGCGCGGAAATGTGATTCGCCAAGCCGAAAGCTTTAAACACTTGGGAGTTGAAATTAAACGACCGATTTCTTCCGACCTCGCGCAGTTAGCGCAGAGTGATGCATTTTCAGAAAATGACCCGTTAGTAGAAAGACATCCGGCTGAGGATAAAGTAAACTAATCGCCCGCAGTGCAGTGGGCGATTTTATTTGTCAACAAACGCCCCGTAGAGGAAAGCGCTGCCTAAGAGGAATTAGAATGACGGACACAAGTTTGCAATCCAATACAGCGTTAGAGAATGAAACCACTCACTTTGGTTTCTCTACAGTGGCAAAAGACGAAAAAGTGACTAAGGTTGCCGAAGTATTCCACTCCGTGGCAACAAAATACGACATCATGAATGACCTGATGTCAGGTGGTATTCACCGCCTTTGGAAGCGCTTCACTATCGATTGTAGTGGCGCTCGCCCTGGCCAACGTATTCTTGACCTAGGTGGTGGTACGGGTGATTTGACGGCGAAATTCTCGCGCATTGTTGGCGATGAAGGCCATGTCATCCTTGCCGATATCAATAACTCAATGCTTAACGTTGGTCGCGATAAACTGCGTGACAACGGTATTGTGGGTAACGTGCATTACGTTCAAGCCAACGCAGAAGAACTGCCGTTCCCAGATGATTATTTTGATGTCATCACCATCAGTTTTTGTTTGCGTAATGTGACTGACAAAGACAAAGCGCTTCGTTCAATGTTCCGCGTACTGAAGCCAGGCGGCCGCCTATTGGTGTTGGAATTTTCAAAACCAGTGCTAGAGCCGTTATCTAAAGTATACGATGCATATTCATTCCACTTGTTGCCGAGAATCGGTGAGCTAGTTGCGAATGACTCAGAGAGTTACCGCTACCTAGCGGAGTCAATCCGTATGCATCCAGACCAAGAAACGCTGGAAGGCATGATGCAAGACGCAGGTTTTGAAAACACCAAATACTACAACTTAACTGGTGGTATTGTGGCTTTGCATCGCGGTTATAAATTCTAAGGGTTAACGGCATGCCATTTGAACCACTTATCACCGCTGTGATTGAAACGTCACTGAATACACTGATCAAAGACGACCCTGCATTGGGCCGTCGTTTAGCGCGTCTAAAAGGTCAAGTTATTCAAGTTCACCTGAAAGAGATCAATAAAACACTGACATTCGTTTTTAGTCAGCAAATTGATGTGCTCGGTCATTACGAAGGGCAGCCTAACTGCTATCTATCGCTCAACTTGAGTGTATTACCAGAGCTGCGTGATCAGGCCAACATCACTCGTCTTATTAAACAAGATAAACTTGAACTTGAAGGCGATATTCAATTGGCGCAGAAATTCTCTCAGTTGATGGTGGATTGCAAACCAGATGTTGAAGAGTGGTTGTCTCGCGTGACTGGCGATGTCGCCGCACATACCTTTGTGCAAGGTTCAAAAAACATCGGCAACTTTCTTGCGTCTCAAGCAGAAAAACACCAACGTCATCTTGCGCAAGTAGTGACTGAAGAATGGAGACTGGCTCCCGCTCCGTTAGAAGTGGCCTATTTCTGCGACCAAGTTGATGAGGTTCGCAGCCAGGCTTCTCGCATTGAAGCTCGTTTAACGGCTTTGCTGAATAAGCTGGATGCAGATAAGCCTGCATTGGAGAAACCATGACGCCAGCAGAACTAAAGCGCTTATACCACATCGCCAAAGTACAACTGGAATACGGCTTAGATGAGCTGCTTCCCGATCACCAACTGACCAAAGCGCCGCTTTTACTGCGCAAAAGCTTGTTTTGGATTAAGAACAAGCACCCAGAAAAACCACTCGGTGAACGTCTGCGTTTAGCACTGCAAGAGCTGGGGCCGGTTTGGATTAAGTTCGGTCAGATGATGTCGACGCGCCGTGACTTATTTCCTCCGCATATCGCTGATCCCCTAGCTTTACTTCAAGACCAAGTCGCGCCTTTTGATGGCGAGTTGGCAAAAAAGCAGATGGAGCAAGCATTAGGTGGTTCGTTAGAAAAATGGTTTACCGAGTTTGATATCAAACCACTGGCGTCTGCGTCGATTGCTCAAGTACATACTGCGCGCATAAAAGACACTAACCAAGAAGTGGTATTAAAGGTTATCCGCCCAGATATTCGCCCAGTCATTGATTCAGATCTAAAACTGATGCACCGAATGGCGCGTATAGTCGCCGGAGCGATGCCTGAAGCACGTCGTTTAAAACCAGTTGAAGTCGTGCGTGAGTACGAGAAAACCCTGCTTGATGAACTCGACTTGCGACGTGAGGCGGCGAATGCCATTCAGTTGCGCCGCAACTTTGAAGGCAGCGAAGAATTATATGTTCCTGAAGTTTTTCCCGACTTCAGTAATGAAACTGTCATGGTTTCTGAGCGAATATATGGCATTCAAGTCTCTGATATTGAAGGCTTGAAAGCAAATGGCACCAATATGAAATTGCTCGCGGAACGCGGTGTGAGTGTGTTCTTCACTCAGGTGTTCCGAGACAGCTTTTTCCATGCCGATATGCATCCGGGTAATGTGTTCGTCAAACCCGAACATCCAGAGAACCCAATGTGGATAGGGCTAGATTGCGGAATCGTTGGTACACTTAATAGCGAAGACAAGCGTTATCTGGCGGAAAACTTCCTGGCGTTTTTCAATCGTGACTACCGCCGAGTGGCGGAGTTACATGTGGATTCAGGATGGGTGCCTGCGGATACCAATGTCGATGAGTTTGAGTTCGCGATTCGCATTGTGTGTGAGCCTATTTTTGCTAAGCCATTGTGCGAAATCTCCTTTGGTCATGTGTTGTTGAATTTGTTCAATACGGCACGTCGATTCAATATGGAGGTTCAGCCACAGCTTGTACTGTTGCAAAAAACGCTGTTGTACGTGGAAGGGCTTGGTAGGCAGCTATATCCTCAACTTGATTTGTGGGAGACCGCAAAACCATTCCTGGAAGAATGGATGATGAATCAAGTTGGGCCGCAAGCTCTAGTGAATGCGATTAAAGACCGCGCACCATTTTGGGCAGAGAAATTACCTGAACTGCCAGAGCTGCTTTACGATAGCCTGAAACAAGGTAAAGCGATGAATCAACGTATGGATCAGCTTTATCAAGGGTATCGCCAGAGCAAGCGCCAGCAGGCGACAGGAAAGTTTTTGTTTGGCGTTGGCGCGACTTTAGTCGTATGCTCGGCAATATTGGTGAACGATGCTTTTGAGCAGCTTTCGTTGGCCTGCGGTATCGCAGGTGTCACATTTTGGCTGCTTAGTTGGCGAGCTTATCGTCAATAGACGTTAAACTCTTGAAATATTTTTGTTTGTTTAAAGACCCGAGGTAAAGAGAATGGGTGGTATCAGTGTTTGGCAACTTCTAATCATTGCTGTAATTGTTGTATTGCTATTCGGAACAAAGAAACTACGCGGTATCGGTGGCGATCTGGGTGGTGCCGTTAAGGGCTTCAAAAAAGCGATGAGCGAAGATGAACCTGCGAAAAATGACAAAGACGCAGACTTCGAACCAAAAAGTCTAGAAGAGCAGCAGAAAAAAGAAGCTGCTCCTGAAACGAAAAAAGACAAAGAGCAGGCGTAAAACGTGTTTGATATCGGTTTTTGGGAACTGGTATTAATATCTGTTGTTGGTCTGGTCGTTCTTGGGCCGGAGCGTTTGCCTCATGCTATTCGCAGCGTGTCTCGCTTTATCGGTGCCGCTAAGAGTATGGCAAATAGCGTCAAAGACGAATTGTCACACGAGCTGAAAGTCCAAGAGCTGCAAGAAAACTTGCGCAAAGCAGAACAAATGGGGATGGATGATTTGTCCCCTGAGTTGAAATCTTCAGTTGAAGAGTTGAAGAAGGCAGCGCAATCTGTAAATCGTCCTTACGCAAAGAACACCGATTCAGAGGCTGAGCCTGTAAAAACAGAGCCAGCAGTCGAAGAGGCCGTGAAAGCGCAAGAGAGCAAGGTTACAGCGGCAGATAAGAAAGCCGAATAGTCTCATTAGGAGGAGCTACTAGTGATTGGTAGCTCCTTTTTGATCTGGTTTTTAATAAGAGGTTTGCCATGTCTACCGTCGAGCAGACACAACCTTTAATTAGTCATTTGTTGGAGCTTCGCAACCGACTACTGCGTTCAATCCTCGCAGTGTTGGTCGTGTTTGTTGGACTAATTTATTTCTCTAACCACATTTACGAGTTTGTTTCCGCACCTTTAGTAGAACGTCTACCTGAAGGCGCGACCATGATTGCTACGGATGTAGCGTCACCTTTTTTTACGCCACTTAAGCTGACGTTAATTGCTTCGGTATTTATTGCGGTGCCGTTTATCTTGTATCAAGTGTGGGCATTTGTAGCGCCAGGTTTGTACAAGCATGAACGTCGATTGATCATGCCACTGCTGTTCTCTAGTTCGCTATTGTTCTACTGTGGAGTGGCATTTGCCTACTTCGTGGTATTTCCATTGGTGTTTGGCTTCTTTACCGCCATCTCTCTTGGTGGAGTAGAGTTTGCAACTGATATCTCGAGTTATCTCGACTTTGTGCTGGCGCTATTTATGGCGTTTGGTATCGCATTCGAGGTGCCTGTTGCGATTATTTTATTGTGTTGGACTGGGGCCACTACACCAGAAGATTTAAGACAGAAACGTCCTTATATTATAGTGGCTGCGTTTGTCGTAGGTATGGTGTTAACGCCACCAGACATGATCTCGCAAACCTTACTCGCTATTCCGATGTGTTTACTGTTTGAAGTCGGTTTGTTCTTCGCGCGTTTTTATACTCGTCGAAGCGAAGAAGTAGAAGCGGAAACCGAAGAATAAGGCTAATCTAGATGTGAAAAGCGGCTCAATTGAGCCGCTTTTTTTGCGGTTGGTTTTTTCTTGGGCTAATTACTTAACTTTCATGACGTAACCACATTTTGTGCATACGTATACTTCCTTGATGCCCAGCAGCTTTTGAAAAAAACTGCGCGGTACGCGTTGTAAGTAAGCACCATGTGTACACACTTCAACTTCCATATTCATGCTGTTTTACATTTGTGCTAATTAATGGGCGTAAATCAGTATAGGAAAATAATGTGTCGAGTTGTCGACAGTTTTGCAAAGCGGACGAAGTAAAGTGACGATATGAGAGGTAAGTAGAGTTGCTAGTTAATTATTATGTTTATCAATAATTTTGTATGGATTGTTCTACTATTTCAACGGGTTGAATCGTTCATTCAATAGTTTAGGTGATAAAAAAGCGACGTTGATTTCGTCGCTTTTTTCAATTCTCGTGAATTAAATATTAAACAGCCTTTTGGCATTCTCAGTCGTTATGGCATCGATGGTTGCAATGTCGACATCACGCAAGTCGGCAACACGTTGTGCAACGAGAGAAGTGTAGGCTGGTTCATTACGTTTACCACGGTGTGGCACCGGCGCTAAATATGGACAGTCGGTTTCTAAAATGACCCACTGCATATCCAAATGTGGAATGACTTTATCCATCCCGCCATTCTTAAAGGTTGATACGCCACCTAAGCCTAAGTGAAAGCCTAGCTCATTGATTGCTTGTGCTTCTTCTAAGCTGCCTCCAAAACAGTGGAATACACCACGCAGACGACCATCTTGCTCTTGTCGCAGCAAAGTGAGTGTTTCTTCAATCGAATCACGAGTGTGGATAACGACCGGTAAATCCATCTCTTTTGCCCAGTTAAGTTGAGCTACGAACGCCATTTCTTGCTCAGCACGATAGGTTTTATCCCAATATAGGTCGATACCGATTTCGCCCACCGCAATAAACTTGTGTTTCTCAAACCAACCGCGGATGATCTCCAACGTTTGTTCAACATTGCTGTCCACATAACAAGGGTGCAGCCCCATCATTGAGTGGCATACGTCAGGATATGCCGCTTCGGTTTGTAGCATGGGCTCAATAGAGTCCAGATCGATGTTTGGCAACAGGATTTTATTAATGCCTTGCGTTAAGGCGCGTTGTACTACTTCATCGCGGTCGTTATCAAATTCGCTAGCATAGATGTGCGCGTGGGTATCGATCATCGTTACTCTCTGTGCTTCATGGTTGGTTTCGTATTCGAAGTATACTTGAGTGTGAGTGCTGGGTCATTTTCAGTTTTTTTCATTACCTTTTTCCAGATTGTCACTCGCAACATGCATCAAGAGTGATATGATTTTGTTCACCAGATGATTTGATCATCATAACCGTCCAGACAAGGAGAAAATGGTGTCTGTATCAATTCAAGGTCCATTCCCTGCACGCCGTATGCGTCGTTTACGTAAGCACGATTTTAGTCGTCGTTTGATGGCTGAGAACCAACTTTCTGTTAATGATCTGATTTACCCAATGTTCATTCTTATGGGTAAAGATCGTCGTGAGAGCGTGGAGTCCATGCCGGGTGTAGAGCGTTTGTCGATTGATTTAATGCTAGAAGAAGCACAATACCTTGCAAATCTAGGCGTTCCAGCAATCGCGCTTTTCCCTGTCGTAAACCAAGACGCTAAAAGCTTATGTGCTACTGAAGCCTACAACCCAGAAGGTTTGGTTCAGCGAGCAGTACGAGCGCTTAAAGAACACATTCCTCAAATTGGTGTAATCACAGACGTGGCACTCGACCCATTCACGACACATGGCCAAGACGGCATCATCGATGAAGATGGCTACGTAATGAATGATGAAACCACAGAAGTATTGGTTAAGCAGGCTTTGTCTCATGCAGAAGCGGGTGCTGACGTAGTCGCGCCTTCAGACATGATGGATGGCCGAATTGGTAAGATCCGCGAAGCATTAGAAAACGCGGGCTACATTCATACTCAAATCATGGCTTACTCGGCTAAGTACGCATCGAACTACTACGGACCATTCCGTGATGCGGTTGGCTCTTCTTCAAATCTAAAAGGCGGCAACAAGAAAAACTACCAAATGGACCCAGCAAACATTGATGAAGCGATTCACGAAGTGGCGCTAGACATCAATGAAGGTGCGGACATGGTGATGGTTAAACCTGGTATGCCATACTTAGATGTAGTTCGCCGAGTAAAAACTGAACTTCAAGTACCGACATTTGCTTATCAAGTCTCTGGCGAGTACGCGATGCATAAAGCGGCGATCATGAATGGCTGGCTCAAAGAGCGTGAAATTGTGATGGAATCACTATTGTGCTTCAAACGTGCAGGTGCAGATGGCATCTTAACGTACTTTGCGAAAGACGTTGCTGAGTGGTTGGCAGAAGAGAATGCACAAACTGCTCAACACCTAAATCGTACTCCGGAAGCGACAGAAGAGTAATTATCGCTCAGTGAGAAATACCAGACCAACAAGAGTTGTTCGTCTGTATATACCCAAGTAACCTCAGGCGGATTACAACAGTAACAATCCAAGGTGCTTGGGTATTTTTATTTTGGAGAAGAGAACAATGACAATGCTGATTCGTGAAGGCACATTGGAAGAAGCACTTCAAGTTGTGGCGCGTGTTACCGAGTTTTCGAAAGGAGAAACGGTAGACTCCATGACTCAACGTTTAGAAGAGAAAAACAGTTTAATCCTCGTTGCAGAAAAAAATGGCACGATTGTCGGCTTCAAAATAGGTTACGAATTAGAGGATGGTGTTTTCTATAGCTGGTTAGGTGGTGTTGTCCCTGAAGCTCGAAATGAAGGCGTGGCACAACTGCTTTTGGAAGCTCAAGAGGATTGGGTGGCAGAACAAGGCTACAACACATTAAAAGTGAAATCTCGAAACCAGTTTCCGGCTATGCTTCGCTTGTTATTGAGAAATGGCTATATAATTGAAAAGTTTGAAGAAAAAGTAAATCTTCGAGAATCTCGAGTGCATTTCATTAAAGCAATGTGAAAATAAATGAGATTTTTTCTCATTTAACTGTTGACTACGAAATGAGAATCATTATTATTAAACCTGTCTTAGGGAATGAGGAAAGTTCACAAGGACGTTGAGTGACTTATTAACAGAAGTTAATTAACTGAAAGTTGAGAAGTGATGAAACATTTTTCCGAGAACTTGCACGAATTCTTTTTGACACGACATTGCTCACATTGCTTCCAGTGTAATTTATAGCTTCTTGGTTAAGCTGCTCTATTTACAGAATTTGCTTTACCACTTCTGCTAGGCGACCCCATTCGGGTCGCTTTTTTCTTTTCTACGATTTCTATTTGACGTCACTATTAATATCTTTTCCACATGCGATGATCATTTTAGGATCGTTGATCTTCTCGCCGTTATGCAGATTTATTATTATAAATCAATGATTTGAATTGGTGTTTTCTTGTGTTTTTTGTTATTGGATAACCAGTGGATAATTTCTATAAACAGAGTTATCCACAGGGGTTGGTGTTTTCGTGAATAAAGTCGGAAAAATTTACGCGACCTAGATCGAGCGAACAAGATAGATTCGGATCAGCAGTCATGGCATCCTAGGCAGATCTCTCAAGTACTGAATTGGATACAGACAATTATGGCAAGTATTCCTGAAAATCCGTTGATCCTTATCGACGGCTCTTCTTACCTATATCGCGCTTTTCACGCCTACCCGGGCACCATGAGCAATGGTGAAATTCCAACTAATGCCGTTTACGGCGTCGTGAACATGTTACGCAGCATGATGCGTCAGTTTGCGTCTGAGCGCATCGCGGTGGTTTTCGATGCAAAGGGAAAAACCTTTCGTGATGATATGTATGCAGAATACAAAGCGAATCGTCCGCCAATGCCGGATGACCTGCGTTGTCAAATTGAACCATTACACAATGTTATTCGTGCAATGGGTTTGCCGCTGATCTGTGTTCCTGGCGTCGAGGCGGATGACGTCATCGGTACGTTAGCATACCAAGCATCACAAAAGGGCATGCCTGTATTGATCAGTACTGGTGATAAAGACATGGCGCAGCTAGTGGATGATAACATTACCTTGATCAACACCATGACGAACGTCGTAATGGATCGTGAAGGTGTGGTTGAAAAGTTTGGCATTCCACCTGAGTTGATCATCGACTACTTAGCACTGATGGGCGATAAAGTAGATAACATTCCTGGTGTACCGGGTGTCGGTGATAAAACAGCGACCGCACTACTGCAAGGCATTGGTGGTCTGACGAAGTTGTATGAAAACCTCGATGATATTGCAGGGCTTGGTTTCCGTGGTTCTAAAACCATGGCGAAAAAGCTCATCGACAACAAAGAAAATGCCATGCTTTCGTATGAGCTAGCGACCATAAAATTGGATGTTGAGCTTGAGGAAACGCCAGAATCATTGCTGAAAGCGGAACCAAATAAAGACGAATTAGTGAAGCTATATGGCCAACTGACGTTTAAATCTTGGTTGAATGAACTACTTGAAGGCGGTTCTGGATCTGTGGAGGCCGTAGAGCTTGCAGGATCTTCACAAGCTTCTTCTTCTCAAGCCGAGATGGAAACTTCTGCGGTAACAATCGATCGCAGCCAATATGAAACAATTCTGGATAAAGAAACCTTCAATGCTTGGCTAGATAAACTTCAAACGGCTGAGCTGTTTGCATTTGATACGGAGACCGATCACCTAGATTACATGCTAGCGAATCTAGTTGGTTTGTCATTCGCTGTCGATGAAGGTATTGCGGCTTACGTGCCAGTTGCACATGACTATTTAGATGCGCCTGAACAGCTTGATCGTGATTGGGTACTAGAACAGCTGAAGCCAATTCTTGAAGATGCAGCGAAAGCAAAAGTCGGTCAAAACTTAAAGTATGATGCGTCTGTACTCGCTCGTTACGACATTGAGCTAAAAGGTATCAAGCACGACACGATGTTGGAATCGTATATCTACAACAGTGTCGGCGGTAAACACGATATGGACAGCTTGGCGCTTCGCTTCCTACAGCACAGCTGCATTTCTTTTGAGCAAATTGCAGGTAAAGGCAAAAATCAGCTTACGTTTAACCAAATCGAACTGGAACAAGCATCGCCATACGCGGCAGAAGATGCGGATGTGACCCTTCGTCTGCACAATCGCTTGTTTGCTAATATCGAGCAGGATGAAAGCCTGAAGACAGTTTACGAAGAGATTGAAATGCCGTTGGTGCCAGTTCTTTCGCGCATTGAACGCACTGGGGTCTTTATTGATGAAATGAAGCTGAGTGCGCAGTCGGTCGAGATTACCGCTCGCCTTGATGAGCTTGAAAAGAAAGCGTACGAAATTGCTGAGCAAGAGTTTAATATGAACTCGCCAAAGCAATTACAAGCCATCCTATTTGAAAAAATGGGTTTACCGGTTGTGAAGAAAACGCCATCAGGCACACCATCGACGAATGAAGAAGTTCTGCAAGAACTCGCACTAGACTACCCACTACCAAAACTGATTTTGGAATACCGTGGTCTGGCGAAGCTAAAATCAACTTACACCGACAAACTGCCGAAGATGATCAACCCATCAACGGGTCGCGTGCATACTTCTTACCACCAAGCAGTGACCGCAACGGGTCGTCTATCTTCTACTGATCCGAACTTACAGAACATTCCAATTCGTAACGAAGCTGGCCGTCGTATTCGTCAAGCGTTTGTCGCGCCATCAGGGCATAAAATCTTAGCGGTCGACTACTCGCAAATCGAACTGCGTATCATGGCACACCTTTCTGGCGACCAAGCGTTATTGGATGCATTCCGTGATGGCAAAGATATCCACGCGGCAACCGCAGCAGAAATCATGGGTGTTTCTATTGAAGACGTTTCAAGTGAGCAACGTCGTCGTGCGAAAGCGGTTAATTTCGGTCTTATTTACGGCATGAGTGCGTTTGGTTTGGCGAAGCAATTAGGCATTCCTCGTGGTGAGGCTCAAGCGTACATGGATACATACTTTGAACGTTACCCAGGCGTGATGCAGTACATGGAAGACACACGCAGCACGGCAGCAGATAAAGGGTATGTTGAAACGATTTTTGGTCGACGTTTGCATTTACCAGAAATCAAATCGCGCAACGGGATGCGTCGTAAAGCTGCTGAACGTGCGGCAATCAACGCACCAATGCAAGGTACGGCTGCGGACATCATTAAGAAAGCGATGCTGTTGGTTGATCAGTGGATTCAGGAAGAAGGCAATGGTCGTGTGAAGTTATTAATGCAAGTACACGATGAATTAGTCTTTGAAGTTGAAGAGTCATCATTGTCCGAAATTGAAAGTAAAGTACAGAAATTGATGGAATCTGCAGCAGAGCTAAAAGTACCGTTGGTTGCAGAAGCAGGTCATGGTGATAACTGGGATCAAGCTCATTAGTCAATTTTAGACCAAAATAACCAATTAATTATGAGCCAGCGCACAAACGCTGGCTTTTTTTTGAGATTAAAAAAGCTAGCGCAAAGTTAACTTTGATGTTGCTTAATGAAAATTTCATGAAAAAAAACTACAAAAATTCTTTGCAATTCTGACCAATTGTTGTACATTAATACTCGTAGGGTACAGAGGTAAGATGTTCTATCTTTCAGACCTTTTGTTTCACGTTATTGGATTAGGCTGATTCAGCCGCCCCAGTCAGTTTTTGACTGGGGCGTTTTTTATTGGGCGAAAGAAAATTATTCTTTTGGATCAGTAGCTTAAAGTAAGCCTTCAGAAACCTTCTTTTTTGACCTTTCTAAGTCACTGCAAAATCTCGATTTTTCCTTCAAATTTATTGCGTTATTCATCCTGTAAATTTACGCCAGTCACACTATTATTTTTTCTTGAAAGAAACTAAGTTACATCTTTTTGAAGATTTGCTTGGCTTAACTGTCTGAATTGTAAAGCTATTGGGTGTTTTTGGAGTGAATGTTTGGTGATACACAGGAAACAAGAGCGCTTTTTAACCTATTGAAATCGAATCTCAGTTCAGCAATGCTTCGTCACATAACAATAATTACCAATTTTTCTCTCCCGTTATCCCTGCCAGGAAGGCGGGGATTTTTATTGCCTGTTATTTAGTTCAGATAAACAAAAGCCCCACCAAATGGCAGGGCCGTGTCGAAGAAATTTAACAAATATTGTTAATTATTCTTCATCGCTCGCTGGTATCTCTTGTTCGTCTTCTTCTATCAGGTGCGCTAGTGCTGGTGCAAACCAGATATCCAGTTTTGCACGTAGTTGATCGACACCTAATCCTTTAAGTGAAGAGAACACATCAACAGAAACGTCACCACCGAAAGTTTCTACTTGCTTACGAACTTTCAGTAGAGTTTGTTTGCGTGCACCACTTTTTAGTTTATCTGCTTTGGTTAGCAAAACCTGCACAGGAATGTGGCTATCGATGGCCCAGAAAATCATTTGTTGGTCGAGATCTTTCATTGGATGACGAATGTCCATTAGAACCACTAAGCCTTTTAGGCACTCGCGTTTCTGTAGGTATTCACCCAAAGATTTCTGCCATTTGTTTTTCATCTCTACCGGTACTTGAGCAAAACCGTATCCAGGTAGATCGACAATGTGACAACCTTCTTCTACTTTGAAAAGGTTGATTAATTGCGTACGACCAGGTGTCTTTGATGTCTTGGCTAAGCTTTTTTGATTAGTTAGACGGTTAAGTGCACTCGATTTACCAGCGTTTGAGCGTCCTGCAAACGCAATTTCGACACCTTCGTCTTCCGGCAGGTGACGAATATCGGGTGCGCTGGTGATGAAATGCGTATTTTGGTAATGAATTTTTACGCTCACTGTTAACTCCATCTCGACTTTGTGTAGTCGATTGATTACTTTTTTGTGAAAATGTGTAAAATAACCGTGCTCGGCATAAGGTCGCCTATTGTACCATGAGTGTACGCGGTATGTTCACATTCCGTGGTACTGGAAGCTTGATAATTATAATGGAATGTCATGAAGAAATTAGCGCTAATTTTGAGTCTTTTAGCCAGTTGCTCAGTATGGGCCCAAGGTAATATTGAGGCTGGTAAAGCAAAATCACAAACCTGTGTCGCCTGTCACGGAGCAGATGGCAACAGTGCAATAACAACGTACCCGAAACTCGCAGGCCAACACGCTAAGTATCTTGAGAAGCAGTTAAAAGAACTTAAGCTAGGCATGACAAGTGGTGGTAAACAAGGTCGTTACGATCCTGTAATGAGTGGTATGGCAATGCCACTGAGCGATGAAGATATCGCAGACCTATCTGCTTACTACGCTTCGCTACCAGTTTCAGAAAACTCAACACCTGAAGATGTAGTAGCAAAAGGCAAAACGCTTTATACCGCTGGTGATGCCGAGCGTGGCCTAACCGCATGTATTGCATGTCATGGTCCTCGTGGCAATGGTACTGAGCTTTCAGGTTTCCCGAAAATTTCTGGTCAGCATGCTGACTACATCAAAGCTCAGCTAGAAAAATTCCGTGATGGCGACCGTGGTAATGATATGAATGCCATGATGCGCGACATCGCGAAGAAAATGACAGACGAAGATATCGAAGTGCTGTCTAAATACGTTGGCGGTCTGCACTAATATACCTAAATCGCTCAAGATCCTGCATCTTGAGCTGGTTGGGTAGATGTCCCTACATCGTTCGAGCAACTTGTACAAAAATGCCCTAGTGAATCCACTAGGGCATTTTTGTTCGTGACAGATATCACAGTCGAGTTTGGATACGAAAGCGATAGTTGGCTCGGCAGTTTGTGAGACATTTGCCATACTTGATGTTGGCTTTTTCTTGTTAGTGTTTTTAAGTTTTTGATTAAATGATAATTTTGATTTTTTAGAAAAATAGGCGGATTATTTTTTCAACCCATTACTTGTGAGCATAACGGGATAGCGTAAAGTAGAAGTCGTTCACAGGGAGTGAATGTAAGGATTTAAGACCACGGTTTAGGTCTCCAAGGATGTAGCTCGGATGCTTGGTGATTTAGAAAGGGATTTAGATAGGTAGGGAGCCTATCAGATAAGGATGGTCATCTCGTCTGACGGTTAAGACAGTGAAACGGATCAGGCACAGGAAGTTGCTCAGTAGACAGGAAGTAAACGGATAGCCAAAACTCATCAGGAAGATGAAAAACAACTCTTTTTGGCAGGGAAAGCTCTAAAAACAAAGGGATCATTGGTGCACCAAATGTGTGCAACACAGTTTCGCCAATTGATGGCACTTAGAAAGCGACAGTCTGACTGTCGCTTTTTTTATATCCGTTGACTTGCTCAGTCGTAACTTGAATTGAGATTACTGCACTTATTTAGCTTTATAGGTTGTAAACAAAGTTTTTTAACAAAAATTGCTGAAAAAATACTCAACAACACTCCAATCCGAGTTCACTTTCTGGTATGTTTCGCATCCCTGTTTGAGGAAGTCAGCATGCATACCTGTCCTTTATGCCAAAATCAGCGCACTCACCATTATTTTGAAGATAAGCGTCGTGAATATCTTCAATGTGAGCAGTGCAGCTTGGTATTCGTAAATCCAGACCAACGTTTGGATGCGGAAAGCGAAAAAGCTCACTATGATTTGCATGAGAACAACCCCGATGATTTGGGTTACCGACGCTTTTTGTCGCGTATTGCTGACCCGATCACAGAGCGAATTTCTCCACAATCAAATGGTATCGACTTTGGTTGTGGTCCTGGCCCAACGCTCTCCTTGATGCTGGAAGAGGCGGGGCACAACATGGCGTTGTACGATCTCTATTACCACCCTGATACGTCGGTTTTAGAAAAAACGTACGACTTCATGACAGCAACAGAGGTGATAGAGCACCTCTACCACCCAGATTTGGTGTGGAAGCAATGGTTGAATTTAGTTAAGCCAGGGGGCTGGATAGGCCTGATGACGAAAATGGTCATCGACGTGGAGGCTTTCAAATCATGGCATTATAAGAACGATCTCACTCACGTAGTGTTCTTTAGTCGTGACACGTTCCAGTTCCTAGCAGAGCGGGATAAGCTCGAACTCGAATTTATTGGTAATGATGTAATTTTACTGAGGAAACCCCAGTAATGAGCCGTAGTAAAAAATCTAGAAAACCGGGTGCCGCTGGTGCACCTGAGTTTGTTGTAACTCGTAACCGTACAGAATCTGATGTGGAAGGCCGCTTACGCAAGCGTGCTAAAAAGCGTAAGGGTCTGAAAACGGGTAACCGTAACTCAGAAGTTAACGAGCAGAAAAAGCAAGCTGCTGCACAAAATCGCGACCCGCGCTTAGGCAGCAAAAAGAAAATACCTCTGATTGTTGAACCTGCGAAGAAAATGACGAAGCAAGAGCGTCGTTTGTCGGCAGAGCAAGAACTAGAGATGCTAGAAAATGACGCGCAATTGAACGTGTTGCTAGACCGTATTGAAGCGGGTGAAAACCTGGGCACAGGTCTACAGAAATTCGTCGATGAGAAACTCGATCGCATTGAGAAGCTAATGGACCAACTAGGTTTGTTGGAACCTGAAGAAGAGGAAGACTTCACTGCACCTGCTGAGAAAAGCACGCGCAACGATGATGACTTGCTGGCAGATTTCGACGACATTAACTTCGACGACTATAAAGGATAATTAAGCTATGAATGTAACCTTATTAGCTATTGCTGGTGTTGTGATTATCATCGCACTCGCTTCTTATGCAGGTTACCTTCTGCTTCAATTGAAAAAGCAAAAGGAATTGCAGCTGAAGCATCAAAAATTGGCGATAGACAAACGTAACGCCAACATTTTTGAGAATGTGCATACCTTGTGTCAGGCGGGCATTCAAGGCCAGTGCGATTTATCTGAAATCAGTATCCGTGTGTATAACATCATGGATTATGTACAAGGTGAAGACCGCGTTGATTTCGATAAAACGTACCCTGCGATTTCTGAGCTTTACCACATCGTGAAAGATATGGCGCGTGGCGAAGAACGCCAACAACTTGCCAAGAAAGAGCGTATGCAACAGAACTTGACGCGTCATAAAGCGGAAAGCCGCCTCACTGATGCGATTATTGAGGAGCTCAAAGTGTTGCAGAAAAACGTCCAGCCACTGAATAATCAAATCAATATTCAGATGATTTAAGCGCGACCCCCAATAGTCTCCTTATGGCTAATGGGGGTATCGTGATCACGCTAGCACTTCTTTAGTTTTATACTTAAAAAGCCAGTCGGCGTTGCCACGCTTGTCATCGTCGTATGGCAAAATAGCGGCTCTGAATATCGGGTGACGGCTTTCGTTGCCCTAGCATTTAACGGAAAGTACCACCATGTCGAATCAACACACTGAATCGAAACAGCAAATCGTCTGGGATCAAGCGGTATTGGATAAGTACAACTATTCCGGGCCTCGTTATACGTCGTACCCAACGGCGCTGGAGTTTCATGAAGCGTTCACCATTTCTGATTATGATATGGCATGCACTCAATACCCAGAACGCCCATTATCGCTGTACGTACACATTCCGTTCTGTCACAAGCTTTGTTACTACTGTGGATGTAATAAAGTCATTACACGCCATTCGCACAAAGCGGATGAATACCTCGACGTGCTTGAACACGAAATTCGTCAACGTGCTGCATTACTTGTTGGTCGCACCGTGACGCAATTGCATTTTGGTGGTGGTACACCGACGTTTCTCTCTGAAAAGCAAATCACGCGTGTAATGAGCCTGCTACGCCAAGAGTTTACTTTTAGCAGCGATGCTGAAATCAGTATCGAGGTTGACCCGCGTGAAATCGAGCTGACCATGCTGGATCATCTGCGTAGTGAAGGCTTCAATCGCTTGAGCATCGGTGTTCAGGACTTCAACAAAGAAGTACAAAAGTTGGTGAATCGTGAGCAAGATGAAGAGTTCATCGTTGCGATGGTTGCGCGCGCAAAAGAGTTAGGCTTTCGTTCGACGAACCTAGATTTAATTTACGGTTTACCGAAGCAGACCAAAGAATCTTTTGCCAAGACTCTAGAACAAGTGCTAGAGATGCAGCCGGGCCGTCTATCCGTGTTTAACTACGCGCACATGCCACAGCTATTTGCAGCGCAGCGTAAGATTAAAGACGAAGACCTGCCAAAGGCAGAAGAGAAGATGGCGATTCTGCAAGACACCATCGCGACACTGACTGATGCTGGCTACCAATTTATCGGTATGGACCACTTTGCTTTGCCGGACGATGAACTTGCTGTTGCCCAGCGCGAAGGGATTTTGCATCGCAATTTCCAAGGCTACACCACACAAGGTGAATGTGACTTGGTTGGCTTTGGTGTTTCTGCAATCTCGATGATCGGCGATGCGTACGCGCAAAACCAGAAAGAGCTGAAGAAATACTATGCTCAAGTCAACGAACTTCGTCACGCTCTATGGAAAGGGGTCTCTCTGGACTCCGATGATTTGCTCCGTCGTGAAGTGATTAAGCAGCTGATTTGTAATTTCAAGTTAGACAAAAAAGCCATTGAGTCTGAGTTTAAAGTGAAGTTTGATCAGTACTTTAAAGAAGACTTACAGCTACTTCAGACCTTCATCAACGATGAGCTGGTGGAAGTGGATGACAATGAAATTCGTGTGACGCTGCGAGGTCGTTTGCTGATCCGTAATATTTGTATGAGCTTCGATAAGTACCTGCGAGCGAAGGCGCGTCAGCAACAATTCTCTCGTGTTATTTAATCAGAGATACAGATTCAAGATATAAAAAATGCCAGCAGATGCTGGCATTTTTTTATGTTTTCGCTGGATTTAAGCGCGATCTTTTACTTTTTCTCTCAGTTCCGCTTTTTCTGCTTCTGAAAGGAACGCAATCTCAAGGCCATTGATTTGCGCTTGGCGAATCTGGTCTTGGCTCAGGCCAGCGGCTGGTGCTGCTACTTCGTATTCGTATGGCAGTTCGATGCCTTCAACCGCTGGATCGTCAGTGTTCAGACACGCAAGAACGCCATGCTCTAGGAACTGCTTGAGAGGGTGGTTTTCTAGCGTTTCTACCGTACTTGTTTGGTAGTTTGACGTCAGGCAAGATTCAATACCAATGCGGTTTTCTGCTAGGTAATCCATCAGTTTTGGATCGTGAATCGCTTTTACGCCGTGACCGATACGAGTTGCGCCCAGCTCATTGATTGCTTGCCACATGCTCTCTGCACCTGCTGCTTCACCAGCATGGACCGTTACCCCAAGGCCAGCATCGCGTACTTGCTTGAAGTGAGACACAAAGCGATCACCCGGTTGGCCTAGCTCGTCCCCCGCAAGGTCGACGGCAACGATGTGATCTTTCTGGCTCAGAATGCCGTCCAGTTCTTGTTGACATGCGTCAGTGCCAAATGTGCGACTCATGATACCGATCAGGTTGGCTTTCACGCCAAAATCGCGCATACCCGCTTGCACACCGTCCACGACGGCTTCAACAACCCCCGCTACTGGTAGTTTGTGTTTCATCGCCATGTAGTAAGGAGAGAAACGCAGCTCTGCGTAATCGATTTGTGCGTTTAGCGCGTCTTCTACGTTTTCGTACGCGACACGACGACACGCATCTAAATCGCCCAGGACAGCAACACCCCAGTCGAGCTTAGAAAGGAAAGCAACAAGAGAGGGTTCCGCTTCGACAATTTGAACGTGAGGAGTGAGAGACTCAATATCGTACGCTGGTAGGGCAATGCCAAACTTTTGGCCTAGCTCAAGAATCGTTTTAGTACGAATGTTACCGTCGAGGTGACGGTGCAAATCAGTAAGAGGAAGGTTCTTCGTTATCATTTTGTCGATCCGGATAGTTATGAACTGGAACAGGGCCCAAACATCATCTGTGACAATACATGGGTAAGATTTGCAGTTAAGTATAAATAACAGTTGGGTAGATTGTCAGTAGAGGATGACTAGGAAATCAACGATTCTCGCTCTTTTCTACTTCATGTTCACCAAATGTGTTGGCCATTCTTCTAGTGGCATAGGGCGGCTGTAGTAGAAGCCTTGCACCTGATTACAGCCTAAAGAGCGCAGTAATTGTGCTTGATTGCTATCCTCGACACCTTCCGCGACGACATTAGTTTTGAGACCTGCTGTGATATTGATGACGGCAGCGACGACTGAACTGTTTAAGTTTTCTTGTGTGAGTTGATTGATGAAAGTGCGATCAATCTTCAAGCAGGTAAACGGCAGAGAGTGGAGGTAACCCAGTGATGAGTAGCCGGTGCCAAAGTCATCTATCGCGATACCAATACCCATTTCACGCAGTTTAGTCATATTTTCTAGTGTGGTCGGTGCGCTATCAATGATACGTGATTCTGTGATCTCTAGTGTGAGGTTACTTGCTGGTAATTTCGTGATATCCAATACGCTTGTCACCGTATCAACAAAACTTGGGCAGGATAGTTGATTAACAGAGATATTCACATGCAGTTGGAAGTCCGACGGCCACTGTTTGCTTTCGATCGCTTGGTAAGTGTCGCGACAAGCTTGTAACAGAATCTGTTGGCCGATGGCTTTGATCATGCCGCTTTCTTCCGCGATTGGGATAAAATCTAATGGTGACACCATACCTGAGTCGCTATGCCAGCGCGCAAGTGCTTCGGCGCCACACACTGTGCCACTGACGAGATCCACAATCGGTTGGTAATGAGGAATAAACTCTCGGTTTTCAATGCCAGTTTGGATCTTGGTCAGCATTTGCGTACGAAACTTTGAAGCGCTCGCTAGTTCTGGGCTGTAGTGACAAACACCAGTCAGTGAGTCTTGTTTAGCGTAACTTAATGCGATGCTGGCGTTGCGTAACCATAAAGGCATGGTTTCGTTTGGCTGGGTTTGTACAATACCAAGTGAAATCTTCATCACTACATTCTCGCCTTCCACCATAAATGGGGTGGAAAAGAGTTGCTGTAATCGACGCTCGGTTTGTTTAATTTTGGTTTCAGTGTCGACCTTTGAGAGAAACACCGCGAACTCATCACCACCAATCCGAGCTAATAATGCGTTGTCACGAAACTGCTGTTTTAGCCTTTCAGCGATGCTGACCAACAACTGGTCGCCGTTGTGATGACCCACACTGTCGTTGATATCTCTAAATTTGTTGATACCAAGTAAAAATAAACTGCCGTGACAAAGATGAGACTGATTTTCACAGATTTCGACCAAACCCTGACGGCTATATAAGCGTGTTAGAGAGTCATAAACTAACTGTTCACGCAATGCTTTGAATGAAGCTCTTAGATTGTTCGCCATTTCATTAAAAGCATGAACCAGTACGGTTGTCTCATACACATAACCAGGCTTTGGCATGCCGCTATCCCAATCCCCATTTGCCAGGTGCTGAGCGGCGGCGGCCGTCGCGTTAATTGGTCTGGTAACTCGGTTGAAAATGATCCAACTGATGGCGATCCCAAATAGGCTTACAATAATGCCAACGAGCCAACTCTCTTGCTGGCTTTTTGGTAACAGGCCGAGAAGCTCGGACTCCGAAATGGAGGTGCCAATAAACCATGTTAAGCCATCTTGGTCTCGATACGGGGTTAGCCGACTGAAAATACGTTGTCCATCATGTTCAAATGAAAAAGTATAAGGTTGCTTGGTGTTGTTGAGATCGAAAGACCGGACGCGGCTCGCACTGATTTTGATGATCGGGTCTGCGTTTTCAGCGGCAAGCAAACGCTGCCCTTTATCCGAAAATTTTGTGCCCCATGAGATGACGCTTCCCGGGCCTGAGTGAGCGATTAAACGATGATCTGGGTCCATGATGTAGACCGACGCTTTAGTGTTGTATTTTAACTCGCGCAGGAATTCGTTGAATGTATTGATACGAATGTCTGTCACCAAAACACCAGCAAATTGGTCGTGTTTGTACACCGGCGTCATGGCTGATAGCGTAATATCCTGGCGTTCATCAGCATTGGTATAAATTTCAGACCAAGTGGCGTTTTGGCTCTCTGCAACGGGCTTATACCATGGGCGAGTGCGAGGATCGTATTGGGAGATAACCGTTCGAATGTTGTTACTCACATGGTTGGTTCCATAAATAACCAGATCACCATCGGTGTGGCGATCTTGCACCATTAAGGTGTAATCGTCGGAAAGTTCGCGGCGAAAGCCTGCAAAGTCGCCGTTTTCTGAACCAAATGCGATTACATCCAACTGCGGTATCGATTGGTAAAGATTTTTGAATGCACTTAGCAGGTAGTTTTGAATGTCTGAGGTATCGTGAGGGCGATGAAGGTTGTGATAGCTGACGTTGTGCGCGAGAGCCATAACCGCAGTAAAAGGCTTACGTAGATAGCTATTGAGGTGGTCGTGGACACTTTCGGTTAACACGGAAAGTTGCTTGTCACTGATATCCGTGACCACTTCTTCGTAACTTTGTTTTTGGACGTAGACAATGACACCGATCGCCAGTAAGAAGATCATGACAAATGGAATCAGAACAGCAGTACGCAGTGTAATTTGAGTCGTAGCAGTAGACATCGCCTAATCACATAGATGGTGGTGCGCCACAATTGTACTGATGTTTTTATTAATATCGAGTGACAAACGACGCTCGTTGTTAACGCACCACGTAAGTGATTGTCAGTACAATTCTTTTAATTTTCTGGTGAGTGTATTTCGCCCCCAGCCTAATACTTTAGCGGCATCTTGCTTATGACCTTTAGTGTGCTCTAAGGCTGCTTCTAATAAAATGCGTTCAAATTCTGGTAAAGCGTAAGAAAGTAGTTCTTTATCTCCTGCTGCGAGTGAATGCCGTGCCCAATCCGCCAATTGTTCTTGCCAACTACCATGTGAAGAGTCTGAAATGGATTTTTTCTCTTCGAGTAGTTCGCTTGGCAAGTCATTTGGTAACACTTCGCTACCACTGGCCATAACGGTTAACCAACGGCAAATATTCTCTAATTGACGAACGTTGCCAGGCCAATCAAGGCGGTTAAGAATCTCCACGGTCGACGGGTGGAGAGTTTTTGTTTCCACACCAAGCTCATCAGCCGCACGGATAAGAAAATGCTGTGTAAGCTTTTCAATGTCTTGCTTACGCTCACGCAGTGCCGGGATCTGCACGCGAATCACGTTTAAGCGATGAAAGAGGTCCTCACGGAAGTCACCTTCGTGCACCAGCTTTTCTAAGTTCTGGTGTGTTGCCGCGACAATTCGTACATCGACACTGATCGGAGAGTGACCGCCCACTCGATAAAACTGCCCGTCAGCTAGAACGCGTAGTAAACGAGTTTGAATGTCCAATGGCATGTCGCCGATTTCGTCTAAAAATAGAGTGCCGCCATTGGCTTGTTCGAATCGTCCTTGACGAACATTGTTTGCCCCCGTAAACGCGCCTTTTTCGTGGCCAAACAGTTCTGATTCAATCAAGTCTTTGGGAATCGCCGCCATATTGAGCGCAATGAAAGGTTTGTTAGCACGTGGACTGTGACGGTGCAGTGCATGAGCAACGAGTTCTTTACCCGTGCCCGATTCACCGTTAATCAAGACTGAAATAGAGGAGCGAGAAAGACGACCAATGGCGCGAAACACCTCTTGCATCGCTGGTGCTTCACCGATAATTTCAGGCGTTTCTGCTGGAATGTCTTCTGGAGAGAGCTGCTCGCGTTTGTTTTCGTGGCTGTGTGCAATGGCTCGTTCAACCAGAGTTAAAGTTTCATCAATATCAAAAGGTTTTGGTAAATATTCAAAAGCACCTTTTTGGTACGCATTCACTGCTGCATCTAAATCTGAGTGCGCGGTCATGATAATCACGGGAAGGTCTGGGTAATCGCGCTGTACTTGTTTTAGTAGCTCCAACCCATCAATACCTGGCATGCGAATGTCTGATACTAGAACATCCGGCACTTCGCGTTCGAGCGCCATTAACACGCTTTCCCCATCGGCATAGGTTTCACATTTGATGTTGGCAGAGGAGAGCGTTTTCTCCATTACCCAGCGAATTGAACTGTCGTCATCAACGACCCAAACATATCCTTTACTCATGTAGTAATCCTTGCAGCAAACCGAAAAACTGACGCGACTTGAAGTCCATTAGCGCACTCAGATCGGCAGATAAATAGTAAATGTTGTGTGACCAGGCCAGCTTTCTACGTCTATTTTTCCATTGTGCTGGTCGATCAAATTTTGCGAAATAGATAGCCCTAATCCAGTTCCTCCCTCGCGGCCACTGACCATGGGATAGAACAGCGTGTCTTGTAGTTCCGGTGGAATACCTGGGCCGTTGTCTGTGATTTCGACACGAGCAGCGAGTTTACAGCGTTTGCCGTGAATATTGGCTTGATGCACCGTTCTGGTGCGAATGGTTATTTTCCCGTGTTCTTGATGGCTAAGAATTTGTGCGGCGTTGCTGACGATATTAAGCATTGCCTGCTCGATTTGGTCTGTATCCATCAAAATCTCTGGCAAGCTTGGGTCATAATCTCGTTCAATGATGATTGAGCGTTGTGACTCTAATTCAACCAGTTGGCGAACCTTTTCAAGAATTTGGTGCAGATTCTCTTGTGTCTTCTTACCTGGCTTTTGCGGTCCTAGTAATCGATCCACGAGCGCCCTTAAACGGTCTGCTTGCTCAATGATGATGTGTGTATATTCGGTGAGAGAGGGCTCTGGCAGCATTTTTTCTAGCAATTGCGCCGCACCGCGTAAGCCGCCAAGCGGATTTTTAATCTCATGTGCAAGCCCTCGGACTAACAGCTTCGCTGCTTGTTGTTGGGCGTGTTGGTTCAGTTCTTGAGAGAGTCGGCGCTGCTGATCAATTTTGCGCATCTCGACCAGAAGCATCAACTGCTTTTGCCAAGTGATAGGGCTAACCGTCACCTCTAGCATTAAAGGGCGGCCATCAACAACGAAAGTGACGTCACTGTCGGTGATGCTTTGGCCACTTTGCAACGGTTGAGTGAGCAGCGCGAGATCCAGCGACGCATGCTGAATCAATTGAGAAAGTGATTGTTCAATAATTCGTTTGGCGCTTTGAGAAAACAGCAATTCGGCAGCCGGATTGGCATAACGGATGGCCAATCCATCATCAAGAATCAGCGTTGCTGTCACCATATTGTTGAGAATGGCACTAGGAAGACTGGTATCCACATTACGTCCTTGTTTTGCTTTAAGATTGTGCGATGCACAATAATGGTGCAATTGAACGTTAAGTATGGCGAATAAATCTTAGAAGAAAAAGTGAAAAGCATCGCTGTGATGTGATTTTTTTCACCAGATATTCTATTTTGCCCCTTTTACGGTCGGCTTAACACTTGCTCTATGTAAATGCACCGTTATAGGGCTAGTAGATGCAATAAGCTTGCCGCTTCTTTTCGCGTGCACAGCAAGTGTGTGAGTGCCTCGGTCAATATTGTTTAACTGCCACACTATATGGTTTTGTGGTGCACCATAAGGTTTTCCATCGAGTAACAATTGCAATTGCTCACCGATACCAAGCTTGCGATTGGTTTCTAATTGAATATTGATGATGCCTCGATTGCTGCGGATGGTCTCGTTGTGCTTGGGAGCCAGCATCGAGAGTTGTAATGGGAGAGGCTTCTCGGTTGTTTTCTCTGGCTTGTTTTGTGATGCAGTAGATGGCGTAGTCTGAGGTGCGAGCGATTCAGTACTTTCTACCTCAGGAGCTGGTGCGCTGGCTTCAAGGTTTGGCAGTGCGATCGCTTTTGCTCCTTTGTTTGGCGTATCGCTAAAGTGAACCACGCCATTTTCATCTACCCACGTATACGCGACCTGCGCGAAGGCGATAGAGGCGATTAACAATCCGCTGAGTGCACACAGTGATGGAATAAGCTGAACTTTCATTGCTCACCTTCTCTTGTTCGATGATTTCACGTTTCAATGGCTTAGCTCTTTGACCTGTAAGGAAAAATTCTAAGTGTATTTTTATTATCCCCTCATGTTAAACGTCGAAGCTTGAGTGGCGAATACAAAAAAGGCCCGCCTGCGAGGCGAGCCTAATATTTTATTGCTGTGTTTACATTTTACACAGTGTCGACCTTACACAGAGTAGTAAAGTTCGAACTCAACAGGGTGAGTTGTCATGTTCACACGCTCTACGTCCTGAGACTTAAGGTCGATGTATGAATCGATGAAGTCGTCAGAGAATACGCCGCCCGCTGTTAAGAACTCACGATCAGCATCTAGCTCTGCTAGCGCGTCTTTTAGTGAGTATGCAACAGTTGGGATTTCTGCTGCTTCTTCAGCTGGAAGATCGTAAAGGTCTTTATCCATCGCTTCGCCTGGGTGGATCTTATTCTTGATACCGTCAAGACCAGCCATAAGCATTGCTGCGAAACATAGGTATGGGTTCGCCGCTGGGTCACCGAAACGAACTTCGATACGACGTGCTTTCGGGCTTGGTACCACTGGGATACGGATTGAAGCAGAGCGGTTACGCGCTGAGTAAGCTAGCATTACTGGTGCTTCGAAGCCTGGTACAAGACGTTTGTACGAGTTTGTTGATGGGTTAGCGAATGCGTTGATTGCACGAGCGTGTTTGATGATACCACCGATGTAGTAAAGCGCCATTTCAGATAGACCGCCGTACTTGTCACCAGCAAATAGGTTTACGCCATCTTTTGCTAGAGACTGGTGAACGTGCATACCGCTGCCGTTGTCGCCAACAAGTGGTTTAGGCATAAACGTCGCTGTTTTACCAAACGCGTGAGCAACGTTGTGTACAACGTACTTGTAGATTTGGATTTCGTCAGCTTTGGTTGTTAGCGTGTTGAAACGAGTTGCGATTTCGTTTTGACCCGCCGTTGCCACTTCGTGGTGGTGCGCTTCAACAACAAGACCCATTTCTTCCATTACTAGACACATAGCAGAACGGATGTCTTGAGATGAATCTACTGGAGCTACTGGGAAGTAACCACCTTTAACGCCTGGACGGTGACCTTTGTTACCTTCTTCGTAGTCAGAACCTGTGTTCCATGCCGCTTCTACGTCGTCGATTTTGAAGAAAGAGCCTGACATGTCTGTCGAGAACTTCACGTCATCAAATAGGAAGAATTCTGGCTCAGGACCGATAAGTACAGTATCTGCAACACCTGTAGAACGCATGAAGTCTTCAGCGCGTTTTGCGATAGAGCGTGGGTCACGGTCGTAGCCTTGCATTGTTGCAGGCTCTAAGATGTCACAACGGATATTTAGTGTTGCGTCTTCCGTGAATGGGTCAAGCACAGCAGAAGATGCGTCAGGCATCATTACCATGTCTGATTCGTTGATACCTTTCCAGCCAGCAACTGATGAACCATCGAACATTTTACCTTCTTCGAAGAAGTCTGCGTCGATTTGGTGAGCAGGGATCGAAATGTGCTGCTCTTTACCTTTTGTATCAGTGAAGCGTAGGTCAACAAACTTAACTTCGTTTTCTTGGATCAGCGATAGAACGTTTTCTACTGACATCTTGGATAACCTCCAGTGTTAATAAGCGGTAAAAGCTCGATTTATGAATTATTCATGAAACCTGGCATTGATTAATCAATTTGACTTTTCATTAATCGATGCTGTTTTAACTAAAGCCAAAACCGTGCCAAAAAAAATATTCCATTAATTTCAAGCAATTGTGTTTTTGAATGCTAGTTTGGTGCAGTTGCTTGCACCAAAATGATCTTTGCTTGCACTATTATGGTGCCAAAAATCATTGTTGCACCATAATGTGACAGGTACATTGCGTATTCAGCCCAGTTTTTGAGCAAGAGTCAATTTGAATTATGCATCGATTAGAATAAAGTTGCGTTTAATCAATTCGTTCTGAGGAAGAAAATGGGCATTAAGCGTAAAAATCGCAGAAATGCTCGGGAGTAGATCACATATTTCTAGGCTTTTTGCTAAAATCTGGTACATTATGGCCGTTTTTTTAATCAGCAAATGTCGCCAGAGAGCACCCGTTCTCAGCGTGGGGGCATTTCATCTATCTAAGTGAATCAATATCCATGGCTACTCCACAGATTGATAAATTAAGAAATATCGCGATCATCGCGCACGTTGACCACGGTAAAACCACGTTGGTTGACAAGCTGCTACAACAATCAGGCACGCTTGAGTCTCGCGGTGAAGCTGAAGAGCGAGTCATGGACTCGAACGACATCGAGAAAGAGCGCGGTATTACCATTCTTGCTAAAAACACAGCAATCGACTGGAACGATTACCGTATCAACATCGTAGATACTCCGGGACACGCGGACTTCGGTGGTGAAGTTGAGCGTATCATGTCGATGGTAGACTCTGTACTACTTATCGTTGACGCAGTTGATGGTCCAATGCCTCAAACGCGTTTCGTAACACAAAAAGCGTTTGCTCACGGTCTAAAACCAATCGTTGTAATCAACAAGATTGACCGCCCTGGCGCACGTCCTGATTGGGTTATGGACCAAGTGTTCGACCTGTTCGACAACCTAGGTGCAACTGATGACCAGCTAGACTTTAAAGTAGTTTACGCATCAGCACTTAACGGTTGGGCTTCTCTAGAAGAAGGCGAAACTGGCGAGAACATGGAACCACTATTCCAAACTATCGTTGATGTTGTTGACGCGCCAAATGTTGACCTTGATGGTCCACTACAGATGCAAGTTTCTCAGCTAGACTACAGCTCTTACGTTGGTGTTATCGGCGTGGCTCGCGTAACTCGTGGTAGCGTTAAACCAAACCAGCAGGTAACCATTATTGGTGCTGATGGTAAAACTCGCAACGGTAAAGTGGGTACAGTAATGGGCTACCTTGGCCTAGAGCGTCACGAAGTGGAACAAGCTAACGCGGGTGATATCATCGCAATCACTGGTCTTGGCGAGCTGAAAATTTCTGACACTATCTGTGCACAAAACGCAGTAGAAGCATTACCACCATTGTCTGTTGATGAACCAACAGTAACAATGACGTTCCAAGTAAACACGTCTCCATTCGCGGGTAAAGAAGGTAAGTTCGTAACGTCACGTAACATCCTTGAGCGTCTTGAGAAGGAACTGGTACACAACGTTGCACTACGCGTTGAGCAAACAGACGATCCAGATAAATTCCGCGTATCAGGTCGTGGTGAACTTCACCTTTCTATCCTGATCGAAAACATGCGTCGTGAAGGCTTCGAGCTAGCAGTATCTCGTCCAGAAGTAATCATCAAAGAAGAAGATGGTCAGTTGATGGAACCGTTCGAAACGGTAACTATCGACGTAATGGAAGAGCACCAAGGCGGCATCATGGAGAACATCGGCCTACGTAAAGGTGAGCTGAAAGACATGTCTCCAGACGGTAAAGGTCGTGTACGTATGGACTTCGTTATGCCATCACGTGGTCTGATCGGTTTCCAAACGGAATTCATGACACTGACTTCAGGTTCAGGTCTTCTTTACCATACGTTTGATCACTACGGCCCTCACAAAGGCGGTAACATCGGTCAACGTGTAAACGGTGTACTAATCGCGAACGCGATGGGTAAAGCGCTAACTAACGCACTGTTCAACCTTCAAGAGCGTGGTCGTCTATTTATCGGTCACGGTGTTGAAGTTTACGAAGGTATGGTTATCGGTATTCACAGCCGTGACAACGACCTAACGGTAAACGCACTGAAAGGTAAGCAGCTAACCAACGTTCGTGCATCAGGTACCGATGACGCACAGGTTCTTACTCCGCCAATCAAGATGACTCTTGAGCAAGCACTAGAATTCATCGATGACGACGAGCTAGTAGAAGTAACGCCTGAAAGCATCCGTATCCGTAAGAAGTTCCTAACGGAAAGCGACCGTAAGCGTGCTTCTCGTGGCGCGAAATAATTTTCGTTAAGCGATTCAATTAAGAAGAAGCCTCGAGTTATGCTCGGGGCTTTTTGTTTTCTGGAGTTGAATATGAACCCGATTATTATCACCGGTGGGCCTGGTGCGGGAAAAACAACACTGCTGAATGCGCTAGACGCGTGTGGTTACGCCACGTTTCCTGAAGGGTCTCGCGACTTGATTGAGCAGCAAAGCCAGTTAGAAAATGGTATTTTGCCGTGGACGAATTTACCTGAGTTTGCCAAGTTATGCCTTGGGTTGATGGACAAACAAAAGAGTGATGCGCGTTGTCATGATGTTGCGTTTGTTGATCGCGCCATCCCCGACATCATTGCATACCTACAAGTGGGCGGCTGTAAGGTTGACCAAGCTTTCTTAACCGAAAGCGCTGGGTACCATAGTCAGGTGTTTACTTGTCGACCTGAAGCATCCATTTACGTACAAGATGAAGTGCGTCCGCACAGCTTTGAAGAAGCATTGGAGATTCATCAGTCGTTAGTGAGTGTCTATACTGAGTTGGGTTATGAAGTGATAGAAGTACCATGGGGAACTGTGCCAGAGAGAGTAGGCTTTGTTCGAAGAGTCATCGGTTTACTCGGTAAGGTCGCCGACTAAAACCTCCTCACTAGGAGGAGGTCTAAATCATTTACTTTTGATTGAGCTTTTGTAGGAATTTATCGGACTCTGCAATCGCTTCGTTCATTTGTTTGATCGCAAACTGAATGTCTTTCTCTAAGCTAGAGAACTCACCTTGCAAAGAACCAATCGCACTGGCGTTAAGGTTGTGTTTTAAGTACAACGTGTTGTCACGTAGCGTATCCAGTACCGGTGTCATCTTTTTCTCTGCACGCTTCATAGCGCTAAGCATGGTTTTGTACGAGGCTTTGGTTTCACGTAGTTTTTGCTCGCTTGAACGACGCAGTTTCGCACTCGAGTACAGCTCTAGCTCATCTTGCCACTCATCAAACAGTGCGCCGGATACGTCTTCAATCGCAGCAATACGGTCACGTACGTCTTGAGCCGCTTTTTCGCTATCTTCGTATTTGTCATTGATGTTGTTGTAGACATTTTCTAGCTCACCACCATCAAAGTTGGTGATCGCAGACAAGGCTTCAAGTGCACTGGTGAATTCTTCTTGTGCATCTTGTTGAGATTCTTTGGCATCTTCGACGCGGTCGACCATAATATCTCGTTTATGATACCCAACCTGCTCCATTGCTGAGTAATAAGCAGATTGACACCCTGTTAAAGTGAAAATTGATAGTACAATTGCTAATAAATAAGGCATTCTTATGTCCTCGGCGCTAATTATGGGATGAACTATGAACCAGTTATCAGAGAGTTACAAGGCGAGATTAATCAATCTACTGCCAAGTTGCGTCGCGTTTTTTAAGTATCTTCTTAAGCGATTAACGCATGACCGTGTGAATGTGAACGCGGGCTATCTTGCCTACATTACCTTGTTATCCATCGTGCCAATGCTGACGGTATTGTTATCAATATTGTCGAAATTTCCCGTTTTTGCGAACGTTGGTGAGGTGCTGCAAGGCTACATTATTGAGAATTTTGTGCCAGCTTCTGGAGAAGCTGTACATACGGCATTACAGGAATTTGTGGCGAATACGGGCAAAATGAGCGCGGTTGGCGGTGGGTTTTTATTCATCGCAGCGGTCATGCTGATTTCCAACATTGATAAGAACTTAAACTACATTTGGCGAGTTAAAGACAAGCGCCGTTTAGTCTTTTCATTCTCTATGTATTGGATGGTACTCACGTTAGGGCCGATCATGGTCGGTGCGAGTATTGCGGCGACGTCGTACGTGACTTCGCTGCAAATTTTAGAGAATGAGACATTATCTGGTGCGTTTAATCTATTTCTGCGTTGGCTACCGTTGTTGCTGTCCTTTTTTGCTTTTCTTGGCTTGTATATTCTAGTGCCGAATAAAAAAGTACACCTCGCTCATGGTGCCATGGGGGCAGCAGTCGCCGCGATACTGTTCGAGTTGAGTAAAAAAGGCTTTGCACTCTACATCACTCAGTTTCCGTCTTATCAGCTCATCTACGGCGCGTTAGCGGCGATTCCTATCTTATTTGTTTGGGTGTATTTATGCTGGATGATCGTGTTATTGGGGGCGGAAGTTACGGCTGCGCTTGGTGAGCGAGAGCACTGGAGTGAAGATTTAGACATGATACACTCGACCGCTGAATCTCAGTTAACAGATGAAGGAAGCGAGAGTAGTGATAGCGCTAATTCAACGAGTCAGTGAAGCAGCCGTCCGTGTGGATGGTGAAGTCGTAGGAGAAATTGATCGTGGTCTGCTGGTCTTATTGGGCGTAGAGAAGGACGACGATGAAGCTAAAGCAAAGCGTTTAATGGAGCGTGTTACAACCTACCGTGTGTTCGAAGATGACGAAGGCAAGATGAACCTAAACGTTAAACAGGTGGAAGGTAAAGTGCTGGTGGTTTCTCAATTTACGCTGCCTGCGGATACAAAAAAAGGCACGCGAGCTGGCTTTTCTCGCGGTGCGCATCCTGTTGATGCAGAGCGCTTGTATGATTACTTTTCTGACTTGTGTGAAGAAGTCTTACCCACACAGCGTGGCCGCTTCGCTGCCGATATGAAAGTGTCTTTGGTGAATGACGGTCCAGTGACGTTTTGGTTGCAGGTCTAATCTGGTAACACAGGCGCCATAGTCTAAGCTTTAACTCCAAGCTCATGGAATTGGCTTGGAGTAATTTTTCCGACACTGATTAGTGTTGTGCTTTCAAAGGATTGATATGTTCAAACTCATTACTCCCAAAACCGATAATCAGATAAACAAGTATTATCAGTTTCGCTGGCAACTGCTTCGTGAGCCATGGCGTATGCCGATCGGCTCTGAGCGCGATGAATACGACGAAATGAGCCATCACCGCATGATTGTTGATGGTCGAGGTCGTCCTATGGCGATTGGCCGTTTATACATTACGCCGGATAATGATGGCCAGATCCGCTACATGGCGGTTAAAAATAATCGCCGTAGCAAAGGAATGGGTTCGCTGGTTTTGGTTGCACTAGAGTCGTTAGCGCGCCAAGAAGGAGCGAAACGCTTGGTGTGTAATGCCCGTGAAGATGCCATCGCCTTTTATGAAAAAAATGGCTTTGAGCGTCGAGGCGAGCTGACCGATGAGCGTGGCCCTGTGCGCCATCAGCAAATGGTGAAGCAACTGGATCCGATGGCCAATGTGTTACGTCGCCCTGAATGGTGTACTGAGCTTCAACAGCGCTGGGAGCAACAAATCCCAATTAGCGACAAAATGGGGATCAAAATTAACCAGTACACGGGTTACCAGTTTGAATGCTGTGCGCAGCTTAATCCTAACCTTAATCCGCATAACACCATGTTCGCCGGGTCAGCTTTTACCTTAGCAACCCTGACAGGGTGGGGGATGACGTGGCTGCTGCTTAAAGAGCGTGGGTTGCACGGTGATATTGTGTTGGCCGACAGCTCTATTCGTTATCGTCAACCAGTCGAACAAAACCCCGTGGCGAGTACTTCGTTGGATGGGATCAGTGGTGACCTAGACCGATTGGAGTCGGGACGCAAAGCACGCATCGTTATTCACGTAGTGATTTATAGTGGTGACACGCCAGCTGTGGATTTTGTCGGTACCTATATGTTGATACCGAACTACTCGCAGTTACTCAGTTGCTGATGGGTTAAGCGCCGACTGATCTGCTGGGCGCTTATCTGTTTCACCTTCTTGCTCTGTCGGTGAGAGGATTTGTTCTTCTGCTGCGGAATGCGTGTTGGGTACTTCATCTTCTTCGATAACTTCTTCGTAAAGCTCTTCCTCTTGAATCTCCAAGTTGATGTTATCAATCACGATTGGTTGCTCGATGGAAGGTTCATTTTTCTGTGGAGTCTCAATATCAGTAGGCTCGGCCAGTTTTGATGCGCTCACGCACTCATTACGGTGGGTTTCGCCACTTAGTAGATCACCTTCAATGTTTCCGCACGACTCTTCCAATTGATAAGTAATGCCACTTAGCGGGTTGTTGGCCATATCAAATGTTCCCCAAACCTTACCACTTATGGCTTTTCCTGAGATGGTGACCGGCTTTATGGCAACTTCCCCTCGTTGCGCGCTTAAACGCAGTGGACTTAAGGTAATGGCTTTGAGCGAATGATCCGCTTGGGACTTCAAGCGGGTATCTCGGAGGTTGGCTTCCACTTCACCCGATAAGCTGTAGGCCAGCATGTTGCGATCACCTGATAACCCTTGTAGATCGAGGCTGAGATCGGAAAAACCATCAATAGCCAGTGTGTCGGGTAAAAAATAATCGTGGAAGAGCGATAAGGGAATACCATCAGCATTGACGTTGAGCGCCCAAGGTTGGCTCGGGGTACTCAAATCTATTTGTCCGATGCCTTCTACGTAGCCTTGCTCGAGTGGCGCAAAAAGGCGAGTCAATTGCCAAAAGCCATCTTTGCTTTGCATGGCAAGTGCTGCGTGAGACGTGAGTATTTGGTCATAGCTGGCGTTGACAACGCTGACTTCCAATTCGCCTTGCCAAAGGCCCCAACGTTGAGCAGACTGTTTAATATCAAGCTGTTGCCCTTCGATATTTAAACCGGAAAGTTGCCAATAAGGTTCGTGAGATAGCTGGATAATTTGGCTGCGCTCAATGTCGAGTCGTTCGATTGCAACATGCTCTAACTCGCTGGTGGCGGCGTGCCACCAATTTAGGTTGTCTTCTGGCTGTGTTGCCCACTTGAGGCCTTGAATAGAGGCTTCTTTGAGCTTCCATTGTGTTGGCGTGAACAATCCAGAAACTTGCACTCGACCTTGCTGCCAATCTAAGCTGAGCTCGTTGAGCTGGATTACTCCTGGCTCGATAGCGGCACTCAAACGTGGCTCTATTGCGGTTTGCTGCTGGAATCGAACGCTATCCGCCTGCAATGACACTTGAGCTTTTGTCTTCCAGAGAGACAGTGGCAGTGTGGCGTTTTCCACAGAAAGATCCAAGTTCTGCCAGTGCCAGTCGCCCCATTCAATATCGGCGTTAAGCAAATCTAAGCTATTAATATGATTAATGTTAAATGGTAGATCGTGCCAAGGTTTTGCAAGCAGTGATTGGCGCTGCGTATTACTCAGTTTCAGCTTGTTGATGGTCACATTTACTAAAGACCAACCTTGAGGATACTGCTCCCCTTGCCCAGATATTTGACTGTTACGCCAGTTAAAAGAGGTGCCATAAAGCGTACTGTCTTGCGGTTTGTAGTCTATATCGACTAAGACTTGATTAAAGGCTTCGCCATTCCAATAGAGTTGGTCAGCTGCAAGTTGAACTTCGCCATATGGTATTAATTGACCATTCCATTGTGGTGATTGAATTTGAAGATCAATGCCATTGGCAGAGAAATGCTCGTCGGCGTAATCAATATTTTTGAGCGCGATTTGATGGAATAATACGTTCTCTAAAGCTGGGAGCTTTGGTGCGCCATACTGCAAGCTCATACCATCAATCAATAAACTATCAACGATCCATTTACCATCGCGATAAACATCGGGATTCATCCATAAATCGACTTGCTCGATGTAAGACGCATCGTCTCCGCTGGTGTTCACGCGTTGTAAAGTTAGGTGATAGGGAAAGTCATAACGCACGCTTCCGGCCCGGAAGGGAAGAGAAAAGGTGTTTGACAGCAAGCGCCAGGTTGCGTCCGCGTAAGATGTTGTTAGCAGCGCAATCGTAGCGGCCGGAATGGCAACTAAGATAACCAGTAACAGAAGTAGAACTCGACGCGCTGTTTTCATCTTTGCTAGAACCTACGTGTGTTATTAAATAAAACTAGATAGGCTTTAGCTTGTATCAATATTCTGTGGTATTCAATAAAAAGCCCCTCAAAATAGGGGCTTGAAGCAATTTTTGTAACTTGGCCTACGTAAAGGTGATAAGTTAATGCCAACTTTTCACTGAGCTTACGCGACGTCGCTGTTACTCGATTTAATCAATCTGAGGACCAGCCGCAACCAGAGATTTACCTTCAGCGTTGTCTGTGTACTTATCAAAGTTATTGATAAAGCGCTCTGCTAAATCTTTCGCTTTGCTTTCCCACTGAAGTGGGTCAACGTACGTGTCGCGAGGGTCTAGAATGCTAGGATCCACACCTGGTAGTGACGTTGGTACTTCAAGGTTGAAGATTGGAATGTGCTTAGTTGGTGCTTCTTCAATCGAACCATCAAGAATGGCATCAATAATTCCGCGTGTATCTTGAATAGAGATACGTTTGCCAGTGCCGTTCCAACCAGTATTCACTAGGTAAGCCTCAGCGCCCGCTGCTTCCATGCGTTTTACCAGTACTTCCGCGTATTTTGTTGGGTGGAGCGTTAGGAACGCCGCGCCGAAACAAGCAGAGAAAGTTGGTGTTGGCTCAGTAATACCGCGCTCTGTTCCCGCTAGTTTGGCGGTAAAGCCAGACAGGAAGTGGTACTTAGTTTGCTCAGGTGTCAATTTAGATACTGGAGGCAGTACGCCAAATGCATCGGCTGATAGGAAGATCACTTTATTCGCGTGACCGCCTTTTGATACTGGCTTAACGATATTATCGATATGGTAGATAGGGTAAGAAACACGTGTGTTTTCTGTTTTCGAACCATCATCAAAGTCGATAGAGCCATCACCACGTACTGTTACGTTTTCTAGCAGTGCATCACGACGAATTGCATTGTAGATGTCCGGCTCCGCTTCTTTCGAAAGTTTGATGGTTTTTGCGTAACAACCACCTTCGAAGTTGAAGACACCGTCATCATCCCAGCCGTGCTCATCATCACCAATTAGCGCACGTTTAGGATCAGTCGACAGGGTCGTTTTACCCGTACCAGATAGACCGAAGAATACCGCTACATCGCCATCTTTGCCCATGTTAGCGCTACAGTGCATTGATGCGATGTCTTTTAGTGGAAGGAAGTAGTTCATCATGGCGAACATACCTTTCTTCATTTCACCGCCGTACCAAGTACCACCGATAAGTTGCATGCGCTCAGTTAGGTTAAATACGGTGAAGTTTTCTGAGTTCAGGCCTTGCTCTTCCCATTTTGGATTAGTGCATTTTGCGCCATTCATTACTACGAAGTCTGGTTCAAATGTCGCTAACTCTTCTTCTGTCGGGCGAATAAACATGTTTTTAACGAAGTGCGCTTGCCATGCGACTTCTGTGATAACACGAATGCTCAAACGTGTATCTGGGTTTGCACCACAGTAACCGTCAACAACAAACAAGCGTTTGTTAGAAAGCTGGTTTGTGACCAGTTCTTTTAGCTCGTCCCACACTTCAGGAGTGATTGGCTTGTTATCATTTTTCACTTGATCAGACGTCCACCACATATGTTCTTCTGTCGTAGCGTCTTTGACGATGTATTTATCTTTTGGTGAGCGACCAGTAAAGATGCCAGTGTCAACGGCAACCGCACCTAGTTCAGTAACCACGCCGCGCTCATAACCGGTTAGGTCTTCACGCGTTTCTTCCTCAAACAACATTTCGTAGCTTGGGTTGCGAATAACCTCTTTTACGTTATGCAGTCCGTGCTTGGTTAGATCAAGTGTTGCAGCCTTAGTATGTTCCATAACGGTCATAGGTGCTCCTTATAAGGATTTTGTAGGGATTTTGTAAGAATGTTTTAATTTTAATCTGCTCACCATGCTAGCAACGGGGCGGGGAGAAAACAGGGAGATAGCTCAAAATTTACCCATGATTTCAATAAGGTTTTAGGTAACCCGTCACATATTGGTGGGAATAGTCTATCGTGCACGCAATCCTTTGCGCTAGGGCAAAATCATTATTAATTGTTTAAAATTAAGCAGTTGTTTTATTACGCTTGAGGCTAGTTATTACGAGGGGTTGATCACAAAAAGGCCAGCATTAAGCTGGCCTTTTGTAGGGTAAATTACGTGCTTGATAAGCTATGTAAATTAATGCAGGGTTTTCTTGTCCGTAGAAGCTTGTGCATACAGTTCAGTGACTTCAGATTCGTCGAACGTATAAGTTGTGCCACAGTAATCACAATGTAAAGAAACTGATCCAACTTCTGCCAAAATGTCATAAATTTCAGCTTTCTCAACGGTGATGATTGCGGCACCGCTACGCTCACGAGAACAGCCACAATGGAACTCGACAGGTTGCGGCTCGTACAGACGTACTTTGTCTTGGTTATATAGTCGATACAATAACTCGTTCGCTTCTAAACCAAACAATTCTTCATCTTTTACTGTATCAGTGAGCTGCTCTAGATGTTCGAAATCATCTGGAGAGCCAGTGCCGTCAGGGATCACTTGAATCAACATACCTGCTGCGTGTGCTTTGCCCTCATGCTCACCAGTGCGGATCCATAGGCGCGTTTTTAACTGCTCTGAGTTTGCAAAGTAGCCTTCTAGCACTTCTGCTAAAGTGTCACCTTCTAATCCAACGACACCTTGGTAACGCTCGCCGTTTTTCGGTTCGATAGTGATCACAAGGTAGCCCTTACCCATTAGATCGTGAATGTTTGCGTCATCGGCAATATCGCCTTCCCAGCGAGCTACGCCACGAACACGTTGGTTATGGTCACCGTTGATAACGGCAAGAGACACAGGACCGTCGCCTTGTAGCTGGATGGTGATCGAACCTTCGAACTTAAGAGTGGCAGTTAAAAGAGTAGTTGAAACGAGTAGCTCACCCAGCAGTTTCTCTATTGCTGCCGGATATTCCTTGCTGGAGATAACACGTTGGTACGCTTCATCTAATTGTACCAACTCGCCACGTACTGAAAGATCTTCGAATAGGTAGCGGTTTAAAACATTATTTGCCATGGAGTGCTTTCCTCGTTGGTAATTCCGGCTTTTATTGGTGTTTGAACTTAATGATGTCTCGGCGCTGCTTTTTATCTGGGCGGCGTTCCGGACTTGGGTTGTGGGCATTAAGCTTACGTTGAGTCGCGTGTTCCTCACGTTTCGCTATACTTTCATTAGTTTCGCGATATAAGGTTTGTGCGATGGGAGCGCCTCGGCGTTGATCTGAGATTTGTTCGATGATCACGATTTTTTCTTCGTTGCCTTGACGAAGTCTTACTTCAGCGCCCACTTCAACGATTTTACTCGGCTTGCTTCGTTGGCCATTATAGTGGACTTTACCGCCATCGACCATGTTACGCGCGATGGAGCGGGTTTTGTAAAATCTTGCGGCCCATAGCCATTTATCTAGCCTAACGGCTTCATTTAGGGAACTCATAGAACACTACGCTATCTAATCACTGCCCGAATACGGCAATGAGTGATGGATTATTCACCTACAGATGGAGTCAAGGCGTATTTTTTTCAAGGGAGTTGGCAAAAACTGCATAAGAAAAAGGTATGAAAGACAACTTGTGATATAGTTCACTGCTCTTTGTTGAGTAATAATTTTATTGCAAATTTAGCAATTTAAAGTCGATAGCTATCGTTATAGCTTAAATGACGGACGTTAGAATAAAGGAATCCATTCAGTGAAACGTTTAGAGCTAAGTGCAGGATTATCAAGCAGACCGCTACTGGCTCAGATCAAGTCCAATCATTATACCATTCAAGCCAAACTTAGCTTGTTGCTTACCTGTCTGTTTATTGCGATAACCGGATGGATACTTGGCAAAATTGTGTGGTTAGCCATACCTCAATCGTCGGAAGTGCCGCAATGGCGTCCATCGGCGAGTAGCGTTACTGCGAGTAATAAAGGCGACGCGATAGATTTTAATGCCCTTCAGAATGCCAACCTATTCGGTAAATTCACTGAGCAAAAAGCGGCAGTTGTAGAACAGCCTATTGTTAAAGACGCCCCTAAGACGCGCCTTAACCTCACCCTAGTCGGTGCGGTTGCCAGCAGTGATGCCAATACCAGCCTTGCTGTTATTGCTAACCGAGGTAAGCAAGCTACGTACGGTTTGGGTGAAGAAATCGAAGGGACACGTGCGACGCTAAAAGCGGTATTGGTGGATCGCGTCATCATTGATAACCAAGGTCGAGACGAGACCTTAATGATGCAAGGTATAGAATATAAGAAGCTATCTGAATCGCCGCAGGTAGCTAGGGCGCAAGCTCAGCGAGCAGAAGCAGCGACGTCTGACGTTGGAGAGAAATTAGAGCAAATTCGCGAGGAAATTGCGAAAGATCCACAAAGCGTTTTTAAATACATCACCATTTCACCCGTCAAAAAAGACGGAGACATTGTTGGTTATCGAGTATCACCTGGTCGTGATGCCGCATTATTTAATGATGTAGGGCTACAACCTGGTGATATTGCGGTTCAACTGAACGGGATCGATTTAAGTGATCCGTCTTCTTCAGTACAACTGATGCAAGTGATGAGCGATCCGCAAGAATTAAATTTAACTGTTGAGCGCGACGGCCAACAGTACGATATCTATATCCAATTGTAAGACTTAGGCAACCGGCGTAAGTTCAGGGAGACATACGTGAAACATTGGTTCAGCAAAAGTGCTTGGCTACTAGCAGGAAGTTTACTCTGCGTACCAGGTGCAATGGCAAACGAATTTAGTGCGAGCTTTAAAGGCACTGATATTCAAGAATTCATCAACATAGTGGGTCGTAACCTCGAAAAGACCATCATTGTTGATCCTTCAGTACGCGGTAAAATCGATGTCCGCAGCTATGACGTACTTAACGAAGAGCAATATTACAGCTTTTTCCTTAATGTCCTTGAAGTATACGGTTACGCAGTCGTAGAGATGGACAATGGGGTACTTAAGGTTATCAAAGCAAAAGACTCAAAAACCTCAGCAATCCCTGTGTTAGGTGATGGCAGCGCGCAAGGCGATAGTGTTATCACTCGAGTTGTCGCGGTGCGTAATGTGTCGGTCCGTGAGTTGTCTCCTCTACTTCGTCAGCTGATTGATAACGCCGGTGCCGGTAACGTGGTTCATTATGATCCAGCGAATATTATCTTGATTACTGGTCGTGCGGCAGTAGTGAATCGCTTAGCAGAGATCATCAAGCGTGTTGACCAAGCCGGTGATAAAGAAATTGAATTGGTGGAGCTGCGTAATGCATCTGCTGCTGAAATGGTACGCATTGTCGAAGCACTGAATAAAAGTGCGAATCAGAAAAGCACGCCAGAGTTCCTTGAACCTAAAATTGTGGCCGATGAACGTACTAACGCGATTTTAATTTCTGGTGATCCAAAAGTAAGAGCCCGCTTGAAACGTTTGATTCGTCAACTTGATGTTGAAATGGCGACAAAAGGTAACAACCGAGTTGTGTACCTGAAAAATGCGAAAGCTGAAGACTTGGTGGATGTATTGAAAGGTGTTTCCGATAACCTGCAAGCTGAAAAGCAAGCCGGTCAGAAAACATCAGGTGCATCGCGTGGTGAGGTCGTCATTGCTGCTCACGCTGCAACTAACTCGTTAGTTTTAACAGCGCCACCAGATATTATGATGGCATTACAAGACGTCATTTCTCAACTCGATATTCGTCGTGCTCAGGTTCTTATTGAAGCGTTAATTGTCGAAATGTCTGAAGGTGATGGTATTAACCTAGGTGTTCAGTGGGGTTCATTAGAAACGGGTGCTGTAATTCAGTACGGTAACTCAGGAGCCCCGATTGGTCAGGTGATGGTTGGTCTAGAAGAAGCAAAAGATCAAACCCGAACTGAATACTATACCAACTCTAATGGCGAACGAACGCCATATGATGTTACTGAATCAGGTGACTACTCTACGCTAGCGTCAGCACTTAGCGGAGTAAATGGTGCGGCAATGAGTATTGTCATGGGTGACTGGACAGCGCTAATTAGTGCTGTTGCTTCTGACTCCAACTCAAACATTCTATCTTCTCCGAGTATTACCGTAATGGATAATGGCGAAGCATCATTTATTGTGGGTGAAGAGGTTCCGGTTATTACGGGCTCTACGGCTGGCTCAAACAACGACAACCCATTCCAAACGGTTGACCGTAAAGAAGTCGGTATCAAACTCAAAGTAGTGCCACAAATTAACGAAGGTGACTCTGTACAGTTAAACATTGAACAAGAAGTTTCCAACGTATTAGGCGCAAACGGTGCGGTTGACGTTCGCTTTGCTAAACGACAGTTAAACACCTCTGTCATGATCCAAGATGGTCAGATGTTGGTTCTTGGTGGTTTGGTCGATGAACGCGCACTTGAAAGTGAGTCTAAAGTGCCGCTATTGGGTGACATTCCGGTACTTGGCCATCTGTTCAAGTCAACGAGCACGCAAACAGAAAAACGTAACTTGATGGTGTTCATCAAGCCGACGATTATTCGCGATGGTGTGACGGCCGACGGTATTACGCAGCGTAAATACAACTTTATTCGCGCAGAACAGCTTTATAAAGCGGATCAAGGGTTGAAGTTGATGGCAGACGAGAAGATCCCGGTTATGCCAGCCTTTGGCCAGGAGCGTCAGCACCCAACAGAGATTCAAGCGTTTATTGATCAAATGGAAAACAACTAATGGTTGATATGTTAGACACAGCGCCAAGTATGCGTCGTCTGCCATTCAGTTTTGCCAACCGCTTTAAACTGGTGCTGGAGACAGAGCATCCTGAGCGTCCACCTATTCTTTACTATGTCGAGCCGCTTAACCCTGCGGCTCTGGTTGAAGTCCGTCGTGTATTAAAGAAAAGCTTCGTACCGCAACCTATCGATAAAGAAGCCTTTGATAAAAAGCTGACCGAAGCATATCAACGCGACTCGTCTGAAGCGCGTCAGTTGATGGAAGATATTGGTGCTGATAGCGATGATTTCTTCTCTTTGGCTGAAGAACTGCCGCACGATGAAGACTTATTAGAATCGGAAGACGATGCGCCAATCATCAAATTGATCAACGCCATGTTGGGCGAAGCGATCAAAGAAGGTGCGTCGGATATTCATATTGAGACGTTCGAGAAAACCCTTTCGATTCGTTTCCGTGTCGATGGCGTATTGCGTGAAGTCCTGACTCCAAGCCGTAAGTTAGCGCCTTTGCTAGTTTCTCGTGTGAAGGTTATGGCTAAACTAGATATCGCAGAAAAGCGTGTGCCTCAAGATGGCCGTATTTCGTTGCGTATTGGTGGTCGTGCGGTGGACGTGCGTGTATCTACGATGCCGTCCTCACATGGTGAGCGCGTGGTAATGCGTTTGTTGGATAAAAACGCGACTCGTCTTGATTTACATAGTTTGGGCATGACACCTTCAGTGCATGACAACTTCCGTCACTTGATTGGCCGCCCTCACGGTATCATCTTGGTGACGGGCCCGACAGGTTCTGGTAAATCAACCACCTTGTATGCTGGCTTGCAAGAGATCAATAGCAACGAGCGCAACATTCTAACGGTTGAAGACCCGATCGAATTTGATATTGATGGCATCGGTCAAACGCAGGTGAACCCAAAGGTCGATATGACGTTTGCGCGCGGCTTGCGTGCCATTCTGCGTCAGGACCCGGATGTGGTGATGGTCGGTGAGATCCGTGACTTAGAAACCGCACAAATTGCAGTGCAAGCGTCCTTAACGGGTCACTTGGTAATGTCTACTCTCCACACCAACACCGCAGTGGGTGCGATTACGCGTCTACGTGATATGGGTATTGAGCCATTCCTTATTTCTTCTTCGTTATTAGGGGTGCTAGCGCAGCGCTTAGTTCGAACGCTTTGTCCAAGCTGTAAAGAGCCGTATGAAGCCGATGCGGAACAGAAAAAACTGTTTGGTATGGAAGCGCATGAACCGTTAGAACTGCACCGAGCAAAAGGCTGTGAAGCGTGTAACCAAAAAGGCTACCGAGGTCGAACAGGTATCCACGAGCTCATTATGGTTGATGAGCAAGTGCAAGAGTTGATTCACCGAGAGTCTGGTGAACAAGAAATTGAGAGAGCCGTTCGCGCCCATACGCCAAGTATTCGCAGTGATGGTTTAAGCAAAGTACGTCGTGGTATTACGTCACTTGAAGAAGTGATGCGAGTGACGAAGGAAACCTAATGGCGGCATTTGAGTACAAAGCGCTAGATGCAAAAGGCAAGCATAAAAAAGGCACGATAGAAGGGGACAACGCCCGACAAGTGCGCCAGCGACTCAAAGAGCAAGGGATGATCCCGATTGAAGTGGTCGAGACGAAAGCTAAATCGGCTAAGTCTTCAGGTTCAGTCAGCTTTAAGCGCGGCATCTCGACATCTGAGCTGGCACTCATCACACGGCAATTGTCTACGCTAGTCCAATCAGGAATGCCTTTGGAAGAGTGTTTGCGTGCGGTCTCTGAGCAGGCTGAAAAGCCGAGGATTCGTTCTATGTTGGCTGCGGTTCGCTCGAAAGTAACAGAGGGTTATCCGCTTGCCGACAGTTTTGCCGATTACCCACACGTGTTTGATGAACTGTACCGCTCCATGGTTGCGGCGGGTGAAAAATCAGGTCACCTCGATACCGTATTAGAGCGTTTGGCAGACTATGTCGAAAACCGCCAAAAGATGCGATCTAAATTGCTTCAAGCCATGATTTATCCTGTAGTTTTGGTGGTATTCGCGGTTGTCATCGTTTCGTTCTTATTGGCGACAGTGGTTCCTAAAATCATTGAACCCATCATTCAGATGGGCCAAGAGTTACCTCAATCGACGCAATTTTTACTGGCAGCCAGTGAGTTTGTGCAAGATTGGGGGCTGATTATTTTCGTTGTGCTGGTGGTGCTTTTCTATGGCCTCAAACTGGCGTTGCAAAAGCCAGACTTTCGCTTAGCTTGGGACAGAAAAATCTTGAGCTTACCGCTAATAGGTAAGATCTCTCGAGGTTTGAATACCGCACGATTCGCACGAACGCTTTCGATCTGTACTTCCAGTGCGATTCCAATTCTAGAGGGTATGCGCGTTGCGGTAGATGTTATGTCTAACCGTTATGTGAAGCAGCAAGTGTTGCTTGCAGCGGATAACGTTCGAGAGGGCGCTAGTCTGCGTAAGGCGTTGGACCAAACCCGCTTGTTTCCACCAATGATGCTACACATGATCGCCAGTGGTGAGCAAAGTGGTGAATTAGAGAGCATGTTGACGCGGGCAGCCGATAACCAAGATCAAAACTTTGAATCAACAGTCAATATTGCTCTGGGTGTGTTTACTCCTGCGCTGATTGCATTAATGGCTGGATTAGTGTTGTTCATTGTGATGGCGACCTTGATGCCAATGTTAGAAATGAATAACTTGATGAGCGGATAATTTCGAATTAAGACGTGTCTACTAACGGCATGGCTTTAATCTAACTTTCGGAGAAAAAAATGAAGTTTAAGCGTAGTAAACAACAGGGTTTTACACTTTTAGAAGTGATGGTTGTTGTGGTTATCCTAGGTATTTTGGCAAGTTTTGTTGTTCCAAACCTATTGGGTAACAAAGAGAAGGCTGACCAACAAAAAGCGATTACGGACATTGTCGCGTTGGAAAATGCCTTAGATATGTACAAGTTGGATAACAGCGTTTACCCAACAACGGACCAAGGTCTAGAAGCATTGGTTAGTAAGCCATCTAACCCAGAGCCACGCAACTACCGTGATGGTGGTTACATCAAACGTCTTCCTAATGACCCTTGGGGCAACCAGTACCAATACTTAAGCCCAGGTGATAACGGTACAATCGATATCTTCACTCTAGGCGCAGATGGCCAAGAGGGTGGAGAAGGTCCAGCTGCAGATATTGGCAACTGGAACATGCAAGACTTCCAATAATTGAGCCTAAGCCAGCACTAATGAAACAAATGCGAAAACATAACGGTTTTACATTGATAGAAATTCTATTGGTGCTGGTTTTGCTATCTCTTACGGCTGTGGCCGTGATCTCGACGTTACCGACTAGCCAAAAAGATCTTTCCAAACAATATGCTCAAAGCTTTTTTCAGCGTTTACAGCTGCTCAATGAAGAAGCGGTGCTGAGCGGTAAAGATTTTGGCGTTCGAGTGGATGATGCCAAATCGACCTACGCTCTACTGAGTTTAACCTCAGAAGGTTGGCAGCCTCTGAAATTAAAGCAGATTCCGAGCAAAACCAAGCTAGAAGAAGATATTACGCTACAACTCGAACTCGGCGGTGGTGCTTGGGATAATGATGAGCGCTTATTCAAACCAGGTTCTCTTTTTGATGAAGACATGTTCGCAGAAGAAGAGGACGAAAAGAAAATTGAGCCACCGCAAGTGTTTATCTTTTCCAGCGCCGAAGTCACGCCATTTACCCTGTCTTTTTTTCCGCAAAATGGTGATGCCTTTAATGACGGTTGGCGAGTCATTGGCAAAGAAAGTGGACAAATTTTGTTATTAGCTCCGGGCGAAGAAGTGAAAGAGGATGAGAATGCGCAATTTTAAGCAAGCTCGCCTAAATTTGAGTCATCGCCGGACGAGAGGCATGACCTTACTGGAAGTATTGGTCGCACTGGCAATTTTCGCTACCGCTGCCATCAGTGTCATTCGCTCTGTGAGCCAGCATATTAATACAATCAGTTATTTAGAAGAAAAAATGTTTGCAGCCATGGTTGTGGATAATCAGATGGCAAATGTGATGTTGAATACCGGAGAACTCAAAGCGAAAAACGGCACAGAAGAGCTGGCAGGACGCACTTGGTTCTGGAAAGTCACGCCAGTCGCCACGACGCAGCCATTGCTGAAAGCATTTGATGTAAGCGTCTCGGTAGAGAAAAGCGCGAGCCCTATAGTAACGGTACGAAGCTATGTGGCGCAATAATAATCCCCGCGCAAATACGCGCCAAAGGGTAAAAGGTTTTACACTTATTGAAGTGTTGGTATCGATTGCCATCTTTGCCAGTTTAAGTGTCGCTGCGTACCAAGTGGTATCGCAAGTACAGCGTAGCAATGCGCTATCACAAGAACGAACCCAACGCTTAAACGAAATTCAGCGTGCCATGGTGATGATGGATAACGATTTTCGTCAAATGGCGATGCGTCAAACGCGTACTAATGGTGAAGAGCCTGCTAGCCGGCTAATTTTTTGGTCCGATTACCTGTTGGACTCCGATACCAAAGGACTGATGTTTGCCCGTTTAGGTTGGCACAACCCTCAGCAGCAGTTCCCTCGTGGAGAAGTAACCAAGGTTGGCTATCGCTTAAAAGAAGAAACACTGCAGCGAGTATGGTGGCGCTATCCTGATACGCCGGTTGGGCAACAAGGTACTGTTACTCCATTGCTAACGCAGGTCGAGTCATTTGATATGCGTTTCTATGATGGTAAGCAATGGAAAAAAGAGTGGGCTGAAGAAAAAGCGCTGCCGAAAGCGGTTTCTGTTGTTCTCACTCTCAAAGACTATGGAGAAATTGCCCGCACTTATCTCACTCCTGATGGCACATTGAGTCAGAAAGAGGAAAGTTCAGGAGACAGCAATAATGGTTAACCGTCAGCGCGGTGTTGCTTTGATTATAGTGTTGATGTTGCTGGCGATTATGGCGACGGTTGCTGCCAGTATGTCAGAACGTTTGTTCTTGCAGTTTCAGCGAGGCGCTAATCAAATCAATTACCAGCAAGCGTATTGGTACAGCCTTGGCGTCGAGGCGCTAGCAAAAGTGGGTATCGAGCAAAGTTATAAAGACACCGACACGATTAATATGAGTCAACCGTGGGCGATAAAAGAGCAAGTCTATCCGTTAGATTATGGTCAAGCGGCGGGACGAATTAGAGACAAGCAAGCATGCTTTAATCTAAATGTATTGAGTCGTGTGCAACCAACGGGTCAGCAAATTACAAGACCATATTTAGTGAATGTATTGCAGCGACTATTAGAAGAGTTGGATGTCGAGCCATATCAAGCAGAAATCATTGCAGACTCTACTTGGGAATACATTGATGCTGATGACTCTGTCCGTTCGACTACTGGGGTTGAAGACAGCACATATGAAGCGATGAAGCCTTCCTATTTAGCATCAAATGGTTGGATGGCAGATGCTTCCGAGTTACGGGCTGTCTATCAGGTGAGTGGTGAAATTTTCCAAAAATTGGAGCCGTTGGTCTGTGCATTACCAAGTGATGACTGGCGTTTAAACGTGAATACGATTGGTGTTGAGCAAGCTCCGATTTTGGTGGCAATGTTCTCACCAAACTTAAGCAGTAGTGATGCGATTCAGCTAATTGAAAAACGCCCATTTGATGGGTGGGATAGCATTGATGAATTTTTAGCAGAGTCAGAAATGGCTGGCTTAAGTGAAGATGTAAAGAAAAACGCCAAAGGCTATTTGGGTGTGGATAGCGCCTTTTTTGAATTGGATGCACAAGTGTTGGTGGATGAATCACGTGTACGTATCCGAAGCCTTTTGCAAAGTACAAATAGAGAAACGGTGACCGTAGTTCGCCGTCGTTTTGGAGGGATCAGTGAGCGAGTTTCTGACCGTTCGGCTGAGTAGCGAACAACAAAGTACCATTCCTTGGGTGGTGTGGTCGACAGATCAACAGGAAGTGATTGCTAGCGGTGAAATCGCCGGGTGGGAACACTTAGATGAATTGGTCTCATATGCTGGTCAGCGCCAAGTTGTGGCGCTGTTGGCGAGTAATGATGTGGTCCTGACGCAAGTGGATATACCGCCTGGTGCAACACGCCAATTCGAGGCGATGTTACCGTACTTAGTGGAAGACGAAGTTGCTCAGGACGTTGATGGCCTGCACTTTAGCGTGTTGGGTAAACAAGCGGATAAAGCGCAGATTTGCGCAGTTGAACGTGCTTGGATTCAGACTGTACTGCAACGTTTCTCAAGCCAAGGTATCGCCATTAAACGCATTTTACCCGATGTGCTTGCGTTACCGGTTCGTGGAGATCACAGCAGTGCTGCAATGATTGGCGAGCAATGGCTGATTCGTCACTCTGCGACAGAGGGTGCGGTTGTCGACGCTTCTTGGTTAGACCTTTACCTCTCTTCTTATCTACAAAATCATGAAGGTTGGAAGCTCGATTGTTATAGCTCGGTCCCTGAATCTGCGTTACCTGAAATATGGGATCCGCAACCAGAAGAAATGACGATGGCTTTACTGGCGAAGGGGGTGACAGAAAGCAAAGTCAATTTGCTGACTGGGATCTTCAAGCCGAAATCTTCTTGGGGTAAATACTGGAAGCTCTGGCAAAAAGCCACCATTGCTGCGGGGGTGCTTATCGTCGTCATGGTTGCGCAGCAGTTGCTCGTGGTCCACAAGTACGAAGCACAAGCTCAAGCGTATCGTGAGGAGAGTGAGCGTATTTTCCGCCAGGTGTTCCCAAATAAACGACGCATTCCTACCGTTAGTTACCTCAAACGACAAATGGATGATGAAGAGCGCCGCTTATCTGGTGGAAGTGGTCAGCAGGCAATGTTGTCATGGTTGGCGGCATTACCCGCGACGCTTGGTCAGGTCAGCGACTTGGAGATCACTAGCTTTAAATACGACGGACAACGTGGCGAAGTACGTATTCAGGCTCGTAGTTCAGACTTCCAACCTTTTGAGCAGGCTCGTGTGAAATTGGCAGAGAAGTTTAATGTTGAGCAAGGTCAGTTGAACCGTAGCGATAACGTTGTGGTTGGCAGCTTTGTTTTGAAGCGTTTGTGAGGTGATGATGAAAAATTTAATTTCTCAAGCTCAGGTTTGGTGGAGCAGCATCTCGCAGCGTGAGCAGCGTTTGGTCATGGGATGTGGCGCTATTGCCGTTATCGGTATTATTTATTGGGGTTTATTACTGCCAATGAGCCAACGTGCGGAGCTAGCTCAGTCACGTATTCAAAGCGAAAAACAGTTGCTAGCTTGGGTACAAGATAAAGCGGATGGCATCACTGCACTGCGAAAAAGCAGCGGTGTGAGCTACTCTAGTCAACCGTTGAATCAGTTGGTTTCTTCTTCAGCTCGTCGTTATAAAGTTGAGTTGATTCGCGTACAACCTCGTAATGAGAGCGTTCAAGTGTGGATCAAACCACTCGCGTTTAATCAACTAGTGGATTGGTTACGTTACTTGAAAGAGCAACAGGGTATTGAAGTCGAATTTTTAGATATCGACCGAACAGAGCAAGCGGGCATGATCGATGTAAACCGCCTTCAGTTTAAGCGAGGTTAAGGTGAAGCGAGCAGTACTTTACGTTGTTATCTTTATCGTCTTTTTTTCAGTCAGTCTTTTAATGGGATTACCAGTCTCTTGGGTGTTACAACAAGCACCAACAGTGAGAGGCCTGGACATTCAAGGAGCCAACGGTTCGGTATGGCAAGGTCAAGCTTCTAGTATTCGTTGGCAGCGCCAGAACCTTGGAGAAGTTAATTGGGATTTCCAATGGTCGAGTCTACTGACAGGTAAAGCTGAGTTTGCTGTGCGCTTTGGTCGTGGTAGTGAAATGGACGTTCGTGGGCGCGGTTTTGTCGGCTATAGCTTAAGTGATGGCCCTTATGCCAAAAACTTAGTTGCCTCGATTCCGGCGGTAAAAGTTGTTGAGCAAGCGCGCCTCCCTGTGCCTGTTGGTGTTGATGGGCAGCTTGAGCTGAATATTCGTCATGCGACTTACGCTGCGCCTTGGTGTAAGAACGGTGAAGGCACTTTAGTATGGAATGCCAGTGGTATTCAAAGCCCCGTTGGCAGCTTAGATCTCGGTCCTGTGATTGCCGATATAAACTGTCAGGATAGTGTATTGACGGCAACTGGTGAGCAGAGCAGCAAACAAGTCTCTGCGGCGTTTTCCGTTGAACTGATGCCTAATCAACGGTACTCAACCAAAGCGTGGTTCAAACCTGGTGCAGAGTTCCCATCCAGCATGGGGGAGCAACTGAAATGGCTGGGTAAGCCGAATGCTCAAGGTCAATATGAGTTTAATTACCAAGGGCGCTTCTAACCTATCGTGACAAAATCCAATATCTTAAAAGAGCTGCTATTGTGCAGCTCTTTTTGCTTTTGGATCATCGTAAGCTAAAACCTCTATTCGCTGTACATTCGATCTTGATTGGGAATGAGTGAAAGTTTAAAGCCATGATTTTTAATCGATTTGTTTTCTTTCGTTCAGCTTTACAGGCAATTGGAACATAGTAGGCCAAATGCTCCAAGTGCTGTACAGAAGGTCAAAAAGAAAAGGCCACGAAGATATTCGTGGCCTTTCTATTACTAGAATTTTGTGCTCTAAATTTTACCGATAGGGCGCTTAATCTTTGCGTTGTAAAATCTCATTCCAAGGTAAATCCGCATCACCAAGAACAATAAAATTCGGGTTTTCTAGTGTTTCCCGCTCGTTATATGACAGCGGTTCTAATTGCGTGCTGAGAATACGTCCGCCAGCTTCTTCAACAATGCATTGTGTCGCAGCGGTGTCCCACTCACCTGTTGGACCTAGTCGGAGATAGCAATCTACCGCCCCTTCCGCGACGAGGCATGCTTTCAATGCCGCAGAACCGAGCGGTATTAAGTCGTAATTCCAGGCGCTGCTCATACGGTTAGTAATACGATTGATGTCTTGGCGACGACTAATAGCAATTGCGATGCTTTGCTCTGGCTGTTCGTGTTTGTGTGTATGGATTTTGACGCTGTCCGACATGTCGGGAATTTTCCAGGCGCCTTTGCCATTATAAGCGTAGTAAGTCACGCCAGATACAGGACCGTAAACGACGCCCATGGTTGGTCGATTGTTGTCGACCAACGCGATAATAGTGGCAAAGTCACCACTGCGAGCGATGAATTCTTGAGTACCATCAAGAGGGTCGACTAACCAATAACGTTCCCACTGAGCGCGTTGCTCTAAGCTTATGTCTGCGTCTTCTTCTGACAACACGGGAATGTCAGGCGTCAGATCACTCAAGCGTTCAGTGATGAACTTGTGAGCTGCAATATCCGCACTTGTTACGGGAGTTTCGTCACTTTTGGTGTAGGCCTCGTATTGTTTCTTTTCATATATTTCGAGGATCATTTGCCCAGCACTGCGGGCAATCTCGATGACTTGAGGAAGTAGGTGAGATAGATCTTTTGTCATTGGCATAAGTGATAGTCCTTACTCACAGTGTTATTCGGTTCTAATGACCGTTATTGGTTATGCTTGTGAGTGGTGTTTGGTAAGTGTTTCAGTGCCAACATTAGCGCTGTGATGCTTCGTGCTTCACAGAAATCCATGTGAGTTAATAACTCTTCGGCTTGCGCAAGTGGCCAACGCACAATTTCCAGTGCTTCAGGCTCATCGCCTTCTTGCTTCTCTGGATAAAGCGCCTGTCCTAAAAATAGAGTCATTTTGCTCGAAAAGTAAGATGGCGCGAGGATAACTTGTTTCAACGGGGTTAACTGATTACAGCCAAAGCCGATTTCTTCTTTTAACTCACGATCCGCAGCTTGGTGTGGTGTTTCTCCTGGGTCAATCAGCCCTTTTGGGAAACCTAGCTCGTAACGTTCAGTTCCAGCGGCGTATTCACGCACCAGTAATAAATCGCCTTGTTCTGTTACAGGGACTACCATTACAGCATCTCGTCCACTTGGCTTCATACGCTCATAAGTACGATGCTCACCATTGGAAAAACGAAGGTCGAGCGCTTCCACAGCAAACAGTTTGGATTTTGCAACCGTCTGGCATGAGAGTATCTCTGGTGGGGTTCGTTTCGGCATGACGCTGGCTCCTTGGTGTCGTTGGCGTTTACGAGATGCGTAAGATTCTTAATATATGAGAACTCCGCCTGAGTTTCTAGCGGATTTTACGAGTCGAGCTAAGCATCTCAGCATCACCTCAGTATCGATACAAAAATGGGAGACCGAAGCCTCCCATTTTCTGACAGTGTTTACTCTTAGTAGTAAGAGTGATCACCACGGTCATGTTCTGTCGCATCACGAACTGCGGTTAGTTCACCAATGAACTGGTTTAGCAGCTCTTTCTCGATGCCTTCTTTTAGTGTTACGTCAACCATAGAACAGCCATTACAACCGCCACCAAATGCAACAATCGCAACACCGTCTTCAGTGATCTCAACCAAGTTTACGTGACCACCGTGGCCAGCAAGCTGTGGGTTCACTTGAGTTTGGATAACGTACTCAACGCGCTCAACCAGTGGTGCGTCGTCCGCAACTTTACGCATTTTAGCGTTAGGTGCTTTTAGCGTTAGCTGAGAGCCCATTTTATCGGTAACAAAATCGATTTCAGCGTCTTCAAGGAATGGCAGGCTCAGCTCATCTACGTAAGCTGAAAAACCGCTGTAAGAGAGTTCAGTGTCGGTCGATTCTACTGCTTCTGGTGGGCAGTAAGACACGCCACACTCAGCGTTTTGTGTACCTGGGTTCACAACGAAAATACGAATGTTAGTGCCTTCAGGTTGTTGACCTAAAAGGTTAGCGAAATGCGTTTGCGCAGTTTCTGTAATAGTAATATTTGACACGACGAATACCCGAGTAAATTTGTAGGTTACTGCTGCTATTCTACTCTTGTTGACGTATGGGTCTAGTCTTTTTGATGCTAAGGCATGGCGAAGCGATCTAGAGAGAACGAGGAGCAGGTGTTCTGCAGATGCAGTAAATATCGATGCTTTCTACGCCAACTTCAAGTAGTAAATGACATAATTGTCGGACGGTACTGCCTGTGGTGACTACATCATCGACGATGGCAACATGGGAAGAGTGAGGTTGCTTATTGAGAATAAACGCGCCTTTTAAGTTTTGTTCACGGCTTGTTTTGGTATTACCACGCTGTGATTGGGCGAGCCTTACTCGACGAAAGACCTTCGCATCAAAATTAGTCTGCAATTGCTTGGCGAGGTGTCGGGCTAAAACATCACTTTGATTAAAACCCCGGCGCAGGTAACGCTGCCAGTGCAATGGCACACTGGTAATGATTGGAGCTGGCGTGGTGATGCGCTGTGCCAGTTGCTCGGTTAATGCTTTTACATGCCAAGACTCTCCGTGATCTTTAAAGCGTTGTACTTCCCGTGAAAGGGGAAAGTCGTAATCGCCTAACGTGTATAGCCTTTGCCATGGCGGTGGCTCTGAAAGACATTCACCACAAATACTATCCGTACTCATTTCTTCTTTCTGTAATGATAAACCGCAGCGTTGACATCGTTTTACCGGAGTTAGGTATTTTAAACAGTGCTCGCACCAGCGCAGAGTATTTGTGTGGCTTGGTGTTTGAATAGGGAACCGACACAGGCCGCATTGACTGCTCAATACGCGATGCATGATGTTTTGCCAGTGATGAGATAACATAGCGTTTATTCATGGTGATATTTTACTCAGCCTAACGCTTGGCTGAAGCCGTAGGGAATAAAATAAGTGGGAGAGATTGAGAGCATGAGCACGAAATTACACTGGCAGTCATTTGGTCAGGGACCAGATTTGGTGTTACTGCATGGTTGGGGCATGAATGGTGCGGTATGGCAGCAGACAGTCGAGTCTCTTCAACCTTATTTCCGAGTTCATGTGGTTGACCTTCCGGGGTACGGACATAGCGCCGAATCTCATGCTGAAGATTTAGACCATATTGCTAACTTGGTGGTGCAAGGTGCGCCAGAGAAAGCGATTTGGCTTGGTTGGTCCCTCGGAGGTTTAGTGGCGACGCATGTGGCATTAAATATGCCCGAGCGCGTGGCTAAGTTGATTACGGTTGCCAGCTCACCTAAATTTGCCGCAGAAAAACCGTGGCGTGGCATTCAACCGAATGTACTGAGTGCGTTCACCTCTCAGTTGCTAGAAGATTTCTCACTGACCATTGAGCGCTTTATGGCGTTGCAAGCGATGGGCAGCCCATCAGCGCGTAAAGACGTTAAACAGCTCAAGCAAGCGGTACTATCGCGCCCTGAGCCAAACCCTGAATCGCTGTTGGTTGGGCTAAACATCCTTGCTGATGTGGATCTGCGCGATGCGTTGACGTCTCTTTCTGTTCCAATGTTGCGTCTTTATGGCCGTTTAGATGGGTTGGTGCCAATTAAAGTAGCTAACGATTTAAGTGAACAGTTGCCTCATACCCAGCAGTTTGTTTTTAATCAGTCCTCTCATGCGCCTTTTATCACCGAACATGACGAATTTTGTGTTCAAATCCGAGAGTTTGCTCACGATTGAGCAAGTACGAGCGGAAATACCTCAAGTTGTTTAAAAAGTGGTCGATATAAAGGCTGGTGAGGTTTTATTAGCCAATAAAGCTAAGCCATATTGACGAGTTGGGCGACTCTGAGGAGGGTTCGCAATGATTGTGTCACCGACCAACGTAAGTGTGCCACTGATCGCCCCATCCGTGAATGTGCAGACGGAACAAGCAGCTCGCGACAATAAAGTCCGAGAGCCTGTAACGCCAACGGTCGCATTGGCCAAAACCAATGCAGAGCGAAAAGTAAAAGGTGATGACAAGCGCCGACGTCAGTCTTCTTGGGATCCTTCAGAGCATCCTGATTATGATATGGAAACGGAAGTCGACACGCGTTATCAAGAAGAGCCGGAAGATACACTAGAACGGCTTTTTAGTTTGCTTGCGCTCAAATCGTATAGTGAAGACCAGGGGAAAGGCTACGCGATCCGCTTTCGCTTACCAAAGCGCATTTTGGATGCTGCGATCAATGAAGGATTAATGGAAAAGCGCAGGAAGGTGATCAAGTTTCATTATGGTCATGCAGTCGCTCCCCATACCCCGTCAGAAGTGATAGCAGTATTATGACGACTCAATATCCTACTCAAACAAAAACGCTCCAAGCAGGTTGACTGATTGGAGCGTTTTCTTTTTAGTTATGAAAGCTCGTTAGCGGTGAAGCCTAGGTAAGATTACTTTTTCGCTTTAGCAAACGCTGCAGCAAATGCACCGCCCATCGCGCTGTTCGATGACGAATCATCACGGCGAGGCTGACGACGCTGCGGTTGGTCATTACGACGCGGCGCTGCTGATGAGCGTTGGCTACGGTTGTCTTGACCCGGTTCGTCGTTCATACGCATCGATAGACCAATACGTTTACGCTGCACGTCAACTTCCATCACTTTCACTTTGACGATGTCGCCCGCTTTCACCACTTCACGTGGGTCAGACACATAACGATCTGTCAGTGCAGAAATATGCACAAGACCATCTTGGTGAACGCCGATATCAACGAAGGCACCGAAGTTGGCTACGTTAGACACCACGCCTTCTAGAATCATGCCCGGTTCCAAGTCAGATACCGAGTTTACACCTTCTGCAAAGGTCGCCGTTTTGAATTCTGGACGTGGGTCACGACCCGGCTTGTCTAACTCTTTGATGATGTCTGTAATGGTTGGAACGCCGAAGTTATCGTCGGTGTAATCGACCGCATGCAGACCTTTAAGGAAGCTTGAATCACCAATCAGTGCTTTGATATCTTTGTTGTTCTTCTCAGAAATCGCTTTGACCACTGGGTACGCTTCTGGGTGAACCGCAGACGCATCAAGTGGGTTCTTACCATCCATAATACGCAGGAAGCCCGCACACTGCTCGAACGCCTTAGGACCTAAACGAGGTACTTTCTTCAAGGTTGTACGTGCTTCGAAGCGGCCGTTCTCATCGCGGAAGTCGACAATGTTCTGCGCGATGGTGCTTGATAAGCCTGCTACGCGCGTCAGTAGCTCCGCAGAAGCAGTGTTCACATCAACACCAACCGCGTTTACACAGTCTTCCACAATCGCATCTAGGCGTTTTGCCAACATAGATTGGCTTACATCGTGCTGGTATTGACCCACACCAATAGATTTCGGATCAATTTTCACGAGTTCAGCCAATGGATCTTGCAAACGACGTGCAATCGACACTGCACCACGCAGTGATACGTCCATATTCGGGAACTCTTTTGCTGCAAGCTCAGACGCTGAGTAAACCGAAGCCCCCGCTTCACTTACGATGATCTTCTGAACTTTCAGGTTGCCACGTTTGATGACGTCTGCGACAAAGCTGTCGGTTTCACGTGAAGCCGTACCGTTACCAATCGCAATCAAATCCACATTGTACTTACGCACCAACTGATCAACGATTTGTGCTGACTTGTCGTATTGTTTTTGTGGTGGGTGAGGGTAGATGGTTTCGGTGGCAAGCACTTTACCTGTTGAGTCGACAACCGCGATTTTTGAACCTGTACGCAGACCCGGATCTAGGCCAAGTGTTGCACGAGGGCCAGCCGGTGCTGCCATCAACAAGTCTTTTAGGTTAGTGGCGAATACTTCAATCGCTTCGATTTCAGCGCGCTCTTTCATTGCGCCCATTAGCTCGGTTTCCATGTGCATCGATACTTTGATGCGCCATGCCCAGCTGATCACTTGCTTACGCCAGGTATCCGCCGGTGCGCTGCTTAGCGTCACGCCATAATGATCGGCGATAATCGTTTCGCAGTAAGACTGACGAGCGCCTTCTTCCTGTTCTGGATCAGCGTTCATTGCCAATGTCAGGAAGCCTTCGTTACGGCCGCGTAGCATCGCCAGTGCGCGGTGCGATGGCACTTTGCTTAGGGGCTCGTTGTGGTTGAAGTAATCTTTAAACTTCTCGCCTTCTTGCTCTTTGCCTTCAACGACTCGTGAGACCAGTTCCGCATTGCGATTTAAGTGGTTGCGAATTTTTTCCAGTAAGTTTGCGTCTTCTGCGATGCGCTCCATGATGATCGCGCGAGCGCCATCCAATGCAGCTTTGGTGTCTGCGATGCCTTTGTCTGCATCAAGGTATTTGCTTGCTTCGCTTTCTGGCTCGGTTTGTGGGTGATTCCAAAGCTGATCTGCGAGCGGCTCAAGACCAGCCTCAATCGCGATCTGACCTTTCGTACGACGCTTGGGTTTGTAAGGTAGGTATAAGTCTTCAAGACGAGTTTTGCTGTCTGCCTGCGCGATCTCTTGTTCTAGCTCTGGCGTCAGTTTGCCTTGCTCTTGGATTGATGTGAGGATGGTTTGACGGCGATCATCCATTTCACGAAGGTAAGACAGACGGCTGTCCAAAGTACGCAGCTGGGTATCATCAAGGCCCCCCGTCACCTCTTTGCGGTAACGTGCAATAAAAGGGACAGTGTTGCCATCATCAATTAGGGTGACAGCGGCGTTGACTTGCTCTGGGCGAACATTCAGTTCTTGAGCAATCATGCGACAGATAGCTTGGCTCATCCGTGTTTTCTCTTTTAATTCGGTTTTGGTTGTATAGAACATTGGGGTCATTCGAAGAATTTGCAATGTTTTAAATTAACGAGGCAAAAATTTACCGGGCGCTGGTGGACATCAGTCAGATTTATGTCAAAACTGTAATTAAATTGAGAACTTATATCCGCAGTTATCGACTAACCTAATTCCACGGTTGTTGATATCACTAAATGTACCTCGGCTTATACGGATAATCATGATGAAAAAAATGTCTTTGGCGTTAGCGCTTACGAGTGCCTTACTTGCCGCCCCGCTTAGTTGGGCGCAGTCTATCTCAGGAACCACACAAGCTCCCGTTTATCAACTCGATAACAAATTGGTACTAGGGCGTGTGGAGAGCGTCTATTACAGTGATATTCCGGAACTAAAAGCGGTGCCATTTATTGGTAAGATTGATACTGGTGCAGATACGACATCGATGCATGCGGAGAATATCCATGTCAGTAGCTCACACCCAGATTACCAAGATTTGAAAGATAACGAGTTACTTTGGGCGATTGTCGATGACTTAGGTGGTACGAAGGCAAAGTGGGACGCCGACAGCTTTAAGCCATATCAAGTAAAGGTTAGCTTTACGGTTCCTCACCCTTATACAGGGAAGGAAATACAGATTACCGATGATCTGGAAAGAGTGAGCGCGATTCGCAGTCGAACAAGCAAAAAGCCCATCCTACGCCCGACAATAAAAATGCCGATGACAATTGCTGGTCACACCGTTGATACGGAAGTCAACCTGACCAAGCGTACGCAATTCTCTTCTCCTATCTTGATTGGTAAAACTTATCTCGATGATAACGCATGGGTCTTCGCTGGTTACGATTATCTTCAAGAACAGCCAAGCGCAAAAATGATTGGCAAAAAAGAGACGGTTGAAGTCGAAGGTGTGCCATATAAGATCAGCATCTCAACTTCTAGCCGTTATACCAACGTCCATGCACTGGACATCAAGGTAGACAAAAAGCATAACGAAGTCTCTTTTATGTTAGAGGGCGAGAATGGCAAGCGTCACCCAATGACATTACCCTTGGTACGAATGCTGAAAACGACCAAAAGCGAGCGTCCTTTAGTCTATTTACCCGTCAAAGTCGGTGAAAATGAAACTCAACGTTGGTTGGTGTATCTGCGTGATCGCAGTAAGTTCAGTTCGCAAATTCGCTTAGGTCGGGACGTCGCGAGTCAGCACTTTGTTATTGATACGGACAGAGAAAATCTACTGGGTGGCGTAGAAAAAACGTTCAAAAGCGCACTCAAATCAAAACCTCTTGTCGTTTCACCAGAAGAACAGGTCACCATTGATGGTTATACCGTCCCTGCTTACCCCACTTTTACTGTGAAAACGCCATTACTGCGTGTAAATGGGTTTGAAGTAACAGAAAAAGGTAAGGATGAATCCGTCACGTTTTATTTAATGAACGATGAGGGGAAAGAAGAAAAAATCACCAAACCAGTGTTGAAAAAGCTCAAGGTTGGCAGCGCGGTTCGCCCTGTTGTCGAAGGAGACTTTCTTCTCGGTAGAAAAGACACATCAATGAAGTTTGCGCTCGATGTGCTTGATGAGGGTGACACTCAACCCTTTTTCGTCTTTGGTCATGACATAGCCAAGGGTGGTGTGTTGCTGAACACTCGCGCAGACCATCTACTAGATGCAAGGCCACTTTTCAAAGCTGGCCATATCGAAGTGGCTGAAGTTGAGGGGATGTCTTTCCCTGTGAAGTTAGACACGGGTGCAGATGTAAGCTCAATCAATGCTAAGAACATCAAGCAGTTTAAGAAAGACGGCAAAGACATGGTGAGCTTTACCTATGAGAACGATCTTGGCATGAAACAGGCGTTTACCAAGCCTGTTGTTGATGTCATGCGTATTAAAGCTAAGAAAGGCGAGAAAGCGAACGTACGCCCTGTGGTTGAAATGCATGTTAAGCTTGGCGAATTAGAGAAGAAGATCCGAGTCAACTTACAGGACCGAGGTCGCTTCCATTACAGCATGATTTTAGGTAAAAACTTCCTAAAACATGGCGCGGTTGTTTCGAGTGATACGAATTACATCGTGACGCAAAAACCGGATTACGAAAAGTAACACTCTGGCCGCCTTATCACCTTGATACCCAAAGCCTGAACAACATTGGATCTTTGGGTATATCATCTCCTTAATGCTGCCAAAGAGCAGCATTTTTTAGTTGAGATAGGAGTTAATTTGAAAACTAAGCTGATTACACGAGAAGGTTACAACAAACTCAAACAAGAGCATGATTACCTTTGGAATGAAAAGCGCCCGGAAATCACCAAGATCGTCACTTGGGCGGCGAGCCTGGGCGATCGCTCAGAAAATGCGGATTACACCTTCAATAAACGTTTACTCCGTCAGATCGACCGTCGTGTCCGCTTCCTTCGTAAATTCCTGCCAGAAGTCACGATCGTTGACTATTCTCCGCAACAAGAAGGCAAAGTCTTTTTTGGTGCATGGGTGGAAATAGAAAATGAGGCAGGAGAAGTGAAAAAGTTTCGTATTGTCGGGCCTGAAGAGATTTATGGCGATGCGAAAGACTACATCTCTATCGATTCACCTATGGCGCGAGCGATGTTGAAAAAACAAGTGGATGAAGAGTTCACGGTACGCACCCCAGAAGGTGAAAAAGAGTGGTTCATCAACTCAATTGAATACACTCAACCGGCCTCGGAAGACTGAGGCTTTATCACCGATTCAAGTCTCATGAAGTTCACTAGAAGTGACTTGGGTCTCAACGTCAGAATATTTGGTATAAAGGCATGGTGCCTTTCTCGGAGAAGTAAAATGAACAAAGCAGTCATGTGTAGTGCTGCACTAACAATAGGTTTCTCACTTTCAGTTTTTGCTCAAGATGAAGTGAAAGGCTGTGACGCTAAAGAGTTAGCGGTAGAGCAGCAGCTTGAGTATGCAAAAGCGCAAGGTAATGAGCATCGCATTAAAGGCTTGGAGCAAGCACTTTCCGCTATCCAGAATGAATGCTCGGAAGGTGAGCTGCGCCAAGAGCTGCAAACAGAAGTGGAAGAAAAGACTAAAGAAGTTGAGGAGCGAGAGGAAGAATTAGTCGAAGCTCAGCATTCAGGGAAAGCAGACAAAATTGAGAAAAAACGTCACAAGCTGGCTGAGGCACAGCAAGAGCTGCTTGAGGCCAAACGTGAACTGGAATGGAATTATGGTCAATAGTAGGTGCTGAAAATACCTGCTAGAGAGAGAATAAAGCGCTTAAGATAAAAAGAGTAACAATTTGCTTGAGCACGTTAGGAAAAACAGTGATACATTTTCGACAATAGACGCTTCTGAAAGGATGTTTCAATGCAAGAAAATCATAAAATTTTAGTGGTTGATGACGATGCTCGTTTACGTGCTCTATTGGAGCGTTACCTTTCTGAGCAAGGTTTTCAGGTACGAAGTGTCGCCAATGGCGAACAGATGGATCGCCTACTAACGCGCGAAAACTTTCACTTAATGGTGCTGGACCTAATGTTGCCAGGTGAAGACGGTTTGTCAATTTGTCGTCGTCTACGCCACGCGAACAATATGTTGCCAATCTTAATGCTCACCGCGAAAGGTGATGAAGTGGACCGCATCGTAGGTCTTGAGGTAGGGGCGGATGATTATTTGCCAAAACCGTTTAACCCACGCGAATTGTTGGCTCGCATCAAGGCCGTATTACGCCGCCAAACTGTAGAGTTGCCGGGTGCACCAAGCACGGAAGAAAAAGTGGTGGAGTTCGGGGAGTTCCGACTCAATCTAGGCACTCGCGAGATGTTCCGCGGTGACGAGGCAATGCCACTCACCTCTGGAGAGTTTGCTGTTCTAAAGGCGCTCGTGATGAATGCACGTGAGCCAATGTCACGAGACAAATTGATGAACATGGCGCGTGGCCGTGAATATTCTGCAATGGAACGTTCTATTGACGTACAAATCTCACGTTTACGTCGCATGTTAGAAGACGATCCGAGCAAGCCGCGCTACATTCAAACCGTGTGGGGCCTGGGTTATGTTTTCGTCCCAGACGGCAAAGAGGTGTAATCTCTTCACTCCATAGCCAGCACTTGGCTATAGCAACTTCAGCCTTCATTACCTTCCCTTTGAAGGCTGAAATTTCGCGATTAGGACCACTAGGAACGTTCCATGCGCATCCGAAGTTCACTGACACAATCTATTCTGCTGTTCATCTCTTTGCTTCTCGCGAGCCAAGTTTTCTCTTACTACGCCGTTTTTAACTACGCGTTGATGCCGAGTTTGCAGCAGTTCAATAAAATTCTCGCCCATGAGCTCAATTTGGTGCTTGATGATGAAGGACCTTTAAAGTCTGATGCACCGTTAAGGCGTCAATTATTAGAAAGATTAGGGGTGACGGTTCACAGCCTTGACAGCGATAAGGCGATTGAATTTCATCACGCAATGTCGATTGATTTGATGTCTGAAGAAATGAGCCAAGAGCTGGGTTCGCCTACAGAAGTACGCTTATTGCTTGGCGATGAAAGTTACATTTTGTGGATGCACATCGAAAAGTTGCCGAACTCCATCATTCGTATTCCGTTATCTGAGCTGCAAGAAGAAGATTTTGCACCGCTGTTTCGTAACAGTTTGATTATGGCGCTGCTGATCATTGCTGGTGGTTGGTTGTTTATTCGTTTGCAAAACCGTCCACTTTTGGCTTTAGAGAGAGCCGCGAAAGACGTCGGTCGAGGTGAGATCCCGCCCCCCTTAGCAGAGAAAGGCGCATCGGAGATTCGCTCTGTAACTCGAGCCTTTAATCAAATGTCGAAAGGTATTCAAGAGCTAGAAGAAGACCGAGCCTTATTAATGGCGGGGATTAGCCATGACTTACGAACACCTCTGACGCGTATTCGCCTAGCAACAGAAATGATGTCTCCTGAGGACAGCTATCTTGCGGAGGGGATCATTAGCGATACGGAAGAATGTAATGAGATCATCAGTCAGTTTATGGATTATCTCAAACCGGTGAACCAAGAATCGTTTGAAGCGGTTGATATCAGTACGATTGCCAGTGACGTCGCCAGTTCTGAAGGTGGTTATGAGGTTGAAATTGAAACAGATCTTAATCTTAACTTGCCGCCAGCCAAAGGAAGCGCGATTGCGATTAAGCGGGCTATCAGTAACTTAGTTGTGAATGCGCTACGTTATGGCAATGGCTGGGTCAAAATCAGCACTGGTGTGACAGCAGATAAGCAGCTAGTGTGGATTTCAGTAGAGGACAACGGACCGGGTATCGAGCATTCTCAAATCGCGAGGTTATTTGAACCCTTTACGCGTGGTGACACCGCTCGCGGTAGTGAAGGCACTGGGCTAGGGTTGGCGATTGTGAAGCGTATAATCAGCCAGCATTCAGGTTCTGTGGTGATGCGTAATCGCAGTGAAGGCGGTTTAATCGCTCAAATCAGCTTTCCTACCAAGTAAGTCGATGGCCCGCACCCTTTAAAACAAAAAGCCCAACCTAAATAGGTTGGGCTTTTCTTATTCTCAATAATCTTAAGACTCTTTCACTTCCTGAGGAAGTTCATCTTCGTCTTCCAGTTTCTCTGGCAGAAGTAGATTTAAAATGATCGCAGTGATACCACCTGCTGCAACACCAGTTGAGAAAATACTCTTAATAAATTCTGGCATAAATTGCAGGATCTCTGGTTTTTGCGCGATACCAAGTCCCATTGAGAAGGATAAGGCCATGATCAGAATTGCGCGGCGATCGAGCTCAACACGAGAGATAATACGTACACCAGCGGCAGCAATCGTACCAAACATGACAATTGTTGCGCCGCCAAGTACTGGCTCAGGAATCAGCTGAACAAAGCTAGCGACGCCAGGAAACAAGCCAAGAATCACTAACATGCCAGAAATAAAGTAACCCACGTAGCGGCTCGCGACTCCTGTTAGCATGATGATGCCGTTATTCTGGCTAAACGTTGAGTTCGGGAAGCTGTTGAAAACGGCTGCGATCGCAGAGTTTAAGCCGTCTGCTAACACACCGCCCTTAATGCGTTTCATGTACACTGGGCCTTTTACTGGCTCACCAGACACTTCAGATGTTGCGGTAATATCACCGATGGCTTCTAGTGCGGTAATAAAGAAAATCAGTACCAGCGGAATGAACAGAGACCAGTCAAACGATAAGCCATATTGCATTGGTACGGGCAGTGCTACGATCTCGGTTGCGCCTAGCTGAGAAGTATCTACCATCCCCATAAAATACGCCATGATGTAGCCCACTAGCATCGCAATCACGATTGAAGCCACACGGATGTATGGGTTTTTCGAGCGATTTAAAATCACAATTAATCCAAGTACCGTCCCAGCCAGAGCAAGTTTGTCTAAGCTGCCGAAGGTTCCTTCATTTAATGCTGCGTAGCCACCGCCCATTGATACTAAGCCGACTTGAATCAGTGTGAGACCGATAAGAGTGACGACGATGCCTGAAACGAGCGGAGTGATGATTCGGCGGGCATGCTCCAACACGCGAGATAGGAAAATTTCTGCAAATGATGCGACTAAAATCGTACCAAAAATGGCAGCCATCATGGTGCTGATGTCTGCTCCACCGGCTTTCAGCGATAGGCCTGCACCAATAATAGGACCTAAAAAGTTAAAGCTGGTACCTTGAACAGAGAGCAAACCAGAGCCAATTGGGCCAATGGTGCGAATTTGAATAAACGAAGACACGCCTGACGCAAACAAAGACATGCTGATGATGGTATTCGTTTGGTCTGCTGGTACACCCAAAGACTGACAGATGATCAGTGACGGAGTGATAACCGCGACGAACATCGCCAATAAGTGCTGAAGTGCGGCAAAAATGGTTTGAGGCAAAGGTGGTCGATCGTTGAGTTGATAGACCAGTTCCGAAGATCGGTTTGAAGTTGTCATTGTTTGTCTCGCTAGTCGCAATATTTCCCTAGTTCTCGCTGAATGGGAGAGCAGGGTGGAGTTGACGTCGTTACCTGTGATTGCTGTTAATCAGAGTCAACTCAGGTTGGTGGAGTGTGATCTAACACACTTAAAAATTTGTGCGCGATTATAGAGAGATTTACTCAAAAAGCAAACGTTTGCTTTGTTTTTGGCGCATTAAAAAACGAGCCATTTGGCTCGCTTTCAATCATTACGCTTTGGAGTAAATATCCCGCTCACCCAACCAGCGATCGATAATCGCTGTTGCGTTAGACGGGTAATTGTCATGAATATGACGCGCAATACGCTGAACTTCGGGAATCAGGCGTTGATCTCGAACTAAGTCTGCGATTTTGAAATCAGCAAGACCTGTCTGCTTTGTACCCAATAGTTCTCCAGGGCCACGAATTTCTAGGTCTTTCTGCGCAATGACGAAGCCATCGTTACTTTCACGTAGTACTCCGAGACGTTTTTGCGCGGTTTTTGACAGCGGAGAGTGGTACAGCAGCACACAATGGCTAGCAACGGAACCTCGGCCCACGCGACCTCTTAACTGGTGTAATTGTGCCAAACCAAGACGTTCAGGGTTTTCTATGATCATCAAGCTAGAGTTTGGCACATCCACACCAACTTCAATCACTGTCGTTGCGACCAGCAAATGCAGTTTATTGTCTTTGAAATCTTGCATCACCGCTTGTTTCTCTGCCGGCTTCATTCGTCCGTGTACTAGACCAATTTTTACGTCCGGCAGTTTACGTTGAAGCTCTTCTGCGGTATCTGCCGCGGCTTGCGCTTCTAATACTTCCGACTCATCAATCAGGGTACACACCCAATATGCCTGCTTGCCTTCGTTTAAGCAGGCATTTCGGACACGTTCGACGATATCATTGCGTTTGGTGTCTGGAATCGCGACAGTCTGGATTGGTGTTCGACCTGGCGGTAACTCGTCAATCACCGACGTTTCTAAGTCAGCATAAGCAGTCATGGCTAACGTTCGCGGAATCGGCGTTGCTGTCATGATGAGCTGATGTGGATAAGCGCCTTGTTTTGCACCTTTCTCACGCAGCTCTAAACGTTGGTGGACACCGAAGCGGTGCTGTTCATCAATGATGACCAAAGCAAGGTGATGAAATCCAACGTGCTCTTGGAATAGCGCGTGAGTACCCACTACCATTTGTGCTTCACCACTGGTAATACGAGCCAGCTCGGCTTCCTTTGCCTTACCTTTGAGTTTGCCCGCTAACCAACCGACTTGAATGCCCATTGTTTCAAACCAGTTTGCGAAGTTGATAGCGTGTTGCTCGGCCAATAGTTCGGTTGGCGCCATGAGTGCCACCTGATGGCCATGCTCAATGGCTCTAACTGCGGCCAAAGCGGCAACCAACGTTTTCCCTGAACCAACATCGCCTTGCACTAATCGCATCATTGGGTGCGGTTTTTCTAGATCGGCTTCAATCTCTTGTACGACTCGGGTTTGAGCGTTTGTAGGAGAGAAAGGCAGTTGGGCTAAAAGCTGCGTTTTTAGTTTATTACAAGGACCGAGAGGTAGCGCTGAATCCTTCTGACCTTTGCTACGCACCGCCAGCATCGATAAGTTTTGTGCGAGCAATTCTTCCATGATCAAGCGGATTTGGGCAGGATGTTTGCCTTCGTCAAACTCATCTAAATTAATGGTTGGTGGTGGGCGATGAATGGTGTGCAGCGCTTGCGACATCGTGATTTGATGGTCATACAACCCCGCTGGAAGTAATTCCTGCACTGCGGTTTTATCAAGCAGGGCTAAAGCTTGTTCGGTAAGGTTGCGTAATGTGATTTGACGCAATCCATCGGTGGTGGGATAAACAGGGGTTAAGCTCTGTTCTACATCGGGCTTTTGCTCGCTGACGTAAAACTTGTAGTCAGGATGAACAATTTCCAAACCCATGCCACCGCGCTTAATTTCACCGTAAGCATGCACTAACTTACCTTGCGTGAAATTGTTCTTCATGGCTGCGGTAAAGTTGAAAAAGCGCAGCGTGATAGTGCCATTACCGTCGCTGATTTTTACCGTTAGCATTTTGCGCTTACCGAAGATAGTGTCGACTGCCATGACCTTACCTTGCACGGCCGCCCAAAGGCCAGCATGCAGTTTGGCAATAGGGTAAATACGAGTACGATCTTCGTAGCGTAACGGAAGGTGAAACAGCAAATCTTGAACGCTATGTAAGCCAACTTTGGCGAGTTTTTCTGCGACTTTCGCGCCAACTCCAGAAAGGGAGGTTAATGGGACGGCAGATAACATTTGGGCGGACATAGAGGGCTCAAGAAAATGGTTAACATAGCAGTATGTTAACCATGGAGCTGTGTTTTTGTACAGGAAAAAATAGTCATGCTTTAGTTAGTGTCATGATTTGACTGATAACCTATCATTCCGGGGAGCTTTAGCGACATCAGGATTCTATTTCCAACAAGTATGCCGCTGAAGTTAACACTATTAGCATCTGTATATTTGAGAATTAGATCCTGAACCACGCTCCTTCGCCGCTGTTTAGAATGACGAAAGTCTTTTACTTGCTTTGCATCTCTTGCCACCACGCGTCATCGGCGATGATTTGACCTTCTTCATCGAGTGGTGGGTAAACAAGCCCTTTTCGTTTCGCGACTTTTGCCAGAACAGGGTGACCACGTTCAAAGAGAATACGGTTGATTGTCTCTTTAGGCAGAGCGCTTTCTTCTCGGTCGTACATACCTGCGGCTTCACGTTGACGTTGCGCTTCATACAAAATTACGGCACTGGCAACCGATACGTTTAGTGACTGCACCATACCCACCATCGGGATAATAATGTCTTGATCGGCAAGCTGTTTGGCTTGCTCCGAAGCGCCAACCTTTTCGCTGCCTAAAATGATTGCCGTTGGTTTGGTGTAGTCGATTTCGCGAAAATCGACGGCGGTGTCCGAAAGATTGGTCACCAAAACCTGCATACCTTGCGCTTTGAGTTCGGTAATCGCAGTTTCAATCGAATCGTGAGTATCCACTTCAACCCAGTTACGCGCGCCTGCTGAGGTATGGCTCAGCGTACGCATTTTGTCTGGCCAAATTGCGTGAACTTTGTGTAAGCCTGTCGCGTCAGCGGTGCGGATCACAGCAGAGACGTTGTTTGGCTTATGTACTTCTTCGAGACAAAGTGTCAGATCAGTTTGGCGAGTTTTTAGGACTTGGTGAATACGGTTGTAACGTTCTAGGTTCATATTTATTGAGGTATAAAAAATCGCCACCTAACAGAGTAGGTGGCGATAGAGGTTAGTTCTTTCTGCGTCTGACTCGGGTTGCTTGAGGCATTGCCTTAATCTTACGCATGATACCAGCAAGGTGGACACGATCTTTCGTCGTCAACAGCACAGTCACAGTGTACAAACGACCATCACGTTCTTCCGTTGAAAGGCCATGAATGTTTGATCCTGTTTTCGAGATCACGTTGGTCAGTTCTGCAAGAGCACCTTGGTTGTTAAGCATGTCGACTTTAAGTTCAGCAATGAACTCTTTATCGTAGTCTTCAGACCAAGCGACAGCCATATAACGGTCTGGCTCTTTCTGATAACCACGAACGTTCGGACATGTTTCTCGGTGAACAACCAAACCACGACCAGGCGATACGTGAGCAATAATGTGATCATCTGGGATAGGATGACAACAATTTGCAAACGTCAGCAATAAGCCTTCTGCGCCACGAATCGGAAGCTTCTTCTTCGAGTCCGTTGGGATTGAACTTGTTGTCGTGAGCTCTTCGGTGTCACCAAGGAGACGACGTGCGATCACAATGCTCATCAACTCACCCAATCCAATAGCAGCCAATAAATCATCGATGCTTTCTAGGCGAAGATCATTCAAGACTTCTTGGATATTTTCTGGATAAATTGAATCAATCGAGTGACGGCCAAGTGCGTGATTAAGTAGGCGACGACCTAAAGTAATCGACTCTTCACGACGCATCGTTTTCAGTACTTGTCGAATCTTAGTGCGGGCACGAGAAGTCACGACATAGTTTAGCCATGCCGCATTCGGACGTGCACCAGGGGCACTGATAATTTCCACCGTCTGACCGTTTTTCAATGCCTTACTCAATGGGTAAGGGTTACGATCAACACGAGCACCAACACAAGAGTTGCCTACATCGGTATGTACGGCATAGGCAAAGTCGACAGCCGTTGCGCCTAAAGGCAATTCAACGATACGACCTTTTGGTGTGAAGACGTAAATCTCATCTGGGAAAAGATCGGATTTTACGTTTTCAATGAATTCGAATGAGTTACCCGCGCTTTGTTGTAGCTCTAACAGGCTTTGCATCCAACGCTGAGCTTTCACTTGCGCAGTGGTGCCAGACTTGTCGCCTTTGTCTTTGTAAGACCAGTGTGCCGCGACACCTTTGTCCGCCATTTGATCCATATCTTCAGTACGGATCTGAACTTCAACAGGTACGCCGTGTGGGCCAACCATGGAAGTGTGTAGCGATTGATAGCCGTTCGCCTTTGGTACCGCGATGTAATCTTTCATGCGACCAGGACGTGGCTTATACAAGCTGTGTACTTGGCCTAAAACGCGATAACAAGTATCAGCGGTATCAACAACGACTCGGAACGCATAGATATCCATGATGGTATGAAAGCGCTGTTCTTTGGTTTTCATCTTGTTATAGATAGAGAACAGGTTTTTCTCACGACCAACGACGCGAGCATTCAAGCCAAAATCTTGCAGACGGCCTTCTATTTCGCTGTGAATGCGTTGGATCATCTCTTTACGATTACCACGTGCGGCTTTAACCACTTCTTTCAGTACGCGGTAGCGGTTGGGATATAGCGCCTCAAAGCCCAACTCTTCGAGTTCGGTTTTGATATTGTGAATACCAAGACGATGAGCGAGGGGCGCGTAAATTTCTAACGTTTCACGAGCAATACGACGCTTTTTATCTGGTCGAAGCGCGCCAAGCGTACGCATGTTATGCGTGCGGTCAGCCAGTTTGATCAGAATGACGCGGATATCTTGCACCATGGCCAGAACCATCTTACGAAAGTTCTCAGCCTGAGCCTCTTTCCTATCGCGGAATTTGAGTTTGTCCAGTTTAGATACACCATCAACCAATTCTGCGACAGTGTTGCCGAATTTCTCTTCGAGATCTTCTTTGGTTACATCACAGTCTTCAATGACGTCATGCAGCAAAGCAGCTTGGAGGGTTTCGATATCAAGGCGCATTTCGGCCAAGATACGAGCCACAGCGACAGGGTGGATGATGTATGGTTCACCGCTAGAGCGGGTTTGCCCTTCATGGGCATCTCTCGCTACCACATAAGATTGACGCAGAGCCTCAATCTGAGGCTCTGTTAGGTATTCTTGGGCAACGTCTTTGAGGCTATCGAATAGATACAAATTATAGGCCCGGGAGGTTGTTGAATTCTAAAGTCAGAATTAACGGTTGTGAGCGATGCTGCTTACTGCCGCTAGCTCTGCCGCTTCTTGCTCTTGCTGTTCTTGACGTTCACGAGCGTCTAGAACTTCTTTAGTAATTAAACCTTCTTCGATTTCGCGTAGAGCGATAACCGTTGGCTTATCGTTCTCTTCTGGCACTAGTGCATCTTTACCGCCAGTTTGCATTTGACGAGCGCGGCGAGCCGCAATCAGTACTAGGTCGAAACGGTTGCCAACTTTTTCAACAGCGTCTTGAACAGTTACGCGTGCCATGAGGACTCCAAATAGTTAACTAAAATTTTAGAATGACGAGAAAGTATACAACCTAACTACTTTATTTACTAGCAATTAGACAAGCCACCGTTTGTGGACTTTCTCAGGTAGTTTATTGTGTTTTTCGCACTGGGCAAAAAACGGGAAATTCTTTATGTTTTACAGCGTGACTTTTTTGAAGTTACTCTGCTAACAACGCGTCAAGCATACCTTTATATTTAGCAGCTTGCTTTTCTTCCTTCAATCTTTCAGCACGCAAGATTGCTTTAAAATCCATCAAAGCGGTATCAAAATCGTCGTTTACGATCACGTAGTCGTACTCGTTGTAATGAGAGATTTCCGACTTGGCTTCAGCCATACGCTTTGCGATCACTTCATCGCTATCTTGACCACGAGTGTTCAAGCGACGCTCTAACTCACCGTTTGATGGTGGTAGGATGAAGATGCTTTTGGCTTCTGGCATTTGTTCACGGATTTGGCGTGCGCCTTGCCAGTCTATATCTAGAAAAACGTCGATACCTTTATTTAGTGTTTCTTCAATCCATACACGAGATGTGCCGTAATAATTACCAAACACTTCTGCGTATTCTAGGAAGTCACCTTTAGCGATCAGGGCTTCAAACTCATCTTTCGCTACAAAATGGTAGTGGACACCATTTTCTTCACCAGGTCGCATGTTGCGCGTGGTGTGAGACACAGACACTTTCATTGCGTAGGTTGGGTTGCGTTCCAACATCGCTGAGATCAAGCTAGATTTACCTGCGCCGCTAGGTGCAGATACGATATAGAGAGTACCTTTGCCCATTGTACTGTTCCACTTTTGATTGGATTGATTGAGTGCCGAAGGGAAGTTCGACATTCTTATAACGATAGCACTGGCATTGAGAAATCAACCACCAAAGGGGTGGATATTGGTGATAATCCCGCCAGAAAAATGGAGGCGAAGAGTATCATGATCTCTATTTTGTTACCAGTTGATCTTTCTGTCTGTGATCGTCTCTGATGAAATAGTTACTTACGCCAGAGTGTTCCTAAACAGCGAAGAAGGAGCGTGATACAGGACTTACCATCCGCGCACTCTGTTATTAAAACCATTTCTACAACCGTTTAGTGTGCTGATTTTAGGTTTAGATTCCCGATTTGGCTTGCGTGAGTGACTCTGGTTAAAAATAGGGGTTAATAATGATAAGACGGAAAAAAGGGGAAGCTTTCACTTCCCCAGGCGTGCGACTGACTCACACTTAATCTTCGAATTATCCTTGAGACTCTAGGAAATTTATCCAAGGGCTAACGGTTGACCTGAATTTTGGCGATTGAGCAGCGCCTTTCATCGCCTGCAAGGCCTTTTGTGGCTGCTTAAGCTCGAAATAGGCCATCCCGCGAATGTATTCAAGTTCTGCCTTTTGCTCTTTAGAGGCACTGGATGCCGCGCTTTCTACAAAACGAGTTGCTTCAGAATACTGCTTGTCTTGTATCATTAAGCGAGCAATCTGAATTTGCGTTTTAGCAGAAGGAGCGAGGTTATATGACTTTTTATAAGCGAGAATTGATTTATCTAGCTCTTTAGCTTGCTGCCAGAAGCTGGCTAGGCGGTCATAGTTTTCCTTCGTCTTTTCAATGTTTCCAGCTGCCATTTCCTTTTCAAGAGTTTTGGCTGCTTTATATGGAATACCTTGATAAGCCAAGAAGTTTACAAAGCGTAAATATTCCTTCTCTCCTTCTAGTTTCCCCATTTTGTAAACCATTTCTAGGGTGGCTAGAGAGTTGCGCTCTTGACCTAGCTCCATGTAGACACCAGAAAGTTGCATCCAGTAACGCTTTTTCTGAGGGTACTTTGAAGTCAGAGTTTTGAGTACACTGGCAACGCTTTTCAGCTGGCCTAACTCGTAGTGAGATGCAACGAGAATTAAGTACCAAGACTCACTTGGGCTCTTGCTCATCGCGATGGCTTTTTTGGTTGGCGGGATTGCATTTCTGTAATCTTCCAACTGAACATAAGCGCTCGCTAACGTGATATAAGCATGAGCTTGAGGCTTCTCTTTGGTTGTTTCTGCAACCTTGAACCATTCCTTCATCGTTTTTACAGACAACGTATACTTTTCTTCAGCTAGGTAAAGCTGAGCCAAGCTGTAGCGAACTTGTTGAGCAACAGGAACGGGAAGTGCGTCGAGCTGTAATGCTTCGGCAAAGTATTTTGCTGCTTGCACATAATTGTCTTGTAGCGAATACAAAAAGCCAGTCTGCTGAAGTAAAACTGCTCGGTCGTATTTTTTCGAACTTGTGCTTTCTAAAGCGCTTGCTAGTTTTTCTTTCGCTGCTGAATATTTTTCAGTTGCGATCAACTCTTGCACTTTGTTAACGGTTCGAAATGTCCGATCTGATAACTGAGGAGCTTCTTTTGCCATCGTAGGAGCGGCCATTGCCACTCCTGCGAAGAGAATTAAAGAAGCCACTTTGCTTTTCCATAAACTTTTCATCGTGACTCCTTAATTGGTTGAGAACTCTATTTCTTGCGATAGGCGCGAGCTAACAGGTTTCCCGTCAACCAATTTTGGTTTAAATGTCCATTTAGAGACTGTTTTTCTTGCCGCTCGACCGAGGCCTAAGCGTCGTGGTTGCTCTTTAAGAACTTTGATGTCCTCTACGGCACCACGTGCGTTTACAGTAAACTCTAATAAGACGACCCCTTTTTCTATTCCTGCTTTCGCAGCCTTCCTAGGCATTTGAGGTTGGAATGTCGCTAGAGGTGTTGGACCTCCGCTACCCGCGAGTTGCGCACCTCCACCCTGGCTATAATGTCCAAGCACCGAACCACCTGTAACATTTACGGGTAGGTCAAGCTTTGGCATATCCATTGGGGTCTGCTCCATCACCGGTTTTACTGTCGCTGTCACTTTCATTTCTGGCGGCGGCGGCGGACGCTTAGGCGGTGGTGGCTTTGGAAGTTCGCGTTTTTTCTCCTGTATTTTTTCGTCTGGTTTAATGCGAATAAACTCGACCATACGCAGGTCATCATTCGACACTAACTCGTGGCGCTCTTTGTTTACTAGCTTGTCCATCCCCCAGAACAACCCGAGGGAGACAATGAGCGCCAGTGCAATTGAGGCCAGATACCGCATAAGCTTAATCCTTATTGGTTGCGGCAATGGAGATGCTTTCTACACCTGCCATTTTGATCTGGTCCATAACCTTCACTACTACGCCAGCATTTGCTTCTGTGTCGGCTTGGATAACAACTGCGCCATCAGGGCTTTCTGCACGAAGACGTTCAATATTCGCGCGAACCGCGTCCACTTCGATGCGGCGTTTATCAACCCAAACATCACCCGCCGCACCAACTGCGACCATGATGTTACCTTTTTTCACGGTTTGCGCAGAGCTTGCTGTCGGGCGGTTTACTTCTAGACCAGCTTCTTTTACGAACGATGTTGTTACGATAAAGAAGATCAACATGATGAATACGATGTCGAGCATCGGTGTCATATCGATAGCGGTTTCATCACTGCTATCACTGCTATAGCGTCTTTTCATGACCTATACCTCTAATTCCATTTACTCAGGCAATATGCTTTAGCTTATCTTCCAGCTTTTGCGTTGTGACTTTGGCTAAATGATCAAGACGTGAACTAAAGAACAGTCCTGATAGAGAAGCCACCATCCCGGCTAAAGTTGGGATTGTTGCCTTTGAGATCCCCGAGGCCATTGCTCGAGGGCTTCCTGTTCCTGTTACCGCTAAGATGTCGAATACTTGGATCATGCCAACAACGGTGCCGAGCAAACCCAGTAAGGGACAAAGCGCAATCAACACTTTCACGATTGGCAGGCCCTTTTTATTCTCAATGTCCTGACGAGAAACAATTTCTTGTCGGATCATCTTAGCGTTCCAGCTCTGGTGCTCTGATCGCCCCTGCCATGAGCCAACGGCTTTTTTCATGGCTTTTGGAGCGACGGCAGCAAAATAGAACCAACGTTCTAACAATACTGCCCACAGCATAAAGCTGAGGATGAAGATGGCGACGAGTACATCGCCACCCATTCCCAAGAAGCGCCTAATTGATTCAAGTTCTCCAACTAACCACCACATAACGCCTCCTTAGCTTTCGGCTTTATGTAGTTTTTCCTGATAGCGAGCGATGAAGCCTGCACTCTGTTCTTCAAGAGTTTGAACCAAACGACGACCTTTACTGTGTACGATGGTGTACAGGAACAGTAGAGGAATTGCGACAACCAGACCAAGCATCGTAGTAACAAGTGCTTCAGAGATACCGCCAGCCATTAGCTTAGGATCACCTGTACCAAATAGTGTGATTGCTTGGAACGTACCGATCATACCCATTACCGTACCCAGTAGACCTAGAAGTGGTGCTACAGAAGCGAACAGTTTGATTGAGCTGATAAAGCGTTCAATGCTCGGTGCGTTACGTAGGATGATTTCGTCCAGTTTCGCTTCAAGATCTTCAAGGTTGTCACCTTTGTGTTCTTGGTAAGCTTGGATAACTTCACCCAGAGGATTACCAGGAATCACGGTTTCTGATTTCGCTTGCTTACGCATTTTACCGCCAATCACTTGAAGGCGTAGGAAGCAAACTAGAGCAATGATAGCGCCAACTGCACCCATACCAAGGATGACGTAACCTACAATGCCACCTTGATCAATACGTTCTTGAACGGTAGGGCTTTGTACAAGTAGAGACAGAATTACACCACGGGATGGGTCAATAAACAGTGGCTCATAGCTGTTTGACGCTGACTCAAAGCCCGCAACATGACGTGTAATATTGGTGCGAGGCTGTCGAGAGAGTTCTTCGAACTTACCTGTTTGAGGTACATAAGTAACGTACTTACCATCGGCAATCGCGTTAAATTCACCGACAAGAGTAACATCGCGAACCGCTTCTTTACCTTCGCCATAAACAACCGTTGCTTGGGTTGTTACTGTCTCGCCTGAGGCAACCACTTGTTGAAGAATGGTATGCCAGAATGCTTCTAGCTCTTGTGTTGATGGCAGTTCTTTGCTTTCAGCCAGTTTCGTTAGTAGAGCGTCACGCTCTGGGAACTGAACAGCGTTTTGAGAGGCAGCAAATAAGCCCTTAAACTCGCCCGCATATTGGCGGACCACACCAAACATTTCGCCCAAAGTACCAGAGCGAACACGTAAGGTTTCTGTTAGTTCAGTCAGCTGCTTATCGTTTTCATCAAATGTCGCTTTAAGTTGATCGCCCAGTGCTTGCTGTGAAGCTAGCTCTTCACGAGCCTGTTGCAATAATGCCGCTTGCTTATCTCGGTTGTTCTTGAACTCAGCTTCACGGGCTTTGTTCTCTTTTGACTCAACGATGCTTTCTGATTTTACGTTTTTGAGTAGTTCAGATAGGTTTTTAGGCGTTTCTGCTTGTACGCCTGAAACCATAAATAAGCTCGCTAGTAGACCAGCGGCTAGAGTTTTGAATCCTTTCATCTCTTATTCCTCCCCAGCATATACAGGCAATTTGATTAGCGCTGGTGGCGCTTGCTTCTTCGCGATACGAAGGCCTTGCTGTACCGCTATGCGGTAGCTTTCCGGTAATGTTTCCCATTGACGTGTTTGTTGGTTCCACATACCTGTCTCACCACCGTCTGGAGATTGGAATAAAAGCGCCGTGCGACCAATACGTAGGAAGTCGTAAGTCACGGTTTCCCCATTTCTATCTAGGCTAGCTTTGTAAGATTCAATTGAGCGAGAGAAACCTTCTTCAATTTGGTAGGCTTCCATCACTTTACGGAATTTCTCAGAAGTCGTTACGTCGGCGCGATCCATGAGACGACGCAGTTCTTGGACACGTTTATTACGTTCTTTTTTCTGGAAAGGTAGATCGAGAGTCACAAACTCATCGAGTGCATCGATCATTTTAAGTGTTAGTGGCACTACTTCTGTTGCCGTTTGATCGATCTGAGCAATTTGGTTATTTAATGAGTCCAATTCACCTTGCTGTGATTGAACCATACGGTTAATTTGCTCGTTGTAGACTTTCATGCTGTCGATTTGACGTAGTAAGCCTTTGTATTCTGCCAACATGCCTTCAGTACTTTCGGCATAATTGTCGATTTTTTGTTGCGAAGCTTCTGAAGATTGATTTGCTTTTGCTTGTGTGGAAACGACAGCACCAGAGTTGGCCGCTATAGAGCTACTACTGATAGTAAGCAATGCTGCAGCTATGGCACTGAGACCAAATTCCTTGAATTTCATGGTTGCATCCTTGTCAGTGTTTTAGTCAGTCGAAAAGGGCGCGGAAAACCCGCGCCAAATATTTTTTAGAAGTCGTATGATGCCTCGACGTATAGCTGACGTCCGATTGGATCGTCATACCCAGTTGCATAGAATGGAGAGGTATCGCTTAGAGGATCTGCAGGCGGTACTTTGTCAAACATGTTGATAGCACCAAGAGTTACACGACCACTCTCGTTGAATTGGTAAGAAGCCGTTAGGTTCCACGTTGTCATACTAGCGATTTCTGCTTTGTAACCCGCTTTTTTAGCAGAATCACAGTCATCAAAGTAGTAACGGTTTGCGTAGCTTGAACACATACGGTCGCGGTATTTACCAAATAGGTTGATAGCGACATCTTCATATGCCCAGCCAAGATTTAACGTTGCGGTGTATTCAGGCATGAAATCTCTTTCATCCGTTACAGGCTCGCTGTCGTTTTCTTGATATTCAGCAATCAAGATCTTCGTTACAGCAACACGCGTGTTAAATGAACCGAACTCATTAGTGTCGTATGCGTATTTGATCGCTAGGTCAATACCAGAACGCTCTTCATACGACTGGTTCACTGGACCATAGGATACCGACTTGATGGTGCCATCTGGGTTACGAACGACTTCAGTACCTGGGTATTTACCTGGATCGTTAATTACGTCTTGGTAAGTTGGTGCTGTTACGACGTCTTCCATCTTGATGTGGTACCAGTCAACAGTTACACCAAGATCATCCACAGGCTCCCACGCTAGGCCCAAGTTAATGTTTGTACTTGTTTCTTCTTTCAGCTCAGAGTTAGGGCCATTAAGCGTATCGAAGTATTGAGTATCACACTCTGGGTACTTGTCTTTATCTTGTGGGCCGCTACCACCAGCGTTGGCACAAAGCTCTGGGTCAAAGCCAGAACCAAAGCCTCGAGTTTGATCACCAAATAGTCGCTTCAAGTCTGGAGCTCGGAAGCCTAGACCGTAGCTACCACGTAGCAATAGGGTGTCAGTAGGACGGTATGCTAGGGCTACTTTAGGAGTGAATGCGCCACCAGTTGCCGAGTCGTCGAAGTAGTGGTCGTAACGACCAGCGACAGTCATTTCTAAATCTTCAATGATAGGAATAAGAGCTTCAACACCAAGACCAATCTGATCACGGTCACCGCCGCCTGATGTTCCACCTAGACCAGAGAAACCACCAGCTGCTGTTGTAGCATCAATCGTCTCATTGTAGTCAGTACGGTTCCATTCACCATAAACAGCAAAGCCAGACATACCTGCAGGAAGTTCAACCAAATCACCAGCCAGTGAGCCGTTAACAGAGTAAAGCTTTGAGTAAGCTTCTTTGCTTGAAGTGCCGCTGTATTTGTCTACAACGTCTTGTGAGATAGGCCCTAGAAGATCGACATCACCATTTTGTACAGCTTGGTCGAGAGTTAGAAAGATTGCTGGGTTGCTTGTTTCAACGCTTTGCTCAGAGTAACCAGCGGATAGGTCCCAATCATACGTATCAGCAAGCAGGCCGTTCAAGCCTAAGGTTAAGCCAAAAGAATCGGCTTCAGTGTTACTTTCGCGTGGTCCAAATTCGACCATACGGCGAGTGTATTCGCCTTCGCCGCGGAAGTGAGTGGCATCAACTTCAACGCTGTAAGGGTTAGGTTCGAATTCAGATTCTGTAGACTTGTAGCCAAAACGGGCTTCTGCCATGGCAGTGACATTGTCGTTAATGTCCATTTCACCACGTAAAAGTAGGTCTACTTGTTTGTTTTCTGGTTTTAATGTTCGGTATGCAGAACGGTTAACACCACACTTTCCATCCGCTCGTTCAATCGCGGCATCACCAACGACTTCTTTACATGAAGAACCAGCATCAGCTGGTGTTAGAAGTGTTCCGTTGGCGCCTTCAAAGTTTGCACCGTAGCTAGAGTAGCCACTTAGCTGAGAACGGCTAGAACCGTCATCGCCAGCCCAATCATCTCGGTCAGATTGCTTTAGCATTTCGTTGCCCGCAAATTGGCCAACGAAGAGAATACGTTTGTCGTCAAAGTTTTTGCCAGCCACAACGTCTAAACGGCCGTTTTGGTAACCACCATCCGTCGCGTCACCCGCGCGTACTTTTACAGAAACGCCATCAAAGTCTTTCTTTAAAATGAAGTTTACGACACCACCGATTGCGTCGGAGCCGTAGATAGCAGAACCTGAGTCAGTCATTACTTCAACACGCTCAATGGCGGCGACAGGGATTTGGCCGATATCTTGGAAGTTAGATGTACCATTTTGTGCTAGCGGGTATTGAGGAAGACGACGGCCATCAATAAGAATCAATGTGCGTGACGCGCCAAGGCCACGTAAGTTGACTGACTGCGCTGCTGGTGTAAACGAGAAAGAGTCTGTTTGAGCCATTACACCACCTGTGTTTTGGGTCAAACTGTTCAATACGTCTTGCGCGCTGTTAAAGCCTTTAGACTCAATGTCTTTACTATTAATAACAGTAACTGGTGAAGGACCTTCCATATCCGTCGTGGAGATACGCGAACCAGTAACTTTCATCTTTTGAAGTTTTTCAACTTGCTGCTCTTCTGCCAGTGCTGTTGCTGGGGCTGCAACTGCTGCTGTCCCCAAAGCAAGGCTTATCGCAACAGATAAAGCGGTTGTGTTTTTATACATCCTTGTTGCTCCGATTATTATTATTTCCTATGTCTGGCCGCATAGCGGCCAAATGTGACGTTAATATTTCGTTAACGTTCGGCCAATGTATAACCGAGATGAAAAAAGGAAGTCAAACCAGTGGTAAACGGGGATGCTTAAATGTAAAAAAGATGTAAATAACCAGGCTTTATTTAAAAGGCGGAATAAAAAACCGAATAATGTTTATGAATCGATATTAAATTTCAATAAAACACCGTATTTTGTGTTTCTTATAAACTTTAATGACTTATCTTGCCTATGGTTTTTTAGTGGGTAATTGAATCTGGAAAAAGATATTTTTCCAGTGAATTGTTCTGAGATGAGTTTTATATCGAATCCATACTTTGTTAGCTCGAACTTATTAGGTGGTATCAAAATATGATACCCATTGCGGTTAAAGGGCTCACTCGTATTTTTAGGTCAAATATAACCTTGGATCATGTGTCTATTTATGTGTGTAGGGTGCATTTTTATGTAGGGTTTTGGCTCTAAACAGCCTAGATTGATATTCTGTATGAATTATTTTTGTGGTTTTTTATAATTTTTTACAAAAACATTTCTGTTTTTCGACATCGAAGGAAGTTTGTCATGTTTTGGTTTCAAACACTTGAAGCTGATGTGGATTCAAGATAAATATGACGCTGAAATTATTGCAGTAGTAGAAAAGTCTAGCTCTTGAGGCGCAGGGAGTGTGCTTCAACAGTTTTAGTTACTACGAGATAAATATGCACCATTTTGGGCGGAAAATATCCTCTTTCACTCCGTTTGAACTGGACAGTAGACAAGGAGCAAGTTGTATATGCTGTCGTACTTTTTACGCCGTTTGGCGTTGGTTATCCCAACGTTTCTCGGGATAACTATTCTCATCTTTGCTATCACTCGTTTCGTGCCTGGCGGACCTGTTGAACGCATGTTGTCACAAATGCAGTCCCAGGGGGACGGCGCCGCATCAATGACGTCTGCTGGTGGTAATACGGCCCTTTCTGACGATCAAATCGCGGAGCTGAATGCGTTTTATGGCCTGGATAAACCAGTAACGGAAGCGTACGTCGAGTGGTTAAGTCGTTTGGTAATGCTAGATCTTGGCGAGTCGACGCGTTACTACGAGCCTGTCTCGGACATGATCGCAGAGCGTTTGCCAGTGTCGTTGTTTTATGGCGGCATGACCTTCTTTATTAGTTATTTTATCTCGATTCCTCTTGGTTACTATAAGGCACTCAAGCACGGTTCTGTGTTTGATTCCGCTTCTTCAGTACTCATTTTCGTAGGCTACGCGCTACCAGGTTATGTGGTGGGTGTATTGCTGATCACGTTATTTAGTTATCACTTGGAATGGTTTCCGATGGGAGGTTTTGTCGGCGATGACTTCGACGATTACGAAACCTTCTTTGAACGCGCTAAAGACATTATGTGGCATGCGGTGTTGCCTTTGATCTGTTACCTCATTGGTGATTTTGCCACGCTGACGATGACAATGAAAAATAACCTGATGGAAAACCTTTCCTCAGATTACATCCGCACCGCAATTGCGAAAGGATTACCTTTCAAAAAAGCAGTTCGTAAGCACGCGTTGCGTAACAGCTTAATTCCAATCGCGAGTCACTTTGGTAACTCTTTGTTGTTCTTCATGACCGGTGCTTTCCTGATTGAAGTTATCTTCAATATTGATGGCATTGGCTTATTGGGTTACGAATCAATCATGGAGCGTGATTACCCTGTTGTTATGGGTATTGTCGCCATTAATGCGTTGTTACTGCTCATTGGTAACATCATTTCAGATATTTGTGTTGCTTTAGTCGACCCACGTGTGAAGTTTGGAGCGTAACATGATTAAAGTTAGTCCATTAACTCAAAAGAAAATTCGTCACTTTAAAGAGATCAAACGAGGCTATTGGTCGTTTTTTGCTCTTTCTATCATGTTGATCCTTTCTCTATTCGCCGAACTTTTGATCAACAGTAAAGCGCTAGTCGTCAAGTACGATGGTAGCTACTATTTTCCTGTTGTCAGTGACGTACGTTTAGGTAGCGAATTCGGCCAAGAGTCATCCAGTGAAGCCGATTATCGTGTACTGCAAAAAGCGTTTGAGGCTGAAGGGGGCGACAACTTTGTTATTTTGCCGCTTGTGCCGTGGAACCCATATGAACAAGATTTTAGTGGTGATTTCCCGCCAACAGCACCTAGTGCCGAAAATAAGCATTATTTAGGTACAGATGTGATAGGTCGCGATATTTTGGCGCGACTCGTCTACGGATTCAGAACGGCGATGGGATTTGCGTTGCTTACGATGGCCATTTCCTACGCGATCGGTACTGCAGTCGGTTGTGCTATGGGTTTTTGGGGCGGTAAATTTGACTTGTTTGTACAGCGACTTATCGAAATCTGGTCAATGGTCCCGTTTTTGTACGTCATAATGATTCTTGTTTCAATCGTTCAACCGACGTTTGCTCTCTTTGTCGCTATTAACGTGCTTTTCACTTGGATGGGGATGACATGGTACATGCGGACCATGACCTATAAAGAAGCGGCACGAGAATACGTAATGGCGGCACGTGCTTTAGGGGCATCGACTGGACGTATCTTGTTTAATCACATCTTGCCAAATACGATGGTGATTATTGTAACCCTAGCACCTTTCACTATTGCAGCTAACATCACAGCATTGACTGCTCTCGATTACCTAGGCTTAGGCTTGATGCCACCAACACCAAGTTGGGGGGAATTACTGCAACAAGGTAAGTCAAACTTAGATTCGCCATGGATTGTTGCGTCAGTAGTGACTTCTATAGTTCTGGTTCTGGTAATGGTGACCTTTATTGGTGAAGCCATTCGAGCGGCTTTCGACCCGAAAAAATTCACACGCTATGTTTAAGCGAGCATTGTGAGCAAAACATAAAAAAGGGAAGTTTTATGAAGAAATTATTTTTAGCGTCCACGCTGAGCGCCCTGAGTTTTGGTGCAATGTCAGCAACGCTTCCGACTGACTTAAACTGGCAAACAAACTGGGATGAGCCTCAATATGGTTCGCCAGAAGCGAAACGTGGAGGGACTTATCGCACCTTTATGTCAAGTTTCCCGCAGACGTTACGTAGTGTTGGTCCAGACGCTAATGCAGGGCTACGTTCTTTTATCTTAGATGAAACTCCAGGCTTGGTGGTCCGCCACCCAGATACTTTAGAGTTCATCCCTGAGCTTGCTAACGAGTGGGCGTTAGCAGGTGACAACAAAACGGTCTATTTCAAACTCAACCCTGAAGCCAAATGGTCGGACGGTAAACCTGTGACTGCCGACGATTTCGTGTTCATGCTGAAGTTTTATCGTTCCAAGGACATCTTGGAGCCTTGGTACAACGATTACTACAACAAAACGATTGCGGATGTTATCAAGTACGACACTCATACGTTTGCTGTTAAGGCGGCGAAAGAGTTCAATCCGGAAGAATTGCTGTTACGAATGGGGGCGCTGCGCCCACGTCCCGCACATTTTTATGCTAATCCTTCAAAAGATGAAAATGGTGACGGTATACATGACAACTTTGTCCGCTACTACAATTTTAAAAGTGAACCAACGACCAGTGCATACTACCTAGATGACATTAAAAAAGGTAAAAGTGTTACCTTCAAACATGTCGGTGAAGACTGGTGGGGTTACAGCAATAAGTATTATCAACATCGCTATAATGTCGACAAAATCCGCATCACAGTGATTCGCGACAGTGATATCGCGATGAAGCACTTTGAGAAAGGGAAGCTGGACGCATTTGGTCTTGTTTTACCAAGCTTATGGCATGATAAATCGAATACGGAACCTTACCAAAAGGGATACATTCAAAAGTTCTGGGGTTACAACCAATTTCCAGTTGGGGCTGGTGGTGTATGGATGAACACCGCGATGCCTATGCTGGATGATTTAAACATTCGCAAGGGCATTACTTACGCGATTGACTTTGATGGCATGATAGAGAATGTCATGCGTGGCGACTACTCCCGTAAACCGAACCCGACCGGTTATGGTCATGGTAAATACACCCTACCAGATGCTAAGGCACCGAAGTTTGATCCCGCAAAAGCGGCCGAGGCATTCGAAGCCGCAGGCTTTAACAAAATTGGTTCTGATGGTATTCGTGTCAATGATAAAGGTGAGCGCTTAAGCTTCGAGCTGACCTACGGAACACCTGTTCATACTCCTCGTATTGCCTTTTTGCGTGAGCAAGCCAAGCTAGCAGGGCTGGATATTGAGCTCAAGTTAGTTGATGGCTCATCCATGTTCAAATACGTACGTGAGAAAAAGCACGATTTGGCTTTCTTAGATATGGGTACGTCTGAGATCCCAACGTATTGGGAGTATTTCCATTCAGTCAATGCGAACAAGCCGCAAACTAACTCTTTCACAAACTACAGCACGCCTGAACTGGATGAAAAGATCATCGAGTATCGTTTTGGCATGGATATGGATAAAAAGATCCAGCTAGGTCATGAGATTCAGCGTGACATCATTGATGCTCACGTTATCGTCCCAGGCTACATGGTTCCTTATGTCCGCTATGGTCACTGGCGCTGGTTAAAGTTTCCAGATAAGCCAATGAATCGCATGACAGAGGCGCTGTTCAGTGGTGCAATCATAGGCGATGGCACTTACTGGATTGATAGTGATATCAAAAAAGAAACGAAACAAGCGATGAAGTCAGGCAAAGCTTTTGAACCTGTTGTTGTCGTAGATGACACTTATAAGCTGTAAGGATTGGTTATGGAAAACGATGTAATCCTAAGTGTTAAAGATCTCGAAGTTGAATTTACCACCGATGATGGGCCAGTGAAGGTTCTGCATGGTGTGAACTTTGATGTGAGAGCTGGACGTACACTCGGTCTGGTGGGAGAGTCAGGTAGTGGTAAGAGCGTAACCTCAATGTCGATCATGGGGCTATTACCTAAGCCATATGGAAACATCATTAAAGGTGAAGTGAATTATCGCGGCACCAACCTAGTTGATTTGCCTGCGGAAGAGATGTACGCCATGCGTGGCGATCGCATTTCGATCATCTTCCAAGACCCAATGACGGCGCTCAACCCAGTGCACACCATTGGTCGTCAAATATGTGAAGTGCTTGAGCTCCATCGACCTGAGCTCGACAAAAAGGAGCGGGAGGCGTACTCGATTGAGATGCTGGCAAAAGTAAAAATCCCAATGCCAGAGAAGCGATTGAATGAGTATCCCCATAACCTATCTGGTGGTATGCGCCAGCGTGTCATGATCGCGATGGCATTGGCCTGTAAGCCGGATATTCTGATTTGTGATGAACCGACTACAGCGTTGGATGTTACGGTTCAGGCGTCTATCCTTGAACTGATGAACGAGCTTCAGGAAGAAACAGGCATGGCAATGATCTTCATCACTCACGACCTCGGGGTTGTGGCAGAAGTGTGTGATGATGTTGCCGTGATGTATGGTGGGCGTATTGTCGAAAAAGCAGAAATTTTTGAGTTGTTTGATAACCCGCAGCACCCATACACAGAGCGTTTGATGGGGTTGATGCCGAGCTTAGATAATGAGCCAAAGCAGATGATCGATATCAAGCCTATTGATGCCAGTATGTTTGCCAGTTAACTGGGCAAAGTGAACCAGTCATAAAAGAGGATGTTATGGCAAAAGAAGTATTAAGAGTTGAAAATCTTAAACAGCACTTTGTTTCTGGTAAAGGGCTGTTCAAGAAAGGCTACACCATCAAAGCGGTAGACGGGGTTTCACTGTCTGTTTCTGAAGGTGAAACACTGGGGCTAGTTGGTGAGTCAGGTTGTGGTAAAAGCACCCTTGGTCGCACGATCTTAAAGTTATACGAGCCAACGGAAGGTAAGATTTTCTTTGAAGGTAAAGACATCACTAAACTGTCTGTCAAAGAGATGCGATCGCTGCGTAAAGACATGCAAATCGTCTTTCAAGACCCAATGGAGTCACTCAATCAGCGTCATACCATCGGTATGATTCTGGAAGAACCGTTTGTTATTCATAAAATTGGCACGCCAACAGAGCGTAAACAATGGGTAAAAGAGCTTTTAATCAAAGTGGGATTACCAGAAACGGCAGTAAACCGTTATCCACATGAATTTTCAGGCGGACAACGGCAGCGTATCGGTATCGCTCGCGCGATTGCATTGAAGCCTAAACTGCTGATTTGTGATGAATCGGTATCTGCGTTAGATGTGTCGGTACAGGCGCAAATCTTGAACCTATTGCTACAACTGCAACAAGAAATGAACTTGGCGATCATATTTATCTCTCACGATCTCTCGGTGGTGAAACATGTTTCTGACAAAGTTGCCGTGATGTATTTTGGCAAAGTGGTAGAAGCAGGCAGTGCTAAAGAAATTTATGCAAACCCGCAAAACGAATACACCAAAAAACTCCTATCTGCGATTCCGATCACTCACCCTAAATATCGGAAGAAAAAGCGCGTAGCTGAAAAAAAGCAGCAAGTGGCGTAAGTGATGCCACAGGTCCTATAACACAAAAGCGCTCCGCCAAATAAGCGGAGCGTTTTTATAAGCAAATGCCAGGACTTGGAGTCGATTCGCACTGATGTTTATTCTGATTGATTGAAGATCGTTGCATGCTAAACTCAAGGCCTATTTTCTTTGTTTGGATAATGGACCATGCCGTCGAATTTACCGAAATCCTTTAGTCGACCTTTCCTGAAAATCTTCCATATTTTGGAGGCGGTGTTATTAGTCTCTATTACCTTGGCGACGTTGTACGCCATGATGCAAGAGTTTGTGCACGTATTTGTAGAGAAGCGTGTCTTACTCACAGATATTCTTTTGATGTTTATCTATCTGGAAGTGCTCGCCATGGTGCAGCAGTTCGTGATGAACGGTAAAATTCCGGTACGCTATCCTATCTACATCGCGATGATGGCGATCGCCCGCTATATCACTCTCGGAATGAAAGAGCTGGATGCAGTTTTGGTTGTGTGGTTATCTCTGGCTGCGTTTATTTTGGCTGCGGCTACTTTGCTGATCAGAATTGGACATCATTATTGGCCCTACGTTGATAACAGTACCTTGGAAAAAGACGAATAAAAGAAAGCCCCGTATTAGCGGGGCTTTTTTGTTTCAATACTCGATGACTTTTAGATCATTCAATGTTTTGGATCTGAATGTTGATTGGTTTTAAAAAATTTATTTATATCAATGATTTAATTTGTTACTTGTTTGGGTTTTTCTTTTTTAACCACCAATATAACCACCAATTGGCTTATCGCAATTTCTCATATCTCTCATCGACGAGTTTCTTGATTACATTGCTAATATTGCTATCTTCTTGTCTGACTAACCACATCAATCGCTCTTTAGTTCTGTCAGTCATTGAAACGCTGTATGGCCTTTTGCCATTATTCTTCTCTCTGAATTTCTTCTGATTCCATGCAGCTTTCATCTTTCGAATTGTTAATTCAGTTTCTGCTGGATGCATTAAGAGTTGATAATCAAAGTATGCTATCAGTGCATGGTAGCTTTCATCTAAGTCAATGGGTTTCCAAGGTAATGAAAATCGGCGTAGGTTATTGTTTAGGTAATCAATGCATGACTCAATTTGATCTTGGTTCTTTCGGTCAAACCACTTCACAAGTTTTTTATGATTGTTTGATGAGTAACATCTGTGCCACAAATCATTGATTAAATCGATTAGGTATTCTTGTCCATTAAGGTCAATATTACTCTCAAAGAAAGCTTTTCTAATTAGGCGATAGCGTGATTTTTGCCCTGTTAATGAATGCACTTTCTTACGAGGCATTATTACTTTGATGTTGAAAGGAGTTCTGATAAAAGAATCAAAAGATGGCAAGTTGCGAGTGTTGTTATCAAGAGGCGTGAAGTTGTATTTCTCTCTATTTTTTCTGTCTGAGTTGCCAAAGATCTCTCTATTGTCTGCATGGCTCATTAATAATGTGATGCAGAATCCACAGGCCCTGTAACTATTCTTGAGGTATGTAAGCTCCTCATTTGCTAATTGATGCTTATTAGTGAAATCCGTTATGAGCCGATTGATCAATTCTTGTTTTTCTGAACCATTCTCTATACGTCCTATTTCATTGTTTAGGGCATGGTTTGCATCATCAATTGTTTCGCTTTCTTCAATTAAACCCCTTTTGATATTGAGGAGTTCTTCGAGCTCTTCTTCATAGTAAATAGCTTCTCGCCAAGAGTGAGCATGTAACGCTTTTCGATCATCCATTAGAACTGACTCATAAAAAAATATACAGTAATACTAATCAATTACATAAGTTTTTCACAGTGATTTATCAAAATTTTATGTTTGTTTTATGCTTGTTGTTTTTTGATTACACAGTAATTTAATGTTGATTTAATTGTCTTTGATTTAAATCTATATTATCGATATACCTAGGGTTGGATAGATTTTACTACGATGGTAGCTATACATTGTTATCTGCTCTAATTAGATAACTTCTGAGTGGATTACAGGATTTCCGTATTACATGCAGCATTGCCCTGCAACGTTTGTGACTAAGTAACGGAGTAGTAGAAGTGTCGGTATGACTATTATCTGAAAACAAGGGGAGCAACTATAGGAATTATACCTACCTTAAGTAGGTGGTAGAGCTAAGGTAAAAAATAAGGTGAGTAGGGATATCTGTGGATGAATTACACAGGAACCAACTCATGAAAGAATCAACTTACCATGGCCTAACTATTCAAGGTTCATTGGAGGAAAATAACCAGCTCTATCTCGACAGATTGCTCACGACAATGAACAACGCTCTAGAAGAGTACTCGAGAGTGTATGCTATTCGAGTAGATCTCAGGTTGCCAGTTGATGATAGCTTCTTCGATTGTCTTAGCCGTGATGAAATAGTCAGCTACAACCTCAGGCGAACAAATTTGATGAAGCGTTTTATAGAGTCCCTGAGCGCTAGAATGGATGCTCAGGCGCGAAAGAAGCGTCGAGAGGGAAAAAGAGTTCATTCATGTAATGTCAGATATGCCTGGGCAAGAGAACGAGATACATCATATAACGATCACTATCATGTAGTTTTGTTTCTCAATAAAGAACGATTTTGCAGGGCGGGTGACTATTCAGGGAAAGATAGTTTAGCCGCTTTAGTGATAAAATCCTGGGCGAGTGCACTTGGGTGTGAAGCCGAAGATTGTCATCGTTTGGTCTATTTCCCTAGAAATCATGGCTACTATTTGGACTCAAACCACAAAGATTTTTCTTATTGGTATAGTGAGCTGTTTTACAGAATTAGCTACCTGGCAAAAAGAAGGACCAAGAACTACGGTGAAGGAAATCGATGTTTTGGTAATAGTTATCGGTAATCTATCACTCACTTTTCGATTCCGACAAAAAATAAAGGGGAGAGAATCCCCTTATCCTTTATGACGATGCCTTAAATCCCATACACGCCACTGGCTCGCTTGAATGTGCGTACGAGCGTCACCTTTAAGCTGAGTCAATGTGAAAGTGTTAGAGAAGATATCACCGCTTAGACAGTGGCTACAGAACTGATGACAGTTTTCATTTAACAGGGAATAGTTTGTTTGTACACCTAGCATAGCTTCTGCTATTTGAGCGCATTGCTCATTACCAATGGAATGGCCCTGAGCATTGCAACTCACGTAAATGGAAAGGGCTGTGGTATCTGCTAGGAATTGATGAATTGACACAGCTTCGATAAGACCTTTGCCATTACGGTGGATGATACGTCCATTTCCCACGTAGACACCCGAATGCTCAGCATATCCAAACGCGAGATCGCAATACACAATGCTCCCTCTTACTGGGGTATCCGTTTTCCAGAATAAATTTTGGATTAAGCTTTTCGATAAGCTGCCTACAACAAAGCTTCCTATTGCGTTATATGGGTTCATGTTATTTGCTCTCAAATGTAATAATCGCGAAACTAAAAAAGGCTCTGAGCTTAATGTTTATAAGGGATTGACGGTCCCGCTCCCTCACTAAATGACCAGGCTTAAAGCTCAAGAGAAACAAAGTCTTTATCGACTTCATCTTGAGTGATACCGATATAGCGAAGGGTGACGCCCTCAGATGTGTGACGAAGCATTTTCATGACACGGCCTATATCCTTTGTAGATTGGTAAAGAAAGTAACCTCGCGTCTTTCTCATCGAATGAGTACCTAAAGCGATATTTAGCTCTTGGCCTACTTGTTGAAATGCCATGGACACAGCACGTCGCGTGATTGGCTGCGGTGGTTTGTTTTTCAACTGTTGGCATCGGTGGGATTGAAACAAATAGATGTGGTCGGGATGTTGCTCCCTTAATCTAGCAATATACTGCTGCGCTTTGGTATTGAGCTGAATGTTTGCCAGCTTGCCGGTTTTGCTTTCACGAATAATGAGTCGGTCACCATGAATGTCTTCAAAGCGGATCGATAACAAATCAGAAATCCGAAGTGCCAGGTTTAATCCGATATGCCACACATCGGCCATTTGTGGATTACAACGAATACTCAGTAAATGACCAATCAGGCGTATGGTGTCATCATCTTTGATTGCTTGGACCTCAGCCATAATCTGCTTCCTTTTTTGTCTGTATAAGGATGTTTTGGGAAGCACAGAGCCGACGATATCAAGAAACCCTTGTGCAATAAGGGATTGAAGCTTCCCGTTTTAACAATATGGGAAGCAGGCATCGGAGTAGCTCTATGCTGGTGGTTTTGTTGAATGCTTGGTTACTGAAAGTGCTAAGGTTTTACGAAGTGTCAAACCTCAAACAAGAGATTTAAACTCTTGCACAATAGGGGTGATTTAAGCTGTAAAGCATGGGGTTAGGTTGGTTTTGTCGATGAGAAAAAGCAGAGGTCTATGTTTCTAGCTTTTCTTGTTATGATGATGCAGTGAGCTGAGAGCATCTATGCTTTATGGTGAAAGATGATTTTAGTTGTTGTATCAAAAAAGCCCTGAGAACGACTCAAGGCTTATGAACATTTTACGTACGTTTACACTTTAGATCACGTAAGTGGATAATGTCGTTATTACTCAAGCCATTCATGCCTTGAGTCCAATGCAGTATCGTTTTGGTTAATGACATATAACTTAGTGCATTATTATCTTTGTAGATATTTTGGAGAGAATCAAAAAGGTCTATTTGACAGTCAACATGAGTACCGTCAGACATCTCTGTGCTAAAGCCATTGTAAGAAAATACATAAGTTTCATCTGGAGTGGTAGACCATTGATAAATTTCACTGATTTTCACTGGAGATATGATATCTGCATATTTATCATTGATCTCGTTGACTCTAGGTTCTAATCCTTGCGGAAACTCTTTCTTCATCTTCCATTCGGAACGTTCTACTCGCATAAGGCTGTCTTTGATCGGCCTTTCGGCTTCAAGCTTTTTAATAATGTTTTCAATCTTCGCTGTTTCTTCTAAACGTTTCTCTAGTGTGGATTTTAGCTCCAGATCTTTGACTAACTTTTTGTACTCTTCGGTTAGCCTTTCAATTTTCTCAGACCTCTCATCTTCAATCTGAGTGTTAATTGCTTTGGTTAATTGTTTAAAGTCACACTGGTACTGTACGATGGTTCTCTCGCGACTATCTTCGAAAGTTTCCCAGTTTACCTCTTCACATATCTGGCGATTGTTGAAAGCTTGATTAATAGTGAATGATCGTTCGTATTGGATAATTTCGTTATCTATATTGATGTAGCTAAAAGGTTGGTTTTGAAGTGACTCTATGTCACCCTCACAACCTGATAGTGAAATAGTGGCGGCGATAGCCGTTAAACTCAGTAGAAACTGCTTTTTTACTGACATTATTTATCCTTAGAATCATTGATTAATTGTTAAGTAGTACCTTCCTAATAAGTGGCATCACCAACCCAGTTAATAGCCAAGTTAGTGATGGATTGCCCGCCACGCTGAACGGATATACTTATATCGTTCGGCACTATACATATATAGGTATGGCTTTTTCTATGCGTCTGGTTGAATTTATTGATAAAACTTACATTTTCTATGAAATTAAAAGTTGGGTTTAGGCGCCGATTACTTTTATTGAGTCATATACGCCAATTGCTACATAAGCTAGAAAGTTACACTCCCACATTTCATACAGCTCCGTGGTTTCTTGTAGGTGCATGCCCAGCCAGCCGCTAAAGCGAGCGAAAGCGACGTTGTTAGCAAAATCAAAAGTCAGGTCGGGAACCAGTTCCGGTGTCTCGTCACCAACATAAACGCGGTCCGTTATCTCCCTAATGGCAATATGGCTGTCTTTAATATCGATAGTTATAGAGACAGGATGAAACCCTCCTTCTTTCGGGTGGCAACTGGTGTCCTTAAAACGGATAGTTAGCCGCCCTCGGTAATTAACATCATGAATAGAGCGTTTGATTAAGTCTTTGAGTTGGCGTGAAGGCTTGGCTCGCTTGCACGCGAACATAGCCAGGTTAGCAGCTTGATTCATAGTGACCTCTTTGAGGGAAATTGAGATTAGCGAATGGGGGTAATGTCGATTGAGATTGCAGAGTGTGCGATGAGCGAGCGAGTGACTGCTTTAAGCCAACTGGCGAGTAAGGTTTGTACTTCTGGCCGTTGTAAGCTGCACTGCTTAATTTCAGGGTGATAGAACCAACACCCTGCGAAGTTGAAATACAGCGATAACTCTTTTTGTGGCGTGCCAGTGACGACGACATCAAAGGTGGCGATAAAGCGAAGCCGCCAGGGCGAATCACTGGATGTGCGTTCTAATTGAATTTCAATCGGCTGAAATCGTTGGTCAGTCTCTTGAGAACGAATGTTTAACGCCAATCGTTCAACTGTATTAGGAATGGTGCTGTCCAATAGCAGGGCATCAAGAAAGCAATGCATTGGAGTAACGAGCTCATCATTAAGCCCGGAAACAATAAAATCACTCATATCCACCCCTTTTCAGCGAATGAGACACAGTCTTCACCAACTACGATGTGGTCTAAGACACGGATATCCACGAGCTTTAGAGCGTCGATAAGTCGCTGAGTAATGCGTTTGTCGGCTTGGCTAGGCTCAGCAATGCCGGAAGGATGGTTATGGGCAAAAATCACCGCGGCAGCGTTGTGGTTTAGTGCTGTCTTCAATACTTCACGGGGATAAATCGAAGCGGCGTCAATCGTGCCAAAGAACAACTCTTCAAAACTGATCAATTGATGTTGATTATCAAGAAACATCACGGCAAACACTTCACGCTCATGTGCTCCTAATTTGAGCTTTAGGTATTCTTTAACATTGGTTGGATTAGTGAACGTGCCTTCACGTTTGTATTTCGTAGCTAGAGCTTCGGCTGCACGCTCTAGCAGCTCATTGAGTTCTGAAGTCTCAAAGGGGTAGTCATGGTCAGTCTTTTGGGTACGCATAAGGGCTCCTTGGGGTATCTGTTTGGTTATGCGTACTGATGAAATATATCTGAAAGGGTTTTAAATCAGGCTTGTCAGGAATTGGAGGGGAGAAAGCAAGCGTGTCCAGAGACAGGTAAAAAATAACTGACTTGCCGTTGTTATGTAGAAATCGCTGTAAAGCAAGTTATTAACAATCAAGCCGAATCAGAGAATGTATCGGCTTCTAGTCTCTGGAGAGTATGACAATGAGTATAGAAATTTATGTAGAAGCTGCGATGGTGAGAAAGCAAAGAGGTCGTCTTGTTGGTGGTATTGCGTACATAGCACTTGATGCTAATGGGTGTATTGATCATGAAGATTGGGAGTATTTTGACTATGTCACAGACCGGGCTTATCTAGACCTATCGGCGCTTGCTTTTGGGTTAAAGCATGCAAAAGGTGGAGATATTATCTATTCAAGCAGCGATTATTGCGTTAAGGGTTTTAATGAGTGGCTAGAAGGTTGGAAGAAACGAGATTGGCGTAAGGCAAATAAAGAAACAGTAGCTAATGAAGACCTTTGGCGACTGGTGGATGAAAGAAGCGCGGAGATGCGTGTTGAGGTGAGAAAAGTCGCTGCCTGTTCCGCAGGAAAAGATGCAGCTTATAGATACGCTCTCGCAGCGGCGAACCGTCAGTTGTAATGAAAATGAATCACTTGCTGGTAGTGCCAGCAAGTGATTCATCTTTGTGTGTTGCTCTTTACAGGAATTGTTAGCTGTAGCCTCAGAGTAGGGTAGTAGGAAAAGTAAAAAATTACATAGGGGCCTTTGTTATGAGTTGAACTACATAACAAGGTTTTAAAATGTTGAATTTTCTTAATTTAGAGCAAGTGGAAACCAAAACAACACTATGCAAAAGTACCATCTATAAGCTAATGAAAAATGGGGAGTTTCCAAAAAACTTCACAGTATCAGGTAAACGTAAGGCCTGGGATGAAAAGGCGGTTGAAGATTGGATGATGAGTAAAATGGAGAACTCTGAACTGTAAATCAGATAGAAAATGACACAGATAAGGTTTGTATTATCTACAGGTTATCAATTTTATAAACCAAGACGTTGCTAGTGAGGAAGCCATGTTTGTAGTATGCCTAGAACAGAGCGCGCAAGGCTATCAAAGAGTGCATAAGCAACGTCATTAAAAACTGCGACAATGCCCTCATCTTCAGACTCGTTGAAGCTGGCACAAGAGCTCGATGTTCATACAGAGTATTTCTTTCTCCCACTCGGGTGAAGTTAGAAGGTGTTGAGTATTGTAAATTTGTAAGACGCTTAAGAAAAAGCTGGAACGAATCAATGGTGACCTACTGGGCCAAGCTGTAGAGCTAATTATTCAAATGCGTCACGAATGAGATCTTGACCTAAATTTTTATTCAAGATATTAGCGATACACTAGGGTGGCACTGTTGGGCTATTTGTATCGTAACTCATAGTTGGGGATTTAGTTTACAAGGATAATGTTTGCGAAGTTTCCTTTATATATTATTTATTGAAGAAAATTCAAGCTCAAGGCAAGACCTATTTCTTGAATCTTCTGCCTTCTATTTTCTGGCCAGTGTTTAGTCCTTAAACCAAGCAACAAGATGATCGATTAGGGCTCTAATTCTTGCCGTTAAATGTCGGTTCTCTGGATACACGGCGTATAACCCCATCGGTTCCACCTCCATCTCTTCGAAAAGCAACTCGAGATCACCTGATTTGACATAGGTTTCGACGGCGTAATACGGTCCAACTCCAATACCTAAACCACCACGCGACATATTGGTAATTGCCCTTGGCGAATCTGCATTAAAAGTTCCGGATACTGGGTAAGAAACGACTTGGCCATTGAGATTAAAATGCCAGTTTTTCGAATCAGTGGAGCTACGGAAAAGCAGGCAGTTATGATTGATAAGTTCTTCAGGATGAGAAGGCCGACCATTGATACTTAGATAGTCTGGGGAAGCAAAAAATACCACCCGCATATCCTTTAGTTTTCGTGCCATTAAGTTCGAATCTTGCAGCTTACCAAACCTTATTGCAATATCTACACCTTCTTCCACTACCGCGACATGCCTGTCTGACAGTTGAAGCTCGACTTTTACTGCTGGATGCTGCTTTTGGTAGCTTATAAGCGGCTCTATCAACTCTTTGCTTCCAAAACCCGTTGATGCTGTTAACCGGATAGTCCCGGAAAGCTCTTTCTGGCGATCTTGTACTAGGTCTTCGAGTTCATCAAATTGCTCTAGCATAGGTAGGCAGCGTTCATAGTAAGCGCGCCCTGTTTCAGTTAATGTCACGCTGCGTGTAGTTCGATAAAACAGTTGTGCATCTAATCTCGCTTCAAGTTGCCGAACATACTTACTTGCGAGCTTCGTACTTAGGTCAGATTGCTTTGCCCCTTGAGTAAAGGATTTTTGACGCGCCACATTCACAAAAACACGCATCGCTTCAATAGTGTCCATAAAACTCCCTTATCCCCGCTGACCTCAGAATTACATTTATCCACAAAATGTACATTATTATTGTATATATGGGTAGATTATAACCTATTAAGATCCTTATATACTCCTAACATACGCAAACAAACCAGTCAGTTTAGGAGTTTACAATGTCACATAGTATTCGAATTCACAGTTTCCCACTATCAGGCCACGCACACCGTGTGGAACTATTTGCAAGCATTGCCAACATTAAACACGAAATTGTTCATGTTGACCTTGCATCGGGAGAGCACAAAAAAGAACCATTCTTAACGTTAAACCCTTTGGGACAAGTTCCGGTCATTGAAGACAATGACGTTGTTATCAGCGATTCAAATGCCATCCTCGTTTACTTGGCACGCCGTTATGCTCCAGACTTTCTTCCTTCGGATCCTGCACTAGAAGCTGAAGTGCAAAAGTTCTTAACGCTGGCCGCTGGTGAAATAGCTTTTGGTCCCGCTGCAGCCCGTCTGATTACAGTTTTTAATGCGCCACTAGATGCCCAGTTTTGCCAGGTTGTTGCTGAAAAGGCACTGACCAAGCTCGATACTCTAATCGCACATAAAGATTTCTTGGTTGGTGATCGACCAACCATTGCAGATATTGCTGTCTACTCATATGTAGCTCACGCTCCCGAAGGCAATGTTTCGCTAGACAAGTACCCGAATGTACTACGCCTGCTAAGGAACATTGAGGATCTTGATGGTTTCAAAGCGATGCCTCGTACCGCAGTTGGGCTCCATGCCTAACACGGCCACCTTGTATTAGAACCATTAAGCAAGACAACCATAAAACAACGACTCCAAAAGCTGAAAAGTGACACCGCTCCCTTTCATAAGGGAAAGCGAACATTGCAGTATCGAGTCGGTAATCGAGAAGCCACTGGGCGTTATACTCGTCAGGTGGCTTCTCCCTCCCATGCCCGGACCGCTTCGCCAGTTTCTTTATCAATTACCATTCAGGATTGATAACTGTTCAGCTATAAAAAAGGCTCTTAGCAGTAAAAAGCCTTGATGGTTCTAAAGCAATAAAGCATCCGAATTGAATAACAGCAAAAAATAAGGGGGCTCTATGTCTGTTTTATCTTATCATCCGGGGGAGTTAGCTGCCCAAGACAAAGCGGGGACAAAAGGCGCTGCCGCTGAACTCGCTGTCGGCAAGCGCAGTGCTCTTAGCTTCTCTTCTAGTCATGATGCGTTTTTGGCAGCTCAATCATTTGCTGCTTTAGCAAGTGTTGATTTAAGGAGTCGGTCTGTGTGGGTGACCCCTTTGTTTGGCAAGGCTGGTGATTTGACGGCTATTTCAGAACACGAAATTGTAGTCTCCCAAAGTTGCATCCCAAACTCTGAAACAATTGAGTTTATTGAACCAGGCACGCCTCTTTCTTTGTTAGGTATTGATTTAAACCGAAGAATAAGACATCGCATTAACGGTGTCTCGATGTCCTCATTGAAACGAGAGAGCCATGGGTTGAAATTACAAGTTGAGGAATATAGTCCTAACTGCCCTAAATACATTAACCGCAGACAAATCATCCATGCGTCAAATAAAGCACCTGTGTTAAACAAAGATGCAAAAGCGGAAAGCCGGACTCAGTTAACTCCTGATGATCAAGCATTTGTCCGAAAAATGGATACTTTGTGGATCGGTACCTACGCACCTGGTGTGGGTGCAGATTGCAATCATAGAGGTGGGCAACCAGGTTTCATCCGGGTCGTATCACCATCCACAATAGAATGGCCGGAGTATCGCGGTAATGGCATGTTTTTTACCTCGGGCAATTTGGAATCCTGTAATAGAGCTGGGGTTACTCTGGTAGATTTTGAATCAGGTAGTATGATTCAAATGACAGGTCGAGCATCTGTAGATTGGGCACACGATGGCAGTTATGAAGGCGCTTCAAGGAAAATAGTATTTACTATAACAACTCTTGTCCGAACAGACAGTGTAACCAACCTTCGTTGGCAACGCTTAGATTACTCTCCTTATAACCCAGTAGTAGAGGGTGCAGAAATCTTAGACTCTGACAGTGACTATCCGCAAGTGGCAACATTAGCGAAAATTGTGGACGAGAACGAGTATGTCAAGACTTTCCGTTTTGTGGTACCGCGGCGCATAGCTTTTCTTCCTGGGCAATATGCTACTTTTGAGTTTACCGATATTCCCGATGGAGAACCTCTAGAGGTACGTACTTGGACCCTATCGGAAACACCCAATAGTATTAATGGCGACAATACATTAGATATTACAGTGAAACGTGTCCCAAATGGGTTGGTAACGAACTGGTTGCACGACTACGCGACAATAGGTATGCAAGTTCGCTTGCTGGGTGTTCAAGGTGAAATGACTGCGGTGCGATTGGGCATAGAAACACAAAAGCCGATTGTTCCCAAACATTTGCTGCTACTGAGTGCTGGTATTGGTATTACGCCTAATCTCGCGATGGTTCGTGGCATTGGCGCATTTTCATTACAAGATCAAACCGACATCACCATGATCCATATAGAAAGACATGAAAAGTACCTCATTAGCCAATCAGAGCTGTTACGCCGAGCAAGGAGTTACCCTAATTTCAATTACACAAATATCATTAGTAGCCGGGAGGGACGGTTAACAGAAGAGGCACTGAAAAGAATGGTACCTAATGTGACTAATCGCGAGGTCTATATATGCGGCCCGACTCAATTTATGAGAGATATGACTGAGTATTTAGTTTCCTTAGGCGTCCCGGCTGAACAAATACATACTGAAAGTTTTGAGTTTTGAGTTTTGAGTTTTAGTTTAGTTACTACTGGTTTGTTTATTTGAATACAGGAACTTTGGGTTTTTGTTAATAAAAAACAAAACCCTATGAGCAGGTCGTCGGGTTTTGTTGGTTATTGGCAAAGCTGAGTTTTAAAGTAACTGAGAAGCAATCTTCTGTTGTTGAATTTTGCCCGTTGGATCGCTCTGAGTTTTGATAGAGACAAACTCTCGTGACCAATCAGAAGTCTGGGAGCGAATTGGTGGCTCATCCATGAGTGCTACATTGACCACTACGTTAGCCACTTCATCTGCATCTTGGTAACTCCCATCAGCGGAGCGATCTTGAGCTCCACCAATATACTTCTCTAATATAGGGCGATATTCATCTTCTAACATGCCACCGGTTTGTTGGAATTGCGCTAATACATTATTGGCAAACTCGGTTTTGATGCCTCCAGGCTCTACGTTGGTGAAGTTAATACCAAAGTTAGGGGTAATGTAAGTAGCAACTGATTCTACGTACCCTTCAAGGGCAAACTTAGCAGCACAATAGAACTCGTTAAATGGCTGACCAACCATGCCACCAACCGATGAAACATTAATGATATGCCCAGTACGGTTTTCTCTCATGTGAGGGAGTACTGCTTTAATACAGCGAACAACCCCATGGAAATTGACATCCATAACCCAATGGATTTCTTCTTCTGTCGCTTGCTCTGTTGTTCGCACAAACCCTGCTCCAGCATTATTGACCAGTAAATCAATCCTGCCCGTTTGTTGCAGGATATCCTGAATACAACGATCAACGCTGTCGGTATCAACGACATCTAACTGCATGACATTGACGTCAACTCCAGCCTCCTTTACTTGGGTATCAAGCTGGTCTCGTTTGGCTAGGTTTCGCATGGTAGCGAAAACCTTATAGCCAGATTTAGCCAATTGGATTGCAATACTAATTCCAAGGCCTGTTGATGTACCGGTCACAACAGCAACTTTCGACATGTGTTCATATCCTTATATTTAGTGGAACTTGCGATACTCAGTAGGAGTTACGCCAACTTTCTTTTTAAATAAGCGTGCAAAATACTGCGGGTACTCAAAACCGAGTGAGTAAGAGATAGTGGCAACAGATTCCTCTGACTCCAACAGACGGCTCTTTGCTTGGTCAATCAGATGTAGGAGGATCCACTCCTTTGCGGATTTGCCCGTCTCCGCTCGTAGGCCATCGGTTAAGTAGCGACTTGTCATATTCATAACATCAGCGACATCTTGAATCTTAGGCAGTTCTTCTCTGTTACTTTGTGCTAAGAGCTGGTCCAGTGCGACGATAAACTTATCGTATAGAGAGCCGGTAGATTCTTGGCGCAATAAGAACTGGCGGCGGTAAAATCTATCGGCATATTTCAGTAGTGTTGTGATGTGAGACAGGATGATATCTCGGCTGAACTCATCGTAGTTACTATGACACTCAAGCTCGATAGATTCTAAAATGCTATCGACTAATGCTTCTTCTTTGGTAGAAAGGTGCAAGGCTTCGCTGACGGCGTAACCAAAAAATGAGGCTTTGTTAAGTAAGTTTTCTATCTCATGCCCTCGGACAAAATCCCGATGAAACATGATCACCTTACCTTCTGACTCAACCTTGATCCCGTTGGTAGCAAACACCTGATTTGGTGCGAAGAAAATCATCGTGCCATTTTGGAAGTCGAATTCCGTTTTGCCGTAGAGCAGCTTGCCGGAGACTACATTCTTTAGTGCTATGGCATAAAAGTCTGTTGTAACGCTGCAGTGACTGCCGAGGCAACTAACAGCTGACGAGTTAACTTTAGATATATTGAATAACGGGTGTAACGGCGCTGGCTTTCCTAGCGCTGTGCAGTAATCCGTGATGTTGTCATAATGAATTTTCTTCATCAAACTAGCCTTCTTAACCGAATATACTTAGTTTAGAAAAACCACCCTATTAGATCACTAAACAAACTCACATAAAGTGGATACAAATTGACACGAGGGGACAAGATATTACCTTGTTGTGCTTTGAGTTAATATTGAGAGCCACCGCTTTCTGTGGTGGCTGAGATGTACGGCTCAGCCCCTGAAGCGCCAATCATCATTCAGGCCCAGCCCTTTTCCTGTCAAACTTTCTAGCCCCAGCAGTCGTCGTACTCCCGGATGCTCTGATTTCAGCAGTTGGTCAACATTGCCTGAAGTCACATCCAACTCTTCAGCATTTATCATGGTATAGAAGTGTCCACCGGGCGATATTAAACCATTGATCATCTCCCTGGCTTACAACGGGCCCAAGAGGCTCTTTAGATATAATCTCCGGGAGTATCACCGTGGACTCCGGCTTCTTCAGGGTAAGCTTTAGCGCATAAAGGCCAGACTGATCCGTAGTAAGCACATCACACCGGCCTGCATCGAAGCCCTTCAGAATCTGGGCGTCGGTATCAAACACGACCGCCTGATAGGACATATCTTGGGAGCGAAAATAATCCGCAAGATTCAGCTCAGTTGTGGTACCGGATTTCAGACAGACAGTGGCACCGGCCAGCTCTTTAGCGCTGGTGATCCCGCTCTCCTTTTTGACCATAAAGCCCTGGCCATCATAGTAGTTGGTGCCCACAAAATTGAGCACCTGGCCGGTATCACGGTGATAAGTCCAAGTCGTACTATCTGCTAAGACGTCAACCTCTCCAGACTGGAGTGCCGTGAAGCGTTCTTTCACGGTCAAAGGCAGATAGTTTACTTTCGATGTATACCAAACACAGCAGCAGCCAAGCCCTGACAATAAGCCACATTTAAACCACTCCACTCACCATCAGAAGATACGTTTGAAAAGCCCGGCATGCCCGTACTTACACCACATTTTATATGCTCGGACTGCTTTATGTTATTTAGTTTACTCTCCTCAGCCTGGGCATGAGTCGATAATAAAGCTGTTGATGCGATAGCGCTAAAAGCCATCAGTTTTAAGTTACGTTTCATGTTTTACGTCCTGTAAATATCAAGTTTAAGAATTGATACATGATTCCCGCTGCATACTTGCTAGATATTTTCCGTTACTGGAACGTAATCTTTTAAATAGTATTCATGGCAGTAACGACTTCATCTAAAGAACGAACCGCTCCTGTCTGCAGGTATTCCATCGCTTTAAGGGATGCATCGTGAGCTTCGACTGAAGAGCCGGCAACACAATCCTCAATGACACGGCAGAAATAGTCTGACTGATGTGCATCAACAAAAGTGTAGTGAACACATACATCTGTTAGTCCACCAACCAGTATCAGGGTTTCTACTTTGAGCCCTCTTAACAGGATCTCTAAATCCGTGCCGAAGAAGGCAGAGTAACGACGTTTCTGAATAACATAGTCATCGGGCAGAAAACCCAGTTCATCCTTAGCAATCTCCGTTTCAGGGTTATTATCTAGGCAGTGAATATCTTCACTCCCATCCAGTTCACGCCCCATATCAATAAGGTCCGCCCTGTGGATTTCCTGAACAAACACAACCGGAATATTATTTTTTCTTGCTTCATCAATCGCGACTTTTGCTCTTGCCATACGGACGTCATACTCCGGCATATGATCAATTGAGCGAACTTCTTTCTCTACAAAAGTACTTTTTTGAATGTCAATAACGATTAATGCAGAACGACCTTCTAGCAGATCTCTTTTCGATCCATTTGGAACTGGCATCTTGTATACCTCTATAATTTATTATTCACTCGTTTTGTTAGTGAATATTTGTTCATGCAAAAATCATATATTGAAGGGAGCCGGTCGAATATTAGTTAAAAGTTGTCTCTAGCGTTGCTTTTAACTACACTCAAACCACACTGATAGAACAAAAGGAATTGTTTTGTCTAACTCATTAAGACACCTGAACGCACTAAGAGCCTTTGAATCCGTCGCCCGGAACAGCAGTGTATCTAAAGCTGCGAATGAACTTAAAGTTAGCCATAGTGTTGTTAGTAAGCACATAAAAAATCTGGAAGAAGCCTTTGATACTAAGCTGTTCACCAGAAGCGGAAACCGCATTGAACTGAATGAAAATGGATGGAGGCTTTTCCCACGGGTTGCCAATGCATTTCAAATCTTAAGGGATGCAGTCGAAGAGATTGAACACAAACCACACTACAACAAGGTGACGATTCTCGCCGAGCCGGCGATCTCTTTTCGTTGGCTTAGGAAAAAGATATCCCTGTTTAATCATCAGTACCCATCGTTTGAAATGCACCTTATTCCATCTCTCAATGTATCAGGTCAGGATGATCAGCATGTTGATATTGTGATTCATTTTGAGGAGCGACTTTTAGCTGATACCAATACGCTCAGACGACTTTTTCCAATCGATGCTTTCCCGGCATGCTCACCGAAGATGCTGGATAGAATTGACGCGGAAAATGAACTTTCTGACATCAGCAGCTTACCCTTGATTCATGATAACGGGCGTCAGACCTGGCAGCAGTGGTACCAGCAATATATCCCTGGGGATAACTCCTGGACTCAGGGTAAGGTGTACACGGACTTTTCTATGGCGATTGATGCGGCGATCGATGGGGAAGGCATTCTACTCGCTGACGAGGTAATCTGTAGGCGAGAGTTAGAAAACGGAGATCTGATCAAACTGGATGACCGGGTTTTAAGGTGCACCTGGTATACGATGTCATTAAAACCGAACCTTCCCCCTGCTGGGGCAACCATGGTCTTTTATAATTGGCTAATGGACCAAAGTCCCTCATCTCCCTGAGTTCGTCAACTAAGAATACAAAAATCAAATCAGTATCTTAAACCGCCTTGACCAACAAACATATCATTACCTTTTAATAAGCTCACAGTAATCATAGGAACGTAGCCTTCAGGTTAAAAAATCGTAGGGAAACTGGCGACTATCAGCTATGTATTGATAGATTTAACTAAAAGATAATGGGAGACTTCTGTGTTACGAAGTGCCAACTGTGAAGACTCTGGACAGAACCTTGCCAATGAGTTTACTAAATTAGCAACTCATTAATAACTATTTGTAAGGCAAAAATGGCAAGTTAATGCGCCTTATTAAGGTGCGAACTTTGTCTCTTTAAGTTATGAGAAATGACTCCTTTGGAGTCATATATCTAGTTTTCTTCTATAGGGTTAGAAATATCGTCTAAGATTTCTTCGCGATCACAGTGCTTGAGGAAGAAATATAGAGATGAATCGATTACCTTAAGAACTTTTCCGCCTCGGTCATAGTCCACGAAAGGAGGTTGGATCTTTTTAGATACTTGGCTTTCTGTGAGATTATGAAGGAATTTACCCAAATCACTAGACCTAACATCATCTGGTCTGTGATGAATTTTACGAATTTCATCCAAAAGAACAGTACGCTTTAACCCTTTTTCTATGTTCTCGAAGTTTTGCGTCAGTAATAATTTTATAAAGTAATATGGGTACGCTAAGGATGGTTTACCACTCTTACTACTTGTACGTTTTGTAATATCAACAAAAGCTTCAAAGTTTCTTATGTGTCTAACCCCATATTCTTGCGCTTTTGTTTCTAGTGCGTCGTCTAAATGCTTTTTAGTTATAACAACAAGCTCAGGAGAGGTCTCTTCAACACCAGCGTTCAAACAGCATTGTTTACATATTTCTTGGACAACGCCAACACTGTCGAATGAATCCGAAATCAATCTATCTTTGACTTCAGAAAAATCGACATTTAGTAACTTTTGACCTTTAGCGATGACTTTCTCGAAATCTGCAGAAGACCACGGTTCGACAGGCACCTCTGTCACACGATCTAACAAATCACCGTTAAACTGAACAAGACGGTTTGCTTCTCTCCAAATGCCTAAAATAATAAAAATCAAATGGTGATCTTGAAAAACTCGCAAATCATACGCTAGTGTTTCCTGCACACTAAGCTCAAGGTAGTGGAAGTTTTCAATGACGACGTACTTGTTAACATTAAACTTTTTTAGAAGTTCTGATACATCTTGAGCAAGTTCTAAGTTGTACTCAACATACGTTTTATGAGATGTGACTTTATCCGATTTTTTGTCTGATAAGTCGGCGCTGACACTAGTATCACCAAAGAAAGGGATCTTAATTTTAAAGCCCGTACTGAGTTTTCCGCCATGCTCGTAAGCATCTTCACTAGACTCAGATTCTACGTATGAGATATTTGCTTGGCGCAAAATGGACTTATAAATATCCACAGACTTTGTTTGAGGTGAGCATTCAACCTTGATGTAATCACTTTCGGATAGATGGTTGAGGATTAGAGACGTTTTACCTTGTTTAGAAGAACCATAAACTATTACTTCATTACCATCTTTAATAGCCTTTTTAAATTTTTCATCAACGGAGTCACGTTCAATATAAGAGCGGATTAGTTTGCTTCTTACCCCAAATACATCTGCGGTTAGATAAGTTGTCATTAAAAGTTCCCTTATGATTTTTATGCAACTCATTTTTTGGCGTTGCGCACGAATGATATACCGTGACACATGCTACATCAACTGCAAGGGTATTAAGAAACAGAGTACCTTATACATGTAGATCATAAAGTTAGGCTTTCAGCCCTGTACTACTTTACGAGGTATACGAATAGCTATCGCTCAAACACTGGCGGACTATGCTTGCGGGAGATCATAGCGGACAGCATGAGTAAAATGGATAACTTTTACTAGGGCAAAAGTGCATGAACAGGATGTGAATGAGTACAAAGTCTAGCCAATAACGGGGCAGAAATGTGTTAATGATTTTACTAATTTAGTGAAAGGTGAATTACCTGAGGTGTGGAAAATCTTAACTCCAAAAACGTAAGATCTACCTCTACTGTTTCGCTACTTCAATTGATACACGCCTAACTACTTAAGTAAGTCTCTGATAAAATTGTCTCAATCTTTCAGTTTCATAACTTCTAAATCAGTTGTAGATAGATCAATCAACCTTTTCAAAAAACTGGTTATGACTAGTACATAAAGTGGTAAATGTCGTAGTAATTACTGGATTTCCTTCCTTTAGCACTGAATAAACGTCAATACTGTCTATCTGCGTGTATTTGAGGTAGTCATCTGTGAATTTTCTACTTCGACGTACAAAGACATGAGCTGACTATTTTAAATTGCTCAAGTGCCTATTAATTCAACATGTCAAAATCAAGATTTAAGCAAACCAGTTCGAACCTTTTGGGGAAGGTTCTCTTAATCAAAGTAAGGGTAAAAAACAGGTTGTAACTCATGGTTTGACCCTGCTACCACTGCTTTATAATTTACTGGGTGTCAATAGGGAGCTTAGTGGATTTTGAGCTGTATGAGTGAAAGTTAGACGTACGGTTCTCAGGAGGGAGATCTGATAACAGGTGTTGCTTATCCGACAAAATCAACTTGTTATAGTAGTATGATTAATTTCTCAATAAATGTATATGAGATCAAATGAAGCTCTGTTCACATTCGATGAGTCAATCAGTATCACTAAATTAACCCATTAGAATGAATCCAGTTGCTAGCCTTGCAAGATAAGAACGTTGGCACTTACCATTTGAGTAAATTGAAAAAGGGTAAGTCTACGATAATGATACAATCGAGGTACTGTATAAGGTTGGTAGCAAGCTGTCCAAGAGGGCGCGCTTCCACTCTAGTGGCTCGGTCCGCTCTCTGTACGTTTGTCCGAGCTTTTTCTCAACATAAAAACACTGCTAGGTGGTTCTTCATAAAAATTTTATCTACGGCAGTAGGCGACGAATATTTTCAAGACAAGCGAGCACCTCTTGTTTGTCATATAAAGAATCTGCTTTTTCACTTGTACTTTGTCTGATGACTAAATTGACAGGCAGCACCTCAGAGATTGTTCCCTCTGGTTTTTCCATTTGGCTGAGCATTAATTTAACGGCTTTACGGCCCAATTGGTCGAAGTCTTGTTTGATCGTGGTTAAAGGCGGTGAAAAATATTGACTGTCCTGAATACCATCAAATCCAATGACAGAAACCGTCTTTGGCACATTGATGCCTGCTTCTGACAGAGCGCATAAAACACCGAGTGCCATTTGATCATTGGCGACTAATACCGCATCAAAGTCTATACCTTTTAGCACAAGGTCTTTAATCGCTTTGTGGCCACTAGCTGCTTGCCAATCACCTTCATAACAAGCAACTTCTTTGGCTCCATGTTTTTGGAGTTGTGTTTGCCACGCGTCGTAACGAATTTTAGAGGCGGTCGATTCAGATGGGCCAGAAATACACACGAAGGAATCGCGTTTTTGTTCAATCAAATGTAATACCGCCAAGTTCGCTCCTGTATGATGATCACACCTAACATGATTGACAGGGGTCCCTTCAGGAACATCAATGAATACTAATGTTAGTTGGCTGAACTGCTCAATCAGACACTGTGCTATGTCTTGATTTACGGGGGCATTGATAATAATAGCATCGACTTGTTGTGCAATAAGCTCTCTAATCGCATCGCGAAATTCATCAATAGAGTTGTTTGCTAACACGGTTAACGCTGTCCCGTAGCCCATCTCATGCGCTTGGTTGCGAATTCCGTTGGCAATCAGAGCCACACCGTGCAGAGAGATATCCAAGGAAACAATGCCGATGATCCGAGACTTAGCTCGGCTCAGCATTTGTGCACCTTTGTTTGGTACATAGCCAAGCTTTTTTATCGCATCGTTGACTCGTTTTCGCGTTGCTTCCGCGACGTTATCTGCGCCATTGGTTACGCGGGATACGGTTTGAGTTGAGACCCCAGCTAACCGCGCAACATCTTTAAACGTGACTGCCATTGCATTCTCCTATCCAGATTTTCGATTCATTCTACCAGGTTCATTCAAATGTTCTCGTGATTAATGTCGTAAAAACATGAATAAATGTTTCCGGAAACATAAGATCGACCACACAAAAAACACCCTATTAAAATGATCTTAATCACACTAATTAGGCTTTTTTGTCGCAATGGAGCTGAATAAGCGCATCATTATTTATAGATTAAATGTTTGCGAAAACAGAGAAGCGGTATGCAAAAGTTTGTTCACTTAAAATCTAAGAATCACAGCATGATCATTAAAGTAGATCGTGTTCCTGAAATCCTTCATTGGGGAGCGAAAATTGCTCAGGTTGACCCTGATTTAATCCTCTCGACCGAGCGTCCTATCTCTCAGGCTCGCCTTGATGTCGACGTGCCGTTATCACTATGTCCAGAGCTTGGTAGTGGTCACTTTAATGCGCCTGGTATTGAAGGACACCGAAATGGCGATGATTGGGCGCCCGTGTTCATAACCAAATCTATCGAGCAAAATGATGGTAGTGCAACATTTATACTTCAAGACGACATCGCTGGGCTTGAGTTGGTCATTGAGCTGCACCTTGACTTCAATAGCGACGTGGTGCAAAAACGCATCTCAATAAAGAACATCGCGTCAAGCGAGTATTGTTTAGATAAGCTTTCGTCCACTTTACCGTTGCCTAATCATGCCAACGAACTAATGACATTTCACGGACGTTGGTGTCATGAATTTCAAACTCAACGTTTGCGCTTTGAACATGGTGGCTTTATGCAAGAAAACCGCCGTGGCCGAACCTCTCATGAAAATTTCCCTGGTCTGTTCGCTGGCACGAATGGCTTTAGCGAGCAGTTGGGTCACGTATGGGGCTTTCACCTTGGTTGGAGTGGTAATCATCAACTGCGCGCTGATGTTCGTAGTGATGGTCGCCGCTTTGTTCAAGCCGGCGAGTTGTTACTCTCTGGCGAAAAGCGTTTAAAAAGTGGTGAGACATACCAATCCCCGTGGCTTTATGCAACATACAGCAACTCGGGTTTGAACGGTATTTCACAACGATTCCATGAGTTTGTTCGCGCCAATATTATCCAGTTTCCAAGCGGTAACCCCCGCCCGGTTCACTTAAACACATGGGAAGGTATCTATTTTGATCACAACCCTGAGTACATCATGCAGATGGCAACCGAAGCCGCTGAGATGGGGGTCGAGCGCTTCATTATTGATGATGGTTGGTTCATTGGTCGTGATGGTGAACGTGCCGCGCTTGGTGACTGGTATTTGGATGAAACGAAGTACCCAAATGGTCTTGAACCAGTGATTGAGCACGTAAACAACAAAGGTATGGAATTTGGTCTTTGGGTTGAACCCGAGATGGTCAGCCAAGACTCAAACCTATATCGCCAACACCCCGATTGGGTATTGAGTCTACAAGGCTACCACCAGCCTTCAGGTCGTTGGCAATACGTGTTGGATTTGCAAAACAAAGATTGCTTCAACTACCTGTTTGATCGTTTGAATGATTTACTGACTCGATACAACATTGGGTACCTAAAGTGGGACATGAACCGTGAGCTGGTACAGCCAGGTCATCAAGGTAAGCCAGCTGTACATGGTCAAACGAAAGCGCTTTATCGTCTGTTAGATGAACTTTATGCGGCACACCCTGAAGTCGAGATAGAGTCTTGCTCTTCAGGTGGTGGTCGTATTGATTTTGAAATCCTTAAACGCACTCATCGCTTCTGGGCTTCTGATTGTAATGATGCGCTCGAACGCCAAGCTATTCAACGTGGTATGAGCTATTTCTTTCCGCCTGAAGTAATGGGTGCGCACATTGGCCCTGCGGAATGTCATTCAACTAATCGTCGTCATGCAATCAATATGCGTGGAGTGACGGCGTTAAGTGGTCACATGGGCGTTGAACTCGATCCAGTAAAAGAGAGCGCTGAAGAAAAACAAGCCTTCGCCCATTATATTCAATTGCACAAACAGTATCGCGACTTGCTTCACTCTGGGCGTGCTTTCCGTATTGACCCAGCAGATCATAGCCAGAACATCTATGGTGTTGAAAACGGGAAAGAAATGCTGATTACGGTCTGCCAACTGACCATGCCAAATTACGCGCTATCATCTCCACTTCGAGTGAGTTGCGCAGATGAAAAAGCCAGTTACGAAATCAAGATTGTGGAAATGCCACAGACCAGCTTTCAATTGATGAAACAACGTCCGAAATGGCTAGACAAAACCCTGACGCTAAGTGGTGATAACTTGAAAGAAATTGGGGTGACGCTTCCGATCCTCGATCCCGAATCAGCGCTTATTGTTCACCTCAAAAAACGTTAAATCTCTATCTGCCTCCTCTGGCGACCAGTTTCAACTTACGTTGTTCCTGATAAAACACTCCTATACTCGCTAGAGGGGCACCCTACAACCAACAAGCAAGTTGAATTGCTTAACTTGTTAAGGAAACAAAATGTCTATTACAGTATTACTTTCGTTTTTGCTGTTTACGGGCTTTGTTGTGGTGTTCACTTACAGCAAAGTTAAAAATGATAAACACACCTCTCAAGATGGTTTCTTCCTTGGAGGACGAAGTTTGACGGGCGGACTGATTGCCAGCTCGCTAATTCTTACCAATTTGAGTGCAACCAGTTTTGTCGGTATGAGTGCTCAAGCCTACACCCACAATATGAGTGTAATGGGGTGGGAAGTTGCCTCTGGCGTTACTCTGGTTGTCATTGCGCTGCTGCTTGTACCGCGTTACCTCAAGCAAGGTATCACCACCATTCCAGATTTCTTAGAAAGCCGTTATGACATGTCGGTGAAGAAGTTCGTTACTTTGTTGTTCTTGTGTCAATACGTCATCAACATTCTTCCTACTACTCTTTACGCTGGCGCAGTGGTACTAGGCGAAATCTTCGATGTACAAGGTTTATTGGGTATTTCTGAATTTAGCTCCATCGCACTGATCTCTGCCACGATAGGTTTGTTAGGTTTCTTTTACGCTATTTATGGTGGTCTAAAAGCTGTCGTTATTGCTGATACCTTCAATGGTGTAGGACTGATTCTTGGTGGCCTAATGATTCCTGTATTTGGCCTGATGGCATTAGGCGGCGGTAACTTTATAGAAGGTTTGGACGTGTTGCTCACTGCCGCACCAGAGAAGCTGCAATCCGTAGGTAAAGAAACGGATCCACTGCCATTTTCTACTCTGTTCACGGGCCTATTATTGGTGAACTTGTATTATTGGGGCACCGACCAATCCATCATTCAGCGTGCGCTTGGCGCAAAGAACCTGAAAGAAGGTCAAAAGGGTGTCATTCTCGCAGGTGCAATTAAGGTTATCTCTCCATTATTCCTTATCATTCCCGGCATTATTGCCTTCCACATGTTTGGCTCTGATGCCGGTAATCCCGACACAATGTATACGCGCTTAGTGAATGAAGTGTTACCCAAGCCTCTTGTTGGCTTCTTTGTTGCGGTTATGTTTGGTGCCATATTAAGTACGTTTAATGGTGTGTTAAACAGTTCTACGACACTATTTGCATTGAACGTTTATAAGCCATTATTTGGTAAAGATAAGTCCGATGAAGAGTTAGTCGGTAAGGGGCGCCTATTTGGAGTCATCATTGCCATTATCTCTGTTTGTATTGCACCGTTTATCCTATATGCACCAGAAGGTTTATTCCAATATTTACAAATGGTTGCTGGCTTTTTCAGTGTGCCTATCTTCACCATCGTGTTCGTTGGTTACATTTCAAAACGTGTACCAGCTATTGCAGCCAAAGTTGCACTAACGATATTTGTGAGCTCCTATGCTGCGATGCAATTAATCTTTGACACCCCAATCCACTTCTTACATCAATTAGCGATTTTATTTGTAGTTTGTACTTTATTGATGTTTGCGATTGGTCATTTTATGCCACGTGATACGGATTATGTGATGCCAGTGAATGAAAGCATCGACGTGACGCCATGGTCTTTCCGCTTTGAAGCGTCCGCGGTCATTCTCTATATGGTGTTAGGAGCGTATGTGATGTTTTCGGACGTAGGTTTTGTTTCAAGCGACCCAACGGTCATGCAAGTGTATGGTTTTTGCGGTGTTATCTTAATGCTTGGTGTGACCTTTAACTATTTATTGAAACGTAGGAAAAGCAAACAGGTAACCAAGCTTAATGATATGTACATGCCGTAATCAAACCACACTAATTATTTAATCATTAAAAACGGACAGCAAGTAGATAGATCGGTATGCCCGAATATTGCGCATGATGCGGGTATACCTGATCTAGAGATTTTTACGTTGAAAGGTGGAAAAGTATTTATGTCAGTTCTTGTCACAGGCGGAATGGGGTATATCGGTAGTCACACATGTGTGCAGATGATCAAAGCTGGTATGGAACCAATCATCGTAGACAACCTATGTAATTCCAAAATAGAGGTATTAAATCGTATAGAGGCACTAACAGGGCAGCAACCAGCTTTCTATCAAGGCGACATTCGAGATGAAGCCTTTTTAGACTCAGTATTTAACAAACATGATATTCAAGCTGTGATTCATTTTGCTGGTCTAAAAGCCGTTGGAGAATCCGTTTTAAAACCATTGGAGTATTACGATAATAACGTTAATGGTTCATTGGTGTTGGTGCGCAGTATGCGCAAAGCGGGTGTAAAAAGCATTGTATTTAGCTCATCTGCAACGGTTTATGGTGATCCTAAAGTTGTGCCTATTACGGAAGAGTCACCAACAGGTGGAACCACTAACCCCTATGGTCGCAGTAAATACATGGTGGAAGAGTGTTTGAGTGACCTGTTTCAAGCTGAACAGGATTGGAGTGTGACTTTGTTACGTTACTTCAACCCCGTTGGCGCACACCCGTCGGGCACCATGGGCGAAGATCCACAGGGGATTCCAAACAACTTGATGCCGTTCATCGCTCAAGTCGCGGTTGGTCGCCGCGAAAAATTGTCGGTATTCGGTAGCGACTATTCCACACCGGATGGTACTGGTGTGCGTGACTACATCCACGTAATGGATTTGGCTGAAGGCCATATCGCTGCCCTGAAATCGGTCGGCGAAAAAGCCGGCTTGCATGTGTACAACTTAGGCACGGGCAAAGGTTCGAGCGTGCTTGAAATGGTCGAAGCGTTCTCAACCGCATGTGGTCATCTAATCCCTTACGAGATTTGTCCTCGGCGCCCTGGAGATGTTGCAGAATGTTGGGCCAGTACTACAAAAGCACAAAGAGAGCTCGGTTGGAAAGCTACCCGCAGCATTGCTGAAATGACGGCAGATACGTGGAATTGGCAATCGAGTAATCCTGACGGGTATTAATGTACTCGAAACTTCTTATAAACAAATTGATGAGTTTGGTGTGTGCCAAATCGAATACAGACTAAAAAAGATGAGCAAGTAATATGTCAAATGTTGAATTCAACCCAGTAGAACATCCCCATCGTCGTTACAACCCATTAACCGGGCAGTGGGTTTTGGTCTCTCCTCATCGTGCTAAACGTCCTTGGAGTGGGGCTGATGAGAAACCAGATATTAACGAACAACCAAGCTACGATGAAAAGTGCTTCCTTTGTCCAACTAATGCGCGTATTTCAGGGGATGTTAACCCAGATTACCAAGGTACATACGTATTCCAAAATGATTTTGCAGCATTGATGGTGGACTCACCAGATGCACCTAAGTCAGATAATCCGCTCTTCAAATCTCAGGGTGTGCGTGGTTTGAGCCGCGTCATCTGTTTCTCGCCTGATCACAGCAAAACCTTACCGGAATTGCCAGTTGATAAAATTCGCAGCGTGATTGATACATGGAATGATCAAATCGAAGAGTTAGGCAAAGACTACATTTGGGTTCAAGCATTCGAAAATAAAGGTGAAACGATGGGGTGTTCTCAACCTCACCCGCACGGCCAAATCTGGGCAAATAGTTTCTTACCAAACGAAATTGAGCGCAAAGAGCGAAACTTAAAAACGTACTATCAAGAGCATGGCAGTAACTTGCTGATTGATTACGTGCAAGCTGAACTCAAAGACGGTTCACGTACAGTGGTTGAAACTGAATATTGGATTGCTGTTGTACCGTACTGGGCTGCATGGCCGTTCGAAACCATGCTTCTTCCGAAAGTACACATACGCCGCATGAGTGAGCTAACTGATGAGCAACGTGATGACCTTGCCGTTGCTATCAAAAAGCTGACGAGTCGTTACGACAATTTATTCCAATGTTCTTTCCCTTACTCGATGGGTTGGCACTATGCGCCATTCTTTGAAGAAGGCACCGATATCGACCATTGGCAATTACATGCGCTGTTCTACCCACCACTACTTCGTAGTGCCACGGTTCGCAAGTTCATGGTGGGGTATGAAATGCTCGCAGAAAGTCAACGAGACCTAACAGCGGAACAGGCTGCACAACGTTTACGCGACTTAAGTGATGTGCATTATAAAGAGTCATAAACTCTCGAGAACCATTGATAACGAACAAAATGGGGAGTACCGCCTTGCGATGAAATATGAGGCTCAAAGTGCTTCCCCAACCCCAAATTTATATCTTAAGAGAACGCCACCTATGTCTGATTTAATCCAAAATGTTGAAAACTCTTTTGAAGAATTGCTGGGCTATGCACCGAGTCATATTATTCAAGCTCCTGGCCGTGTAAACCTCATTGGTGAGCATACTGACTACAATGATGGTTTTGTGCTGCCATGTGCAATCAATTACCAAACGATAGTCGCTGCGGCGAAACGTGAAGACACCCTAGTACGCGTGGTATCCGTGGATTATGGCAATGCAATTGATGAGTTCGATATCAGTCAAGAGATTGTCTTCCAATCTAACCAAATGTGGGCAAACTATATTCGCGGGGTGGTGAAAAGTCTTCTTTCTCGCGGTTACCAATTTACTGGAGCGGATATTGCGGTTGGTGGCAATGTTCCGCAAGGAGCAGGTTTAAGCTCATCGGCTGCATTGGAAGTGGTGATAGGGCAAACGTTTAAAGTACTGTTTAATCTAGAAATCAGCCAAACAGAAATAGCCCTAAATGGTCAGCAAGCAGAGAACGAGTTCGTTGGTTGTAACTGCGGTATCATGGACCAAATGATTTCGGCAGAAGGTCGTGAAAACCACGCAATGTTATTGGATTGCCGTAGTTTAGAAACTGAAGCGGTACCGATGCCAGAGGACATAGCGGTTGTAATAATCAACTCGAACAAAAAACGTGGCTTGGTAGACAGCGAATACAACACGCGTCGTAAGCAATGTGAAGAAGCGGCACGCACGTTTGGTGTGGCAGCGTTACGTGATGTTACTATTGAGCAGTTTGATGAAAAAGTGTCTGAGCTGGATGACATGGTCGCGAAGCGAGCCCGCCACGTGATCACAGAAAATGACCGCACTGTTAAAGCGGCGCAAGCACTTCGTGCGCACGACATAAAGCGTATGGGCGAACTCATGGCGGAATCACATGTTTCAATGCGTGATGACTTTGAAATCACAGTTAAAGAAATCGATACTTTAGTTGAAATTGTGAAAGATACGATTGGTGACCAAGGTGGTGTGCGAATGACTGGCGGTGGTTTTGGTGGTTGTGTTGTTGCTCTGGTTCCTATGCATTTAGTTGAGCGTCTAAAACTCGCCGTTAAAAATAAATACGAGTCCGCAACTGGACTTAAGGAAGATATATACGTTTGTAGAGCAACCGATGGAGCTGGAATCCTTAAAGGAAAATAAGCTACGGAGCTGCTCATCTTACTTGTGTGCTTGCTATGCCAGCATATGGAATATGCTGGCATAGCAGAGAAGGAGACGAGTCAAGCAACGGAAACTTGGCGTAGTTGACTTTTAATTAGTCGGAGACTGTCCTGATTTCTGTGTAATTGTCTAAGCTTAAGCCTTAAAAAGGCTAAGGATAAACAACATGGATAAGAAAGCACTTGAAGCTTTTTCTCGTAAAGCTGCCAAATCAATCATGACAGAGTCCGATCTTGATGATAACCCTGGCTACGAAAAGCACGCTACTAAACTCGGCTCAAACTCCCGTAATGGCTACTCATCTAAGTCGATTCTCACTGATGATGACGAGGTTCCTATTGATGTGCTGTGCGACTGAGGTGCGAACTTTGAACCCAAGTTGGTTCGTAAGCACCAGACTCGATTCCAGCCCAAGACCAAGACCGAATATGAAGCCTTGTTAGCGCTAGAAATGTTCTCTGATAAATGGGACGTCAAATACCCTCAAATCAGCCGTTCCTGGACAGCCCACTGGGATAACCTCAATACATTTGTTTAATTACCCTGAGGACATCAGGAGAGCGATCTACACGATCAACGCTATCGAGTCATTGAACTGTGTGATTAGAAAAGCCAAAAAAAAACGTAAGCTGTTCCCAACGGATGAATCGGCAAGGAAAGTGATCTTCTTAGCGATCCAGGATGCTTCCAAGAAGTGGACGATGCCCATCAGAAACTGATTACAAGCCCTGAATCGCTTTATGATTATGTTCGAAGATAGACTGACAGATTATATTTAACTGTAACCTGGTAACCATACGCAAGATAAAGGAGTTATTGCAGATGGAAAGGTGTTTTAGCTTCACATAAAAAGTCCAATCCATCTACGCTTGGAGCAAGTTAATGATGTTCAGATAGTTTCTGTTTGAATTGCGTGCCCACAACACTCTTCATCTTTGATGAACTTAACTGCTTTTCTGCTTATAGTTCAGATAGCAGAAACGAAGATATGACTCGATCGGACCGATAGTTTAAAGAGCTGCAAATTCAGAAATGTGCAGGGCTAGCATATTTAACGCATCTCTCCGCTCTTCGAAATAATCATGTCGGTCATAAATCCCTTCAACACCTTTTAACTTGTGATTCAAGCACCTTTCGGCCACATGGCCGGGAGTGCCTTGTTGTGCCAATAAAGTGCGGCACGTACGGCGTAGATCATGAATGGTAAAGTGAGGCATATCCCCCATAAGATTCGGCGGCTGTTTCTTTTTACCTGGTTCATGCCCGAATAGTTTGGTAATCGCACGATTAAGCGTATCTGGCCCCATATGTGGATTTTTACTGGATCGGCGGCTAGGGAATACATACTCAGAGCCTAAGCTTCTCACTTTCAGTTCTTCAAGCCACTCTAATACTGGTGTCGCTAAAGGGATAGTAAGAGCGACATTGGTTTTGCTGCGTTCTTTTGGGAGTTCCCACACTGCTTTTTCTAAATCAAACTCTTCCCATCTGGCTTCGCACAGCTCGGATTTACGCACACCTAAGCACACTAGTAAGGCGCATGCTAAATAGTTGTCACGGGTAAAGCTCGTCGGTTTTTGTTTAGCGGTATTAAAAAACTGCTTGAGTTCTTCGGTAGTTAAGGCTCTATCTCTGCTCTTTTCCACACCCCCAGCATCCCGAACCGTAAATGCAGAAGCAGGATTACCTTGCATGAGGTCGAGCTTCATTCCATGGTTGAATAGTTGTTTACAATAGTTAAGAGCGTCATTCGCAATTGCGGGTTTTCCAGCAGCAGTGATGGCATTAATAGTGGTACGAATATCACGAGCGTTGACTTGCTCAAGCGGGATATCGCCGATATGAGGGGCAATATCTTTTAAGAAGACACGTTTAGGAATGTTAGGGTGCTTTAAACGTTTTTCTAGGGATGGATACCAGTCTGAAAATAAGTCGTTAACGGTTTTTATTTTTTCTTGCTCTGCGCGCTTGCGTTGTATGAGCGGATCAAACCCTTCACGGACTTGTTTCATTTTTTCGGCAGCTAGGAGTCGGGCGTCACGCAAAGATATGTCACTGACTTTGCCGAGTGTCATTTCGCGGCGCTTTTTGTTAGATGTGAAACGTAGCATCCAGCTAGGATAGCCAGAATGGGGAACAACCAAATACAAACCACCACCATCACCATAGCGCTTTGTTTTATCCCCACTAGTTTTAATTAATGCTTCCACTTTCTTAACTGTTAACTGAGACATCCTAACCTAACTCCACACCCATTAAATCGGCAGAACCTTACTTTACCCACCATGATAATCTAATAGTAGTGTAACATACCCACCACTTTAACCACCAGTTGGTGGTGGTTAAAGGTGGTTCTCTATGGACCTGTATGGAATTTTATTATAGTTAAGTTTTTGATATTAAATGCTTTAAATAACAATATGGAGGCGTGTGGAAATCATTCAATATTCTGGATCTGCTCACGCATCTGTTCAATTAGAACTTTCAGTTCAACGCCCGATGCGGTGATGTCGGTGCTGATGGATTTCGACGCTAGCGTGTTCGATTCACGGTTGAACTCTTGCATCATGAAGTCCAGACGACGACCGACTGCGCCACCTTTTTTCAGAATGTTTGTGGTTTCTTTTACGTGAGAATCAAGACGGTCTAGCTCTTCTGCTACGTCTGATTTCTGTGCCAGAAGGATAAGCTCTTGCTCAACGCGAGATGGGTCTAGCTCTACTTTCGCATCTTCAAATTTAGAGAACAGACGCTCACGTTGCCACTCTAGTATTTCTGGCATGCGTGCGCGCACTTTCACAACTTCTGATGTGATCGCTTCTAGGCGTTGCTCAATCAGCGCCTTCATGTTCTCGCCTTCACGAGCGCGCGCTTCAATAAATTCATCCATTGCGCCATCAAACGCTTCTAGTAGCACTTTATTTACCGCATCCATGTCTTGCTCTGGCGTTTCCATTACCCCCGGCCATTGCATGACTTGAAATGGATTGATTCGGCTCAGTTCACCAGTCATGTGCATGACTTGTTCAGCGGCTTTAATTACCTGGCTAGCAAGCGCTTCATTGATGCTAAGCTCACCTTTTGCGGCAGGGTTTGCTTCAAAACGCAGATTACATTCTACTTTGCCTCGCGCTAAGCGCTTACGAAAGCGCTCACGTAAAACGGGCTCTAACCCGCGAAATTGTTCTGGCATGCGGAAGTATGTTTCTAAATAACGCTGGTTCACGCTGCGGATTTCCCATACCGCAGAACCCCAATCGCCTTTTACTTCTTTGCGTGCATACGCTGTCATACTGTAAATCATCGAATTTTCCTGTCTTCATTTTTTGAAAATTACTTCAAGAGTGTATCACGCTGCGTCGATAGGTGCGCGGGATGTATGGATTGTTTATGTTGTGCCAGCGGCGTAACCTATGAATCCGGAATCGATTCCGTTATAATCTTCGCCCAACCAAATCGTCTTCTCCTCATATTTAAGGTAGATGCCCATGCGTCCAAACGATCGCAAGGCGGATCAAGTTCGCCCTATCAAAATTACTCGTAACTACACAGCTTACGCTGAAGGGTCAGTGCTAGTTGAGTTCGGTAACACCAAAGTGTTGTGTAATGCGACCGTCGAAGAATCTGTGCCACGTTGGCTAAAAGGTCAAGGTAAAGGCTGGGTTACAGCTGAATACGGCATGCTACCTCGAGCAACACATTCTCGTACTCGTCGTGAAGCGGCAAGTGGAAAGCAAGGCGGCCGTACGATGGAAATTCAGCGTCTTATCGCGCGAAGCCTACGTGCAGTTGTCGATCTAAAAGCCATGGGTGAGTTCATGATCACCGTTGACTGTGACGTTATCCAAGCTGACGGTGGTACGCGTACTGCATCCATCAGCGGCGCAAGTGTTGCAATGGCCGATGCATTCCAACACCTAGTAGATAGCGGCAAGCTAAAAGCGAATCCAATGAAAGGCCACGTAGCGGCAGTTTCTGTCGGCTTGCTAGGCGATGAAGTATTGTGTGATCTTGAATACGTTGAAGATTCAGCGGCAGACACAGACATGAACGTAGTAATGACCGAAGAAGGTAAGATGATTGAAATTCAGGGCACCGCAGAAGGTGAACCGTTCAGTCACGAACAGCTGATGGCATTGCTCGAGTCGGCGAAAGTCGGCATTACGGAAATTGTCGCAGCGCAGAAGGCGGCGTTAGCCAATTGATTTAGATAGCTCCCATTATGGGGGCTATTTTTTTATCTCGACAATAGATAAATGAATGATTGTCGAGAAGAGACACAAGAAACCAAGGATATAGAGAGAAAATAATGAAAGCATACCAGCGTGAATTTATTGAGTTTGCACTTGAGAAAGAAGTTCTTAAGTTTGGTGAGTTTACTTTGAAATCTGGCCGTAAAAGCCCGTACTTCTTTAACGCTGGTCTTTTCAATACTGGTCGTGACCTAGCGCGTCTTGGTCGTTTTTACGCAGCCGCGCTCGCTGATTCTGGCATTGAGTTTGATGTGCTGTTTGGCCCGGCGTACAAAGGTATCCCAATCGCGACGACAACAGCAGTCGCGCTGGCGGATCACCACGATATCGACACGCCTTACTGCTTCAACCGTAAAGAAGCGAAAGATCACGGCGAAGGCGGTAAGCTTGTAGGCTCTGCGCTTGAAGGCCGTATCATGCTAGTAGATGACGTAATCACAGCAGGTACTGCGATTCGTGAATCGATGGAAATCATTCAAGCAAATGGCGCAGACCTTGCTGGTGTGTTGGTTGCGATTGACCGCCAAGAAAAAGGCAAAGGTGAGTTGTCTGCGATCCAAGAAGTGGAGCGTGATTTTGGTTGTGCAATCATCTCGATCGTTAGCCTGACTGACCTTGTGACTTTCCTTGAAGAGAAAGGCACAGACAAAGAGCATCTAGAAGCAGTCAAAGCGTACCGCGCAGAATACGGCATTTAATTCGTTACTTTTTCTGAAAAAGTAAAAAGGGCAGATGGATATTCATCTGCCCTTTTTTGTTTTTGGATTTATCGCCTTGACCACTTACTTATAGCGAATGCCTTTCTCGACATGCTCATCTTGCATGGTTTTATAGCGTTTATGGAGCCACATCCATTGCTCTGGAGCGCGTAGAATGACTTCTTCCACATACTTGTTCATATAAGCGGCAGCGGCGACTTCGTCTTTTTGTGGATAATCGGCTTCAATGCACTTATCGGCGATGATGTCGTATTTTCCTTCGTCATTGCGAAACCCTGAGCCTGGGATGATCGCACATTTTGAGGTATACGCCAGAATGCTCGTGCCTGTTGTCGTACACGCATCGTCTACGGCAAAGAAGGGCACAAATACTGATTTTTTGCGACCGTAATCGTGATCCGGTAAATAGAACAGACGCTCACCGCTGCGTAAAACACGAATCATCTTTTTTACATCTTTACGATCAATCAGTTTATTGCCGTTATGTGTTCGTCCCCAATACTGGATAAAGTTATAAGCAGGATTATTATGCGGACGAAACGCGCCGTACCCGGCCACGCCTAACACGGCGAAAGCACGCGCAGTGATCTCTAGATTTAGAGCATGGACACAACAAAGTAGGACGCCTTTACCTTCTTTGGCTTTTTCACGCAGTGCGCCGAGATCTTTCTCGACGATCAGGTTTTTAAAGCGCCAAGTCGGCCAGAACCAAGTGATTCCGGTTTCTATCAGTGCCATACCAGTATTTTTGAAGTTCTCTTCAACAATATGTTGAATCTCTTCAGGTGTTTTGTCTGGAAAGGCCAATTCTAAGTTACGCTGAGCAACGTGGACACGCTTTTTACCGTAGCGCATGCCAAGTTTACCGAGTGAACGACCTAATGAAAGCAGCAGCCGATAAGGAAGAATATTGACGAGGATGGCCAACAGACCAAAACCAAGCCATACGCCCCAGTTACGAGGGTGAAGAAGTGAAAGAGAAAACTCGGGCTGCGTGTATTTGTCTTTACTCATAGTCTTTTACTTTATTTGTGCACTCAAAAGCGCCCAGTACTCGTCAAAGTTTGCAGTCGGCTGGTATTTAAAGTCGCTACGCACAAAGCGGTTTAGGCTCCCCTCAACTTGTCCCAGAATTTGCGCGGCTAGGATGCGCTCTTCGACAGGGAAAGACTTCCCTTCACGAATCTTACGTTCACGCAGGATTTGGCGCAATTGTGTTTCTATACGCTCAAAGAGTTGATTGATGCGTTCACGTAGACGTTCATTTTCAAACATTAGAGCATGACCCGACAAAATGCGTGTCAGACCTGGGTTACGTTCAGAGAACGCCAAAATAAGGTGCATCACCATACGAATACGCTCTAGTGTATCTTTTTCGTCGTCTAGAATACGGTTGATACGTGTCATCAAGGCCTCTTCAATGAACTCAATCAACCCTTCGAACATGCGCGCTTTACTTGGGAAATGACGATACAGCGCGGCTTCTGAAACGCCGACTTGCTTGGCCAGTTTTGCCGTAGTAATGCGTGAAGCGCCATCTGTTGATTCAAGCATTTCTGCCAATGCTTGTAAGATCTCTTCACGACGGTTGGATTTTTTACTGCCGGCCATTAGTTACTTCCTTTCAAAATACAAAGTTGAGCGGAGGGGATTATAAGACGCTATTTCGCCTCAAACTAGACCACTAAGGGTGGAATGGGAGATTTAACACCCTTAGTTGTCATTTTTGTACCAAATTTATGCCAGCTTTTGTAAAAAATTGGCAGGGTTTTCAAACGTTAGTTACATCAATTGATGCATTTTTTCGAGAATTTTAAAGCTCAATGCTTCTTTTGATTCTAAAGCGAGCGCAAGTTCACCTTCAGGCCAGTAAAGGGTAATTGCGTTGTCGTTGCTATTAAATCCTTGCCCTGCAACCGAAACGTCGTTTGCACAGATCATATCGAGGTTTTTCTTTGTTAACTTGCCTCGAGCGTAGGTCTCTACATCATTGGTTTCAGCCGCAAAACCGACGGTAAACGGACGCTTCTCCGTCATTGCTGCCACAGATGCAACAATATCAGGATTTTTAACCATATTAATGACCATTTCGTCGTTGTCTTCTGTCTTTTTCAACTTTTGAGACGCGATCGTTTGTGGGCGGTAGTCGGCAACGGCAGCGCAGCTAATAAACGCATCATGCCTGTTTGCATGTGTCATAACGGCTTCGTGCATCTCTTGTGCACTGGAAACATTAATGCGCTCAACACCTACGGGCGTATTTAAACTGACAGGACCGCTCACGAGGGTGACTTTTGCTCCCATCTGCGCTGCGGCGCTCGCCAATGCATAGCCCATTTTCCCGGAGCTATGGTTCGTAATGTAACGCACTGGATCAATCGCTTCGCGAGTTGGTCCGGCGGTAATGAGTATCGACTTACCTTCTAGCAATTTTGGTTGAAAGAACTGTTCACATAGATGTACTAGCTGCATTGGTTCCAGCATTCGACCTGGTCCTACATCACCACAGGCTTGCTTTCCTGCCGCAGGGCCCCAGATGTGCATACCACGACGCGCTAACGTAGCGATGTTCTCTTGGGTTGCGATATTGCGATACATCTGTTGATTCATCGCAGGAGAAACAGCAACAGGGGAATCCGTCGCGAGCACGAGCGTAGTAAGTAAATCGTTCCCCATGCCTGCGGACATGCGCGCGATTAAGTCCGCGGTCGCGGGCGCTAATAGCACTAAATCTGCCCATTTGGCCAATTCAATATGGCCCATAGAGGCTTCCGCTGCTGGGTCTAGTAAACTGTCCGAGACAGGACGGCCCGAAACGGCTTGCATGGTTAAAGGGGTAATGAACTCTTTTGCGGCTTTCGTCATTACAACTTGAACTTGCGCTCCTCTCTCTATGAGGCGACGGGTTAGCTCCGCACATTTATACGCGGCAATACCGCCACTGATGCCGAGTAGAATTTTCTTTCCTGCTAGTGTTTGCATGTGAGATCTCCAATTTGATGACCGGATTTTAACACAATTCAAAGTCTGACCGCCCGAGCATATATAACGAGAAGATAATTCACATCAAACTCCAGAGTATTAATCTGACCGAGGAAGGGAAAATTCTCGCCTACCTCACAGACAAGTTGCGCGGAGTTTGCAAGTCTGAAAAGAAAAAGAGGTAGTGGAAACCATGGTGTTGAAAAGTCGAAACAAATTGCTGCTGATAACCCTAATTCCGCTGTTGTTGATCACTACATTGATCTCAGTGGTGTATTACATCAACAGCAGTAAAAGTTTGGAGGCGGAGCTGGCAAGAGACAGGCAAGAGCTCATCGAAACGAAAAAGAAAGAGTTACAAGCCTATATGATGATGGGCGTGACGGCGATAAAACCGTTATACGACACGGATGTAAATGGAAGTAATAAAGAGGCAGCAAAAGAAATTCTGAAAGCCATGCGCTTTGAAAGCGATGGTTACTTTTTTGCCTACGACTCTCAAGGTGTGAATACGTTGCACGCTATCAAACCTGCATTAGAGGGTAAAAACCTTTACGACTTAAAAGATGAAAATGGGGTCGCAGTTATTGCGGGCTTGATTGACGCTTCTCAAAAAGGGGATGGGTTCCTCTATTTCTCGTGGCACAAACCGACCATTGACGCACAAGCTCCTAAGTTGGGCTATGCAGAATATCTATCGAAATGGGACTGGGTTTTAGGTACTGGCGTTTATATTGATGACATCGACCAGCAAGTTGCGATGCACAGAGAGTTAAAGACTCAAGAGCTAAAAGAGCATACATTATCTGCCGTGTTGATTTCCGCTATTGGATTGATCATTACCAGTGTTCTCACCAGTATCGTGGTGTCTAAAGGTATTCAGCCATTACAACATGTCGCGGCTTCATTAAAAGATGTTGCCGCAGGCGGCGGTGACTTAACGGCTCGTTTAAAAGTCGAAAGTCAGGATGAAGTCGGTGAAGTGGCGGCCGCGTTTAATGAGTTTATGGATAAGCTGCACCCACTGATGCAGGACATTCATCGCTCTGCGACGACAGTACAGACCGTTTCCCAAAGCCTGAACACTCAGACCAGCCAAGCGAGCGGTCAAATGCAGGATCACTGTTTAGAGACGGACAAAGTCGTGACGGCAGTGACGCAAATGAGCATGACTGCCAAAGAAGTAGCCAGCAATACTAATGCGACCGCGCAGGCAATTGACGATGCCAACAGTCAAGTCACCGCCGCTCAGCATGAGGTCGAGCAAGCAATAGAAGGCATTACCGAACTCGTGACGGAGATAGACAGCACGTCAGATGCAATTTCTGAGTTGAGTTTACAGACCGAAAAAATAACCAAAGTGCTGGATGTGATTGGCGAGATAGCCGAGCAAACGAATTTGTTGGCCCTAAATGCGGCGATTGAAGCGGCTAGAGCCGGTGAGCAAGGTCGAGGGTTTGCCGTCGTTGCGGATGAAGTGCGCTCGTTAGCCAGTCGTACGCAAAATAGTACTCATGAAATTGGCGACATGCTCAAGCAGCTACAAAATGGTGTGTCAAGAGCGGTCAGTACGATGTCGGTGAGCCAAAAACGAGGTGTCAAAACGGTTGAAGAATCGGCGCTCATTCAGCAATCTCTTTCTGGTGTTCATCATTCTATCGGAACAATTCGAGATATGGGTATTCAAACCGCGTCTGCCGCAGAAGAACAAAGCGCGGTTGCAGAAGACATCAACCAAAACTTAGTAGCTATTCAACAGATCGTGAACAACATTAATGAGACGTTGCAGCATGCCGAGTCAATCAGCACGCAGCTATCACAGTCTGGAACGGAAATTCACGGCTTGGTTGGCAACTTTAAACTCTGATGAACTGTTAAGTTGCATGGAAAGCACTGATGGTACGAAGAAAGCGAAAGTCATACTCGACTTTCGCTTTTTGTTTTGTGGAATAGGGACACTTTCCATATAAAGAGACATCAGATGATACTGAAAGCTTTGCCAAATGAGTCCATGCCCAGAGAGAAGCTACTGCAACGAGGGCCGCAAGCTTTGACCGATGCTGAGCTACTGGCCATCTTCTTGCGCACAGGCACCCGCGGAATGAACGTGATTGAGCTTGCAGACTTCCTTATTCAAGACTTTGGTTCGCTCAGACAACTATTTTCAGCATCAGAAGAAGAGTTTTGTCGTCACAAAGGATTGGGGCAAGCCAAGTATGTTCAGTTGCAAGCGGTACTAGAAATGACACAACGTTACTTGGCGGAGACGCTAAAGCGTGGTGATGCCTTAACCAGCCCCGACCAAACTAAGTTATATCTGTCTTCTATTTTAAGGGATCGGCAAAGAGAGGCTTTTTATATTCTTTTTCTCGATAACCAGCACCGAGTGATAAAAGATGAAATTTTATTTGAAGGAACGTTGGATGCAGCGTCGGTGTATCCGAGAGAAGTCGTCAAGCGTGCTCTGCATCATAACGCGGCGGCTTTGATTCTAGCGCACAATCATCCTTCAGGCGTCGCTGAGCCGAGCCAAGCTGACAGAAGGATTACAAGGCGTCTCACCGACGCATTAGCATTGGTGGATATTCGTATTTTGGACCATTTCGTCATCGGAGATGGGGAAAGTGTCTCTTTTGCTGAAAGAGGCTGGATATAACTGTGCGTTTTTTAGGTTGTTAGTTGCTAAAAATCTGCTATCATCCACGCCACTAAATTTTTAACTGAATTCAGCTTGGACTGCTAAAAAAATCTGCTGTCTAAAAAAAGATCACGAAAACCTGTAAAAAGGATCTGTTCGGGTCTTGAGCAATGCATATCAAGTTAGTATAATGCGCGACCTTTGATAGCCTTGTATGGATTTTCCATAGCGGTTCTTAACCTCTAACTTCTTTTCGAGAGATAGAGAGGTTCGGCCACCAAGGTTGATATCGAGCTGAAACGATTTTGGAGAAGACATTCATGTCACGAGTATGCCAAGTAACTGGTAAGCGTCCAGTAACGGGTAACAACCGTTCACACGCACGAAATGCTACTAAGCGTCGTTTTCTGCCGAACCTACAAACTCATCGTTTCTGGGTAGAGAGCGAAAAACGTTTTGTTAAACTACGTCTATCTGCTAAAGGTATGCGCATCATCGACAAGAAAGGTATTGATACTGTTCTTGCAGACATGCGTGCACGTGGCGAAAACGTTTAAGAGGAAATAAGCAATGGCAAAGAAAGGCGTTCGTGAGAAAATCCGTCTAGTATCTTCTGCAGGTACAGGCCACTTCTACACAACTGATAAGAACAAGCGTAACATGCCAGGCAAATTTGAGATCAAAAAGTTTGATCCAGTAGTTCGCCAGCACGTTATGTACAAAGAAGCAAAAATCAAATAATTGGTTTCAGTCTCTTTGATGAATTGAAAAACCCAACTTTCGAGTTGGGTTTTTTATTACCTGAATAAAAGTGCTGAAGATAAAGTGTTCAGTACGTCATCGGATTGTAAAGTACTGCTGAAGTTATTTTACTGGTCCGACTCTATACTCGAATTTTTGATTGATCGCTCTCTGCCGCTTAGTTACAACTTCCCTACACACTTGCACACCGTTGTTCTAGTCAAGCTCAATACTCTTTGGTAATTTACTCATAACGATAAGAGAGTAGAGATGGTTATGCGTGTGAGTCCGGCTCGTCGCCGCCGATGGAACAATATTCTTATTCTGGGCATTATCGCATTTATAGTGATCTTAAATGCGCCGATGTGGATCAAAACTTACCTATTAACAGATCAAGCAGACCCTTACCCAAATGTACTTCGCTCCGACTATACGGTGGAGTCTTTGTACTATAGTGGCTGGGAGTTCGAGCTGCATGATGGACGGTGGCAATCCAACATCAAAGTTGATGCACCGATCAGTGAACTTGTATCACGCTGGCAATCATTGGAAGGGACCGAGCTCACCTCAGAACAGTACGATCATTTAAAACCTAACCTGGCGGTACCTGAAACGGTAGAAGTTTGGTATCAGGATCTCGAAGAGCCGCAGCGGGTGACTTTCTTTCGTTTACCTGATTTTTGGCTATTTAAAACCTGGCAAGACAAATGGGTCGCTATCTCCGTCGATGAAAACTACCTTATGCCAGAGTAGAGCCTTTTTTCGCCTATACCCCTAATAAGCTTCCCTATTTATCGTTTTTCTTTTCGATTATGCTAGCAGCGAGAACTATTAGCCGGTGAATTGGAGAATCTAATGCCTGAGTTGCCAGAAGTTGAAGTCAGCCGTATGGGGATTAGCCCCCACATGGTTGGACAAACGATCCAGTCGTTTACTTTTCGAACGCCTAAATTGCGCTGGGATATTCCTACAGAGCTTAAAAAATTGGAAGGGCAGGTGATCCGTGCAATTAGCCGTCGTGCGAAATACTTACTGATCGAGACAAACACAGGTACAGCCATTGTTCACTTGGGCATGTCTGGGTCTTTACGTGTCCTAGATGCTGACTTTCCGCCAGCAAAGCACGATCATGTGGATCTCAAACTAAGCAGTGGAAAAATACTGCGTTATAACGATCCGCGTCGTTTTGGGGCATGGCTGTGGTGTGCTCCTGGCGAGTCACATGCTGTGCTAGCAAACATGGGGCCTGAGCCTTTAACTGAAGAGTTCAATGCGGAATATGTAGCGGAGAAAGCTAAAAATAAGCGTGTCGCCGTCAAGCAGTTCATCATGGACAACAAAGTCGTGGTTGGTGTTGGGAACATCTACGCGAATGAGTCGTTGTTTAAATCTCGAATTCACCCTTCAAGGCCCGCAGGTAAGCTTACTTCTCAAGAGTGGGGGGTACTTGTTGAAAATATCAAAATGACACTTGAGATTGCCATTACGCAAGGTGGGACTACGCTGAAAGACTTTGCGCAAGCCGATGGAAAGCCGGGTTACTTCGCACAAGAGTTATTGGTTTACGGAAAAGCCGGAGAGCCATGCCCAGCATGCGGCGAACGACTTCAAGAGCTAAAAATAGGGCAGCGTAATACCTTCTTTTGTAGTGAGTGTCAGAAGTAAGACGAGCTAATATCGAGCTTAAGTTGTTGTAATCTTGCGTTCGAGCCTCAATAATTCAATCAGTTTCGAATAACTTAGTAAATTATATGAAAGTCATTTATCCGGGCACTTTTGATCCAGTGACTAATGGTCACCTCAATCTAATAGAACGTACTCACGAAATGTTTGATGAGGTTGTGATTGGCGTAGCCGCAAGCCCATCGAAGAACACTATGTTTTCATTGGAAGAGCGCGTTGCACTGATGCAGGACGTTGTAGCGCATTTACCTGGTGTGACGGTAAAGGGGTTCTCCGGGTTATTAGTGGATTTCGCGAGAGATGAGAAAGCTAAGGTTCTTATTCGTGGTTTACGAACAACGGTAGACTTTGAATACGAGTTTGGACTGACCAACATGTACCGAAAGCTATTACCAGGAATCGAGAGCGTATTTTTAACTCCTGAAGAAGAGTTTGCGTTTTTATCGTCGACTATCGTGAGAGAAGTAGCGATTCATGGCGGAAGTATCGAACAATTCGTTCCCAAGCCAGTAGCCATCGCGATTGGGGAAAAACTGAATGAAAGACAGTAAGTTCCCTTATTATTTCTCAAACGCTCTCTCGATACTTATCCCTCGCTTTGTATATCGAGCACAAGCCAAGCGTTTACTTTCGAATCTGACCGAAGCAGAGCAGCAATGCTGTCTTGAGCGGGTGAACTATTACAATAAGTGTGAAACGCCGTTTTCAGTTGATATCCGAGAACAAAGTTACTCGACCATCGATACATTCAAAAAAACGAAAGGCTGGACGTATTTTTTCGATCTTCGCCAAGTTGTACGCTATTTCCCTTCCAGTTTTGCGTTTAACTACATCAACGGCGATGTTACACACATCCCCAATGTACCGAGCTTTATAAAAAGCCGCCCTATTTTTGGTAACAACCAAAATTCAGTGGTGTTGAAACTTAATCAAGTTCGTCATTTTAAATTTATTGATGATCCTGTTCGCTATCAAGATAAAAAGGACATGGTAGCGTGGCGCGGCGTGGGTTTTCAGCCGCATCGTAAAAAGGTGATTCATGCGTTTTACAACCATCCGCAATGCAATATTGGCCAGACCCGCCCGGTAGAAGGGAAACCATGGGAAAAGGGCTTTATGAGTATTGAAGAGCAACTGCAGTATAAGTTTTTGCTCTGTATAGAAGGCAATGATGTGGCCACCAACCTTAAGTGGGCTATGTCGTCTAACTCCTTGGTTATTATGTCAAAGCCAAAATATGAGACTTGGTTTATGGAAGGTAAGTTAGAGGCAGGCGTCCACTATGTTGAAGTGAAGGATGACTATTCGGATTTGCCCGAAAAGATGGATTATTACCTAGCGAATGAGCAAGAAGCATTAGCGATCATTGAAAATGCGCATCAGTGGGTTGAGCAGTTCAAAGATAAACGTAAAGAGCGTTTGATCTCATTGATGGTTGCCGATAAGTACTTCGCTTTATCTCAGCAACAATAAAAAAGGGGCGAAACGCCCCTTTTTATAATCTTAAGCTTCTAGAAATTGATCAACACCATTCTCACAGCGTTTAAGCTTGTTTTTAATGGTGTTTTCTAAAATCTCGTCATTTTGTCCGAGTGACGCGCGCGAGTTTTCTACGTGGTACAAGTGGTAGCCTACACCTGCGAATTTTAGGTAAAGACGTGACTTGCCCGCATTCAACATACGGTGAACAAACTCGCTATCTTCACGTCCCCAGCCGACAAAATCTTGGTTGAAGCCATTGACCTCAAGTGCATCCTCTCTCCAGAATGCCATATTACAGCTGCGTGTTGAATTAGCATTATTACGTTTACGCGAGAACCATTTTGATAGCAGTATATTGGTGATACAGTTCTTGCGATTGCGAATACCTTTGCTAAAAATAGAAGGTACTAGGCTGCTTTCCATAATCGCTTTACTGCAGTTTTCATCTGTTAGCACACGTCCACCCTGCACAAACCAATTTGGCTTTGCGACGCGTTTATGTGATTCAATAAATGATGGTGATAGCACCATGTCACCATCAATAATTATGATATAACGACCAGAGGATTTTGCGATGGCACGGTTGCGGCTCATCGCAGCACGAAAGCCATTATCTTCCTGCCAGCTATGAATAAGTGGAACCGGAAAGCCGTCACGCAGTTGGTCGATCATTGCTTTGGTATCGTCTCGAGAACCGTCATCTGCAACGATGACTTCATCAGGCAAAACGGTTTGACGTTTCACGCTTTCTAACACCGCTTTTAATGCTTCTTTCCAGTTGTAAGTGGTGATAATTAAAGTCGTTTTCATGATTTTTTTGCCTGTTCACGTAAGTAGAGATCGATATATTTTACAAAAGTAGAGTGCATGCTTAGCCAAGCTAGAATGAAGCCATGTTTGCCATCAAGGAAGCCTCGTTTGAGAACATACATCTTCAAAAAGCTAGCAAGAGCGTGAACGATAGCGGTCGTTAAACCTGCTTTCTTTTTACCTTCACGTTCATCCGTCCAGGCCTTGAGGTAGCCAGTGGTTTTATTGATGTAATGATGAAGGTGCTCGTAAGTGTAGTGATGCAGTCGACCATCCAGTTTTTCAGTTTGATAGTTTTTCTCATCAACTTTTTCATGAACGAGCGAATCATTATATTGTGTATATTCGGTGCGATATAAGCGCACAATCCAGTCTGGAGACCAACCAGAATGGTAGATGAACTTACCAAACGCTGAGCTTAGTCGATTAAGTTTGTACAAAACGTTCGGCTTATTGGCTGATACCGCATGTAAGATACTTTCTTTTAGCTCTGGAGTGACTTGTTCGTCCGCATCAAGCCACAAAACGTAGTCTGCCGTAACGTATTGCTGCGCAAGTTGGCGTTGTTTACCGAAACCTGGCCAATCTAGGTTGGTGTAAAACTTATCTGTGTATTGTCGGGCGATTTCTTCAGTGCGATCAGTGCTGCCCGAGTCTAGAAGGACAATCTCATCGACCCAATCTTTTACTGTGTCTAGACAAGCTTGTAAGTGCTTCTCTTCATTTTTTACAATTAAGGCAACGGCTAAGGTTGGTTTGGACAAGGTCATTTCCTTCTTAACAAATCAAGACAGTAAGTTTACTGGTATTGAGGATACAAATCTTCTAAGACTTGATCGAACATGCTCATTACTTGAGTGCTGGTAATGCGGTTCATTGCCGTTTCATCTTTAGCGCGAGTTCGCCAGCTTAACTCGTGACTGTTTTTGCCTGTTTCCGCAAAGATTGTTTCTTCATACACTGAGACAACGTATTTTAGATAACGGTAAGGTCCCACTCGCAGCGGATTATGGTGTGCATAGAGCCCGATGATTGGTGTTTTCATTGCATTCGCCATGTGTGCTGGTCCGGTATCGGGGGCGATGACCATTTCAACCTTATCTATTAACGCAAGCATTTGCAGAATTGAACTTTGTCCAACTAAATTTAGACACGGTTCTTCCAAGCGAGATTGAATGGCCTCTGCCAAGTCCAATTCTACCTGAGCAGGGCTGCCTGCCAGAATCACGTTCCAGCCTTTTTCTCTGGCGTGATGAATCACATCCACATAACCTTCCGAGTTCCAGTTTTTATAAGCTTTGCTCGCACCAGGCACAATCAGCAGGTTAGGTTTACTACGAGAAATATGAGACTCTGCCCAAGCTTGGTCGTGGTCTGAATAAGAAAGTACCCAGTCTAGTTCTGCCTTTGGTACCCCAATTTGATGGGCAAAGGCCATTAAGCCATCTGCGACATGCAGAGATTGCGGGGAAGGCACTTTGACATTGGTAAATAGTGTTTGAAAGTCCTGGCTTCTATCAGAAGAGAAACCAAGTTTGTATTTTGCTTTAATGCCCAACGTTGCGACACTCGCTCGAATCGCGTACTGCATATGCAATAGCGCATCAAACTCTCTGCCTTTCAGCTGTCGCCAAAGTGATTTGTAGCCATCAAGTCCCGCTTTTTTATCAAAAACAATCACTTCTACACCATCGATGGCGGCTAATAACTGGGCTTCAAGTTTACCCGTTATCCAAGTAATCTGGGTCGAAGGCCAGTGTTTCTGAATAGCTTGAATGCTGGCGATAGTATTGCAAACGTCTCCGATAGCGGATAAACGCAAGACGCATAGTGACGATGGGGCAGAAGTGAACATAATTATTGTCTGATTCGATGAATAGAGGCAGGTAAATTATGCAGACATCCCCAATAAATGTAAAATACACGGCTCGAATATAGCTAAGTACTGATAAGTGTTCTGCAATGTCAAAGACAACACCACATCAATCGCAAGAATCTGGCAAGCCGGGTAATACCGGACTAAAGCGCATCGTTAAAGCGACGGGTTATTCGATCCAAGGATTAAAAGCGGCTTTTAAGCATGAAGCTGCCATTCGACAAGAGTTGGCTCTGTTGAGTATCGCCGTGATTTTGGCTTGGCTAGTGGATGTCGGCATGGTTGAGCGTATCTTAATGATCGGGGTCGTGGTATTAGTCTTGATTGTAGAGCTTGTAAACTCAGCGATTGAGGCGGTAGTGGATCGTATCGGTATTGAACGGCATGAACTCAGTGGTCGAGCTAAAGATATAGGCTCTGCTGCCGTTATGGTTGCTTTGGCGTTTGCTGCATTTACTTGGTTGTATATATTAGCCAGCCGGTATTTAGGCTAGAGGGTGAGCGTATGACTCGACAGTATAAAAACAACAACCAAGTGATCTGGTTTGATGACGAGATCATTACAGACCCTAGCCAACCGATATTTGATGAGGAATACTGGCAGTCCTCCGACAAGGTGGTTGGCAGTGCGACGGGGCGAGGCACGACATGGTTTATCCAACTAGAGAACATGCAAGCGGCACTACGTCATTACCGTCGTGGCGGTTTGTTTGGGAAGTTAGTTAACGATCATTATTGGTTCTCTGGCTGGGATAACACCCGTTGTGCGCAAGAGTTTCAGCTTTTGTTGGCGCTAATTGAGGCTGGGGTGCACGTTCCTCGTCCTATTGCAGCAAGAGCCGTAAAGTCAGGACTCTTCTATCAAGCTGATTTATTAAGTGAGCGAATCCCAAACGCCAGAGATCTGGTTAGTATCTTGCAAGAACAGTCTTTATCGGTAGAAATGTATCAGAAAATAGGGAAAGAAATTGCCAAGATGCATCAGGTTGGCGTTAACCATACTGATTTGAATATCCACAATATCTTGATCGACGACAAAGATAAGGTATGGATTATCGATTTTGATAAGTGTCGTTTTGAAACTTCTGGTGACTGGAAGCATCAAAATCTAAATAGACTTCTGCGTTCATTTAATAAAGAGCTTTCTTGTAAGAGTATTAATTGGAACGAGAAGGATTTTAAATTTTTGAAAGAACACTATGATATATATTCTGATAAAAATTAAATGTAGGAGTATAGTTGATCAAGTAATTAACTATACTCCTTAATTCTATTTACTATTAGAACAAACAGTTATATTAGGGAGGCCAAAAAGCCACTTATTGTAATAAGATGTGTTTTTACCATAGGAATTATCAAAGAGATGTATATTCTTTCCTAATAAGCATGAAAAAATCAGTCCGTGTAGTCTATCAGTATGAACTTCATTATGCATATGAAAGTAATTCTCTGAACGAAAGACTATCTCTTTTGATAGTCTATACCAAAGGTCATTAGCTTTCTTTTGTTTAAATTTCCACTTTTCTAGCGATGAATACTTTTTCTTGATATTAATATCTGAAATTGAAATAAGATCATCCCAGTCAAACCCTTTTTTTTGTAGTCTCAAGTCATTATTTTTTGACTCAATATCCTTTCTAATCAGATTTAAAATTCGTCGTTGTTGAGGAAGTTCATCACAAAGTTCTTCTTTTTCGATCATCGGATGAAGACTATGAGCCATATCAGGAAGCAAATGATAGTTATTTGTGAATTTTTTCGATATTTCGTAACTTCTTTCATCGCGAGTAATAAAGTGGAAATCTTTATGTTTAGAAAAAATTTTGGCGCTAGACTCCTCATTTGATATATCTTCAAAAAATATTGTTTGTGGAAGACATATAATTCTTTTAGTAGGGAATTTAGATATGATATTTTCTCTTAGATTTTGGTGAACTTTATAAAGATCTCCAAAGTTGCCGCCACCGTGTAAAACTATGACATCAGCTTCTTTAATCTTCTTAAAATCTAAATTTTTACAACCACTACGATATATAACATTAATATCATGTTCTTTAAAAAATTCTTCCGTTCCAAGGTATATAAGAAGATCCCCAACATTAAAATGTATCGGTATGTCTATATAAGCAATGGACTTTCCGTTTATCAGAGATGCAATAAGATTATGCTGAGATTTTGCGCTATCCATAATCTCAAGCCACTTGTTTTCTCTTCTACTTCTACTCATAGCTCCTCCGGCTATATGAAACGATAATTAACCACTAAATACTTTGTATATTTTCATTTTTATTCTGAATAAAAATGAATCACTAATGTTGTACATTGACTTTATATGTTTTTCATATTTTTCATATGGTATTGATTCATTTTTTAGCTTTCTTAAATATTTAATGGCTGTTTTGTAAAAACTATACTTGAGTTTGTTACTGCCTTTCATAGTAGAATATGCAGAGTCAATGATTTTCACAAAATTATTTTGGTAATTAACATCATTAACTTTACTATTCATTATAGAATTTTTTCTAATTCTGTAAAATATGACATTGTCACAGATAGAGTATATTCTTAATTTTTTAGTAAATACCTGCCAATAAAACTCTTCATCCTCATGAATTAATCCGGGTACGAACCATATATTGTCAAGCACTTCTTTTCGATATAATTTATTCCAAACTACGAACTCTAAGGAGAAAAATTTTTTGTCCAAATCTAATTTCCCTATAATTCTTCTCTTTCGATAGTCTTCATATCTTTTATCTTCTTGATAAAACTTAGTTACTCTTCCTGAAACAATATCGTATCCAGTAGAATGCAACAATAATTTCTCAATTGCATCTTTTTCTAACCAGTCGTCTGAGTCTAGAAAAAACAAAAAATCTCCACGAGAGTTTTTGATCCCTGTATTCCTCGCTGCTGATAGCCCTTGGTTAGTTTGCTCTATGACTTTTATTCGAGGATCCTCATCTCGATATTGCTTAGCAATGTTTATGCTATTGTCTTGAGAGCCATCAATAATAGCAATTATTTCTATATTTCTATATGTTTGTTGTACAGCGGAATCTAGACATTCAGGTAAATACTCTTCTACATTATATATAGGAACTATAATACTGACTAATGGATTGTTATTACTCATTTTTTATTCTCAAGGTTATATAGAAAATCAGAAAGTTGCTCGTATAACCTAAATATTTCTATATAGAGCTTATTCCATGAGGTGATACCAGATTTATCTTTTCGAGAACTGCCTATTGTTGAGGGAATATCGGCTCTTTTGACAATATCTGGTCTTAAAACATACGTGGATACACCATGTTTATACGGTTTTTCCATGTAGTCATCTACAGGTTCTATAAACTGAGTTGCGTTTTTTATGAATTTCGAAGCAGCATGTGGAGTTAGAATATATCCCATAATGCCGCATGTGCGTTTGTTGAAGCGTACAATATTAAGTTTGTTATTAACTGAAGATATGACTTTAAATGATTTAGGCTTGGTTGCAGCAAGTTTTAGAAAGTCGTATTGTTCCGCTAATGTGTCGAAATGTGAAAACACGTCAAAAAACTCAGGTAATAAGTCGCAGTTATCTTCTAGAACCAGTATTGGTTCGTTTAGCTCCAAGCACTTTTCCCAGGCTAGGTGGTGACTAGAGAAGCAAGCAATTTCGTTCTCAACTAGCCTATAGCCAAATCGTTTTCGAGTAAGATCATCATTGCTACGTTCAGAGTATAGAAAGTTTGGCGCAGAGGAATCTATCGCTTCTATAAATTCGAATGGTATGTTGGCTTTGTTGAGTGCATTTTCCATACGAGCTCTTCTATCAACTGAGCGTTTCATGTTAATAACAAAAACTTTCATTTTATACTCTCAATACATCTAATTGTCTTAGTTAGCGCACCAACATTATCTTTGACAAAGCTAAGGAGGTTTTCTTGAACGATACTTTTTGCTAACGCACCTTGAAACATAGCTTCAACCTTTAGACTCATATCGTTAGGTGACTCAATCAGTTTGATAACTTTCTTATGAAGCATCTTAACAACCAGATCTTGGAAGTTGTAATAGCTTGGTCCCGTGATTACTGGTACTCCCAGTGCTGCGGGCTCTAGCACATTATGCCCACCGACTTTATCTCCAACTAGGCTACCGCCCATAAAGCAGATGTCCGCTGCGCCCATCAACGTTAGCATCTCACCCATTGTATCGCCGAGATATACTTGAGTATTCGTCTTTACTGCATGCGTTGAAGTACGACGCACAGTTTTAAATCCTTGCTGTTGGCAAAGCGTGAATACATCATCAAATCGTTCTGGATGGCGAGGAACCAAAACGAGTAAAGCATTTGGATGAGATTTTAAAACTTGTCTATGTGCATCTAATACCTGTTCGTCCTCGCCTTTGTGGGTGCTAGCTGCAATCCAAATTGGACGATCCTTTCCAAGCTGGGCTCGAAGCTGCTGTCCTTGCTGTTTCACTTGCTCTGATATATGAATATCGAACTTAATCGAGCCAGTAACGGATAGTTTCTTTTTCTCAACGCCTAAGCGTTCGAAGCGCTCTGCATCTGAATCCGTTTGGCAGAGTACTTGGGTTAGGCATGGATGAAGCTGGTTAAAAAGCCGCTGTATTTTGGCGTAGTTCTGACACGATTTTTCAGATAGGCGCGCATTCACGACAGTTATAGGGATACCCGCTTTGTGAACATTGTGAAGCGTGTTTGGCCACAGCTCAGTTTCAATGATCAACATCTGTTTTGGTTGCACTGCTTTAAGAAAGCCTTTGATAGCAAACCCAAAGTCAATTGGCATATAGCGGTGTTCAATTAAATCACCCAACTTAGCAATCTGTTCAGCTCCGGTACTTGTTGTTGTAGTAACTAGAATAGATTGTTCGGGGTTTTGTTCCTTAAGGGCTTTAATTAAAGGTGTTGCTGCTATGCTTTCACCAACAGATACGGCATGTATCCAAATAGGTTTGTCGTTGCTTTTTAGCTTGGGAGTGATACCAAAGTGCTCTTTCCAGCGAGAGCCGAACTTAGGCTTATTTGGTTTGCTCTTGTACAAACCAAATAAAAGCAGCGGTGACGCTAGAGCGAGTAGTAAGGTATAAACAATACGAACTAACATGAGCTTATCGTAATGGCGTCAAGTTTTTGGATACTATCTAGCACTTGCTTAGGCGAAAGTTCTGTCAAGCACTTAAGGTGTTTGTACTGACATTCACGCTGGAAACAAGGGCGACAATCAATATCGGTATGAACAATCTCCACTTTTTCTGCGAGTGGGGGGGTGTACTTCGGTGAAGTTGAGCCATACACTGCAACAACATTACAACCAACCGCAGCTGCCACATGCATTAAGCCTGAGTCATTCGCGACAACAGTCTTACATGCAGCAAGTAAGTCGACCGCTTCAATTAAGCTGGTTTGGCCTGCTAGAACGTGAATGCCCTCATGGAATTGCGTCGGAACAAGTGCGCGGATATTGTTACAAGTCTCTAAGTCTTTTTGAGAACCAAACAACCAGATTTGATGCCCAGATCGAGCCATTTGCGTCGCAACTTCAGCGTAGTGTGTTTCGGGCCATTTTTTTGCGGGACCAAACTCTGCTCCTGGGCATAGTCCGATAATTGGTTGGTCTTGGGCTAAGTTGAACTTTTTGATCGTGGCTTGTTGCTCTGCCGCGTTGATTGCAAGGCGTGGGCGAGGCAAGGTTTCAAGCCCGCCGAGAGAGTTAGAATCCACCATTTCTGCTTTTGGATAAGCTAACGCTACATAGCGCTCTACCATGTACTGAAAAGACTTCATGTTAGGGCGTAAGTCGTTCAATAAACCATAGCGCATTTCTCCCTTCCAGCCAGTACGAAGAGGAATGTTGGCAAACCATGGGATCAGTGCCGATTTCGCTGATTTAGGCAAGATATAGGCGTGGTCATATTGCTTTTCACGTAATGATTTGCCAATTTCACTGCGGCCTAATAAGTTAAACTCACCATGACCGATAGGCATTTCAATCGCTTGATGGATTTCTGGCATACGCTCAAGAATCGGTTTACACCATCCTGGAGCGATAACGTCAATTTGGCTATCTGGATGGCGTTGCTTTAATACGATATATAACGATTGCGACATTACCATATCGCCGACCCACGCAGGGCCAATAATTAAAATCTTTTTCATTTATTTACTTGCCAATCAGTATCATATCTAGGCTTGAAGATATTGTAATAGTTATTGCCGTCTTCTTGAGAGTGCAGCAACTGTAGTACCCACATATATTGTTCGGGTTTATCACCGACAAAATATTCAATGGCTTCATTACAGGTACGAGCGTCTTGCTCTTCGCCTTTATCCAGCTCAAACGCTGGTAAAATCTCAATATCAAACGTACCATCTTCAGTGTTCATCGACGCAAATAGAGGCAGTACTTTTGAGCGTGATAGTTTCGCAATTTTGCCTAAACCAGGTAGTGTTGCTTTACGTGTGGCAAAAAAATCTACAAACACACTATGCTCTGGGCCGTGATCTTGATCGGGTAGATAATACCCTACATAGCCATCTCGAATAGACTTCAGAAAAGGCTTAATGCCACCTGAGCGTTCATAAACACGACCACCATATTGAACTCTTTGCTTGTGCATCAGCCAGTCAGCAACATCATTCTTTTGTTTCTTTGCCATCGCAGAAACCGGCATTCCCATTGAAGCGAGCAAGATAGCAGGCACATCAATAGCCCAAGAGTGGGGAACCATTAAAATTACATTTTCGTTGCTATCAATGTGCTGTCGTAAAATGTCTAGGCCGCGAATTTGGCAACGGTTCTGAAGCCATTTTGGTGAGCGTAAACTTAGTAACCCGAAGCGAAAAAAGAACATGGCCGCTGTGTAGAGTGTTTTTTCTATCAAAGCTTCACGTTCTTGGAACGATTTTTCCGGAAAACACAGCTCAAAGTTAACCCTCGCTCGATGAGCTGGACCTTTGTGGGATTTAGACAGTTTTTTGGCTATGGTTTTCGCCAACCACTTTTGTAAACCCAGTGGCATTAATGATAACGGTAAAAATAAGATAACACCTAACCACGTGCCCCAGTACTTAGGCGACAGAAAGTGGCGCTTAAACTCAGGGTTATATGCTTTGGGGTCGAAGTCATCACGTTTTATGGTCATGGCGTGTCTAGTTACCTATTCGTGTACGGGCGAAGTAGTTTAAATGAGAAAAAGATAGTTAGGAATGATACAGGCTATTGCACTTGAGTAAAGGTGGCAGGTTATGGTTCTACCACCTTGTGGTGCTTAACTGTTTTGGATAGTTAAGTATTCGGCAACGCCTTCTGCAACTGTTTTGAATTCAACATCACAACCTGCGGTGCGCAGTTTGGTCAGATCCGCTTGTGTGAATTCTTGGTAAGCGCCTTTTAGGTGCTCAGGGAATGGGATGGTTTCAATTTGGCCTTTGCCATGATGCTTGATAACTGCTTTTGCTACCTCTTCAAAAGATTCAGCACGGCCAGTACCACAGTTAAAAATGCCTGATACGCCGTTTTCTAAGAACCACAGGTTAACTTTACATACATCACCAACGTAAACGAAGTCGCGTTTGAATGATTCGCTGCCCGCGAACAATTTAGGATTTTCACCTGCGTTAAGTTGGTTGTTTAGGTGGAACGCAACTGATGCCATGCTACCTTTGTGGTCTTCACGTGGGCCATATACGTTGAAGTAGCGGAAGCCAGTGATTTGAGAAAGGGTCTCACCATGTTCTTCAGCATCTTGCCATAGGCGACGAACGTAGTTATCAAACTGCTGTTTCGAGTAACCGTATACATTCAATGCGCCTTCGTATTCGCGTTCTTCAACGAAAGTCTCTGTATCGCCGTAAGTGGCTGCTGAAGAAGCGTATAGGAATGGAATCTCGCGATCTAAACAGTAATGCAGCAGCTCTTTAGAGTACTCGTAATTGTTTAGCATCATGTACTTACCATCCCACTCAGTCGTTGCAGAACAAGCACCTTCGTGGAAAATTGCCTCAATCGGACCAAAATCATCGCCCGCCATAATTTGGGTCAGAAAGTCGTCACGATCCATGTAATCTGTGATGTCCAGATCAACTAAGTTCTTAAACTTTTTGCCATTTTTTAGGTTGTCGACAACCAGGATATCGTTAATACCAGCTTCGTTTAGTGCTTTAACAATGTTGCTGCCGATCATGCCAGCGCCACCAGTTACGATGATCATAGAACTTCCACCATAGATTAAAATTTTCTCAGGAATTCTAGCAAGAAACGAAAAGTAGCGCTATTGGAAGCAGGAAGATAGGTTTGAGTCTTCTATGACTCAGTATCTAGATATGAAAAAGGGAGCCGCAGCTCCCTTGATTACTTTATTATTCCACATCCGAACGGTTAGGCCTTTGATACCAAGGATTTCGCTCGTCGGTCAACTCAATCAAGCTGTATTTACGTCCGAGTTTCTGTCCTCCGTCACGAGTAAGAGGCTGCCAACTAAAGTTCGCACGATTGTTGCTTGGCTTAACGGTCATGATGTCAAATGGAATCGACAAGTAGAAACCTTTGGTAAAGCTACCTTCACCAAATTCATCCGCAGACAAGTCTGTAAATGACGCAAAGGCACCAGCAATTACGCCACTCTTGAACTGCTTAGAAACATTGATTTGTGTACCAACATCTCCAGCTAGGAACTGACCAACATCGACTTGGATCATCAAATCTTGTAGGAATTCCCATTGAGGGTAGTAGTAACCAGATACAAAACCAGTGAAGCCTTTATCAATAACTTGGAACGGACGTCCATATTCTGGCACGTTTTGCCATTTCTCATCGTAAACACCGAAGTAACTTTGTGGATCACGTTGAGAAATTACGTTGACGTCAGCGCCAATCGCCCAGTTAGCTCCTTGTGGACGGTAAAGAAACTCGGTACCGACTCCAGCAAACATACTCTCCAGATAGCCCGCGTAGAATTGCTGATCCATCGTATCGGAATACTCTTGGAACCAAGTCAATTGTAAGTTTGACATGGTTACAGCATGTTCATTTTGGTAAGCGCGGAACATGGTGCGAACACGAGGAACAGTAGTGCCATCAGGTGGAGTGACATAAATAAACTTATCGTAGTTGTTATACCAATCCCAGTATAACGAACCGCCAATTTCAAGGTTGTCCGTCAGCCAATATGAGGCATTACCGCTTAGCCCTACACTAAAGAGATAGAAATCTTCAGCGTTTCCGAGAGTTTGAACTAGTTTAGGTGCAAAGCCCCAATCAAAACGTTCAAAACCATCGTAGACAGATTCTCCCATTGGCTTAGTAGTAGCCCTTGAGGTTGCATCTTCTATTTTCGGATTGATGTAATTAACTTGGGCAAAGTCGCGATATTTCTCTTTGGAAATAATCGTTTGTTCGCCGACTAAGCCTCGGCTACGTTCATTGATCGCATAGGTATCAATATCGTCAGGCATTTCATTATGGAGTACAGCTGCCGCTTTTTCGTGTGCCTCTGTACGGTCACGATATTTTTTCTGCTCACCAACGACAGTTACTGTATTGTTATCAACATAAACACGCGTGTTTCGATAGCCAGCAATTTTGTCTAAATCTTCTGTTACACGTTCCCAATCAACATCAGACAGTTCTTTGGGTTGGTTATCTTCCACTTCTGGGGTTGGTGTGTCTCGCCAGAATGATGGCATGTCATTGAAATTAGTGTTTAGCGTTAAGCCTGCTACTAAAGTATCGCCGCGTTCATAACTTAAACGAAAATCGGCCATGCCTAGACGGTAGAGAACACCGAAGTTCCATGGTGTGTGGGGAGACATATCTACACCGGCCTGAACAACTGGGTAGTCTGTGCTGTAATCGTTACCGTCATATTCAAGCTTGAAGCGAAGTGGTTTATGAAGAGTTTGATATTCAATACCACCAAAAAGTGCAGCAGGGCCTTTAAAGGCTCTATCGAAGTTAGTTGTTCCTCCTGTAGATAGAAATTCGGAAGGCCTATCACAGAATTTGTCTGATGCTTTACAAAAAGGATTTGTGACCGTATCTCTAGTTCCCAGGTAGCCCCAGCCCATACCCAAAGTAAAATCAAAAGTACCTAATTTCGAATTAGAATATCGTTTTGTCGCTGCAATAAACTCAGCATCAAAAAGGCCTGTACCAGCAAAGTCTCTCACTCCTAGGGCAATTTCTGGCATGTATTCAGATTCTTCCCATAATCTAAATTTAAAATCTATCCCCTTGTCTGTATATTCATTGTCAACATCGGGGAAGGATGACGAATAAGGAAGATCGTGGACTCGTGTGTACCGGATGGTTGTTTCTAACCACGGCATGAGTTGCAGAGTCACATTGTAAAAAAGGTACTCATCACTACCTGTTACAGAAAAGTTGAATTCCCCTTCAGGAGCCATACGTCCGGTTGGCATCTGCATTAAACCAACACCACCAAAATCAGATTGAGAAGGCTGTAACGAGGGAGCCTCAAAGGGTATATCTTGAGCCCAAACCAATGCAGGGCCCATTAAAGAAAGGGTTAAGCTTTTTCTAATTGGCATCATTGTGGTCTCTTTTTGGAATTTGGTATCAATTGAGTGAGTAGGCGGATAATATCTTGGTCCATTTCGGAGTATTCAAGATCACCAAACGGAATATATACCAATGTCAGAGGCGGTAAGTAATATTGTGCTGTTAACCAAGCTCCATGATGTGGCTTAACTACGTGACCATCTGGGTAGATCAACACTGGTGGTGTTGATAATGTACCAATGCTACTTTTCAAATTCTCTATTTTTTTCTGCAAAGGGATGCCTGCTTGCTCTTTAATAGAATACACGCTATTTAGGTTTCCCAAGAAATACACTTTCTCTTCGCGCAGAGGGCTTGCGAGCAGGAAATTGCCGCGCAACAGTGGGTTGTCGAATTTATTTAGTCGAATTTTATCAACATCTATCGCAGACAGTAAACGCGGTGCAAAGCTTTGCTGCTGAATGAACTTGTAGAATGGATGTGCGACCAAATTGTGTTGAATCATTTGATTGAGCACCGAGTTCTTTAAAGCGGTAGAGGTTTTCTCGGCGCGTTCCGATTTATCAAACAAAGTGGTACCAAGAGAGTATTGCAGAGAGACGCTTTGCTCCCTAGCAAGTGCTAACACACTTTCTAAACGAGCCGGCCCTTGAAATTGTAGCCGTTTGCCTGCTTCTAGCAATTCAACATTTAATGGTTGCATAGCAGAGGTTTCTGTTTGAGCGAAGCTAGGCATGCTCAAAAGCGGCATGACCAAACCGAATAATGTGAGTAGTTGCTTGCTCATGATTTGCTATATCCCTTCAAAATGGTTAACTCAACCGGAATCATATTTGGCCCTAGGTGTTGTAAGGTTTTAACGACCTGACCCTGTTCATTGACCCAATAGTAGTTTTCGACCGATTGAGAAATACTGCTAAACTCAACAACTTCTTTATATACGTTGGTCATAGTGCTAGAAATAGGTGTTGTTAACGTTTCTTGGCCTGAGTAAGAACGCGTTATATTTGCAGGAAAGCCATAACGGTATTGTGTTACCCAATCGTATGAAAGTGTGTATTTGACAGAGGTTGAGTCTAAAGAAAAATCTGGAACGTCACCGTAAACACCTGCTAAGTCCCCACTCTGTAGACCAATCGTTTTGACGATGTGCCCATTCTCTGTAACGATCATAGCTTTATCGGCGCTTACCCATTTCAGTTGTTTTTTGCCGCTGAGTTGGTTTTGTTCCGCAAAAGCTAAAACAACAAACACCTGTTTTTGATTTCCAAGTTTCAAATAGGCACTGGCATATGGAATAGCATTGATTTCTTCTGGTGTCATCTCGACATCAATGTAGTTACCGTAGGCTTCTTGGACGGTTGCTGAAACATCATTGAATTTCTGTGTGCAGCCAAAGAGTACAAGGAGTAGTGGAAGAATGAGGAGTTGGCGTATCCATTTAGGTATTCGGAAGATATTCATTATTCCCTCTTACAAATAAAATCGCCCTGAGTCATTCAGGGCGATTGGCTTCTGTTCTACAAAACGAAATTAGTTAGAAGTAGAAGTAGAAGTAGATGTTGAAGTAGATGTTGAGTCGCTATCTGACGCTGCAACTGCTACTACAGTTACTGCTGCTGCTGCGCCTACACCTACAGCTGTAGTGCCAGTTGCTGACGCAGAAGCTGTGCCTGTTGAGCCTGCTTCATCTGCTGCAAATGCAGTTGTTGCGCTTAGAGCCATAAGAATAGCTAGAGCTGTATTCTTCATTATTAATCCTTGTGTATCCGGTATAAAAACATCGATGTTTGGTAGCATAAAAAATGCTCCAAATTATATTCTAGATAAAAAAGCCTTAGCATGTAAATAGTTTCTTATTTTGCCATGGCTTTCGATCTCATTTCTAACACCAGCGTGACATTGCGCGGTTATCTTGCTCCCTTGCTTGCTGATAAACTATCAAGAGTGCATAATTTGTCGACCTATTTCCTCCAGAACTAGAGGTTTGGAGGAAATAGGTCGTTTTTACTTACACCATATAGAAAGCGATACAGTGGCTTACGCTCAACGCCTCAGGGCGGTAGCGTGCCAACTCTTCAGTATTTAATGGCCTGCATAGCACGCTTAACTTTGCTTTGGCAGCCCATATTATTACCAGTACTAGGGACTTTTACGTGATAAGAAAGCAGCATTGTTTGGGAATACTTGGTGCACTGGGCTTGAGCCTGAGTTCTTTTTCAGCGTCAGCCGATTTTTATGCTGGTGCGTTAGTGAGCTACTCAAATGCAGAATTGAAAAGCTCGTCTTCTGAGTCCGTAAAAGAGGGGAGTCCTTTCCTTCTTAGTGCGCAAGCAGGGTACTTCTTTAATGACTACATTGGTCTCGAAGGACGTTATGGGACATCAGTTCAACGTGACAGTGGTCTTGCCGTTGATAGCGCTTTGAGCGGCTTTGTTAAGTTGAATATGCCGGTTTCAGAGCGAGTTGCACTTTATGGTTTAGCTGGGTATTCAAGCGTTCAGCTTGATCTACAAAATGTAGGTTCTCACAAAGAACAAGGATTTAGTTTTGGGTTAGGTATGCACTACGCTTTAAATAACCAAAGCGCGGTGATATTTGAGTTCGTTGATAACGTCTCTGAAGACCAAGTTCGCCTTAACTCGATTACATTGGGTTTTCAGCACCGTTTCTAATTTAAATACCTAGAGCTCAAACTTGGGGCTAGGGTCTTTTATTCAATTATTATAGTGACATACCATGTTTAAAGGATATTTCTCTATTGCCGCTTTTATATTGGCAAGTACGTTTGCGTCTTATTCAATGGCACAAACACCCACTCCAGAACAAATGAAAATGTTTCAAAATCTACCCGCCGACCAACAAAAGGCCTTGGCGAGTAAGTATGGTTTCTCCATTCCTTCTAGTTCATCTTCAAACAAGTCTCCTTACGAAAATCCGCAAGTAATCCAACCTAGAACTGAAGCTAGTAGCGCTGTATCTTCCAATGTCGAAGAACAATGGCTCAAAAAAGGTGAGCAGGGAGAGCTTAAACGCTTTGGTTTAGATCTTTTTGCTGGTTCTCCAAGCACCTTTGCTCCGATCAGTGATGTTCCTGTGCCAGCAAATTACACTGTGGGGGCTGGTGATGAAATCATTGTGCAGTTGTTTGGTAAGGAGAACGAGACACATCGCTTACGTGTAAATCGCGCAGGCACAATCAACTTCCCTTCACTTGGACCAGTAAACGTTGCTGGCATGCACTTTTCTGATGTTCGAGACTCTCTTACGCAACGTGTAAAAGAACAAATGATTGGTGTGCGCAGTGATATCTCATTGGGTGAATTGCGCACCATGCAAGTGTTTGTCATGGGTGATGCATATAAACCAGGAGCCTACACGGTTAGCGCATTGACGACAATTTCACAAGCTATCTATTACAGCGGCGGCTTTGGTGAAAGTGGGGCTCTGCGAGATATTCAGCTAAAGCGTGATGGGAAAATTATTCGTAAGTTGGATATGTATGACCTTTTACTAAAAGGTGATGCAAGTAATGATGTGCGCTTGCTACCGGATGATGTTGTTTTAATTGGTTCTGTTAACGATACAGTGTCTGTAGAAGGCGAGATCAACCGTCCGGCAATTTATGAAGTCAAGGCAGGTGAAACTTACCAACAACTCATTCAGATGGCCGGTGGTTTTACTGCGAATGCCCATGTCGAGCAATTGGAGATAAAACGCTATGCTTCACATGGCGCTCGTGAGGCTCTGACGCTTGATTTCAATAAAACGCAAGATCGACAGAGTAAAGTTAAAAATGGCGATGCCATCAAGATCTTGAAAAAAAGCGAAGAGCTTACTCGTTACGTACAGATAGAGGGAGATGTTCGTCATCCTGGCTATGTGGAATGGCGCAATGGTCTTCGTGTTGCTGATCTTTTTAAATCTGTTGACTCAGCGTTTAATTCTACAGCTGATGTTAACTATGCCGTTGTGGTAAGAGAGATTAATCCGCAACGTGATATTGAAGTGTTCCAGCTAAGTTTAGCCAACGCAATTCTATCGCCAGGTAGCCAAGATAACCTTAAGTTACACTCACGAGACCGTATATTAGTTTTCAACCGCTTTAACAACGAAGACTTGGATACATTAGCAACGCAAGAGTCTTTTTCAAAAGCAAAAACGCTAGAACAAGCGCAAGAGCAAGCTGAACTAGAACAACAGAAAGAACAAGAAGTGATGAGTTCTTCTGTTGCCGTTTCGCATTCAGAAAACGGTATGCTGAACAACCAGAACGCCAAAGAGCAGGCGAAACCAGCTAAAATCATTTTCCGTGGTAAAGAGATTACAGAGGAATACTTTGAAAAGCTGAAGCAAAACACTCGTCGCACTTTACTTGCCCCTGTATTGTTACAACTTCAGCAACAGTCTCGTTTGGGGTTAGCTCCTCAAATTGCTGAAGTCTTTGGTGAAGTGAAGCATCCAGGACGCTACCCGATTACCCCAAGAATGACGGTTTCAACGCTTATTGAAGCAGCAGGTGGTTTGACTTACAACGCATTCACAATTAATGCAGAACTAGCGCGAACCGCGATTAATAGTACGGATGAGCGTGCGTATATTGATGTTGAACGTATTGATTTGCGTAAAGCAATCCAAGGCAGCGTTTCGGACGATGCAATTATTGTAGGCCGAGATCGTTTGAACATCCTAGAAAAGCCTAATGTGAAGCTACAAAGCACAGTCACTTTACAGGGTGAAGTTCGTTTCCCTGGAACCTATACCGTGCGCCAAGGTGAAACTCTGAATGAGTTATTGGAGCGAGCGGGCGGTCTAACCGAGTTTGCTCATCCTCAAGGAGCAATATTTACGCGTGAAGCATTGCGCTTACAAGAGCAGAAGCTCTTAAATCAATACGCAGCGGATATGCGTAAAGAAACCGCGAAGAAAACGTTCCGAGCAGATAGCAATATAGGTTCTGTAATTTCAGATCCAGAAAAAACGTTAGCATTTGTTGAGGAAGCAAGTCGCAGCAAAGCACTTGGCCGTATGGTGGTACAGTTAAACCGTATCTTAAAGGGAGAACGCTCAGCAGACTTTATGTTAGAAGATGGTGACTTCTTGTTCGTTCCTACTTTCCGAAACACCGTTTCAATTATGGGCGAAGTTCAAGTTCCAATTACATACTTGCTGGATAACAAGTTAGATGTGAATGACTACCTAAACAAAGCTGGTGGTGCCAAGAAGCAAGCGGATGAAGATCGTATCTTTGTTGTGCGTGCAGACGGCTCGGTTTACAAGCCAACGTCTGGCTACTGGTTTGGTAACAATAATGAAGAGCTAAAAGCGGGCGATACCATTGTTGTTCCAATAGATACTGATTACCGCGATGCATTAAGTACTTGGACGGCAGCGACGCAAATCTTGTATCAAACAGGTGTAGCGATCAATGCTCTGAAGTAAATCGAAGACCCTAGATAGCTTCTAGGGTCTTTTTCGTAATTGCCGTCGCAAGGAAGTTAACTGTCAGTAAACATAAAACAATTACTATGTTTGTCGTTTTAAATATTTAAATCTTGCAAGTATCGTTAAAGGTTCTTGCTACTTTGATTTTTATTGAAAAAAATTAGCGCTTTATGGTTAGTTTCATGAAGAGTACGATTTGAGGAAATAGGAAAATATTTTCAATGGAGTTAAAAAAAGATAAGTCTTACAAATGCTTACCATATCCTCCAGAGCCAATGCCAAAAATGAGAGACGAAATCGACCTCAACGAGTTGCTCAGAGCCGTTTGGCGAGGAAAGTGGATGGTCGTTGCAATATCATTTGTTTTTGCTCTAGGCGCTGTGTTCTATTCATTGAGTCTTCCTAATATTTATAAAGCTGATGCTTTGTTAGCCCCAGCTGAAAACTCTAATGGTGGCGGTTTATCTAAAATGGCTGGTCAGTTTGGTGGCCTTGCAGCTCTTGCTGGAGTCAACCTAAATGCTGGGGAAAGTTCTCAAACAGAGCTTGCTATTCAGGTCATGAAATCAAGACAATTTGTGGATTCATTTGTCAAAAGGCATGATCTTCTCGTTCCGCTAATGGCCGCGACAGAGTGGAGTTTGAATGATAATAAGTTGATTATTGATCAGGACTTGTTTGATTCGAAGACTCAACAATGGTTGAGAAAGCCTGAAGGCCTAAGAGGGGCTGAGCCGACCTCTCAAGAGGTTTATGAGGTTTTCACTAAAGAAGTCCTCTCAATTGTCCAAGATAAGGATTCTGGTTTATATACATTATCCGTTAAATCTTTATCTCCTTACTTAGCGCAAAAATGGGTCTCTTGGTTAATAGATGACATTAATAAAGTAATGCGAGAGCGGGCGATCAACGAAACCTCCCAGAATCTTATGTACCTAAATGCTCAATTACAAAAAACGGCAGTAGCAGATATGCAGAGTACGTTTTACAAACTTATTGAAGAGCAAACTAAAAGCTTAATGTTAGCTGAGGTACAAGAGGAGTTTGTTTTCAAGGTTATAGACCCTGCAGTTGCTCCGGAGTTAAAGGCGGAGCCGAGCAGAGCTTTAATATGTGTCTTTGGTACATTGTTAGGTGGCTTATTTGGTATTGGGATCGTCTTGATTAGATTTATATTTACCAATGATAAAGACGTTTGAACCATTGATATGTATCGTTAAATTTCTGACTTCATCAAATTAGTTTAAAAAAGAGAAAATGCTATGAACTTTTCCATTCTTGACTGTACCCTTCGTGACGGTGGCTACTACAATAACTGGGATTTTGACCCAGAAGTCGTAACCCAGTACCTAAACAGCGTAGCAAGCGCGAACATCGACTACGTTGAACTAGGTTTACGTAACTTCGCTAAATCAGGCTTTCTAGGCGCATTCGCCTACACGACAGAAGATTTCATCAATACATTGACTCTGCCAGAAGGGCCAACGTATGGTGTGATGGTTGATGCCAAGACTATCCTTGAATCCGGCATGCCAATTGAAGAAGCAATTGATGCGCTATTCGTGCCAGCAGCTCACAGTAAAGTTGACTTAGTCCGTGTTGCTGCACACTTCAATGAGGTGGAGTTTTCAGCACCTATCGTTGCTCACCTAAAAAAACTGGGCTACATCGTAGGTTTCAACCTTATGCAAGCGGGCGGTAAGCCTGATGACGTAATTGCAGATAAAGCCCGTCAAGCGGTCAGCTGGGAAGGTCTCGATGTCCTTTATTTTGCGGATTCACTAGGTAACATGGATGGTCAAGAAGTCCAACGTATCGTAACAGCGCTTCGTACTCATTGGACGGGTCCTATGGGTATCCACACTCACAACAACATGGGTAAAGGCTTAGATAACACTCTTTCAGCAATGGAAGCCGGTGTCTCTTGGCTAGATACAACCGTGACTGGCATGGGACGCGGTGCAGGTAATACTCAAACGGAAAGTCTGTTAGCTTACCTAGATAAAGGTGACTCTAAATACCAACCAAAGCCAATCTATGAATTGGTGATTCGCCACTTTGAGGCGATGCAAAAAGAATATGGTTGGGGCAGCAACTTGTTGTACTTCTTGGGTGCTCAAAATGATGTGCATCCGACTTACATTCAGAATTTATTGTCTAGCACCCACTATGGCACTGACGAAATCATTGGTGCGATTGACTACCTTAGTAAACTAGAAGGTACAACATCGTACAACGGTGCGGTACTTGATACGGCGCTGAGCTTCTCTGACAGTAAGGCTGAAGTGACTGGAAGCCAAGACGCACAAGGTCTCTTTGATGGCAAAGACGTTCTCATTATTGCGAATGCGCCAAATACAGAGAAGTACGCATCAGCGATTGAGATGTACATTAAGAACACTCAACCGGTTGTAATCTCAATCAATACAACAGCGCATATTGCCCCTGAGTTAGTGGATTACTACGCTATTTCTCACAACTCAAAGTTCTTGTCAGAGTCAAAGCTATACAAAGGGTTAGATAAACCAATCATCCTTCCAAAGTGCCGCTTTACGACTTCTGAGTTGTCAGAGCTTGAAGGTGTGAACTTAATTGATTACGGACTTGAAGTGGTAAAAGAGACGTTTGCAACTCAAGGCACTTACACGACGACCCCTTATGACATTACTACGGCCTACGTTCTTGGTGCTTTACTGGAATCCAACGTGAATGCGATTTCAGTGGTTGGTTTTGATGGCTATGCTCAAGATGATGTCCGTCAACAAGAGATGGTAGACATATTGAATCTTTACCATGCTCATGAGAAAAGCCTAGAAATTACCTCTTTGACTCCAACTAGCTACCCGATTGCTAAAGGCTCTGTTTATGCCCCTGTTAAGTGAATACGAGGTATACATTTTTGATTGTGATGGCGTCATTTTAGATTCCAATCAATTGAAAATCGAAGCTATGAAAAATGCGCTGGAGGCGCATTTTTCAGCTCAAGACCTCATTGCGGAGTGTGTTGATTACTTCCGCCATAACTTTGGAAAGTCTCGTTTTCACCACGTTGCTCACTTTCTAGATAGCATCCTAACGATTGAAGAAGAAAAAAGAAGTGAGCTAGAGCAACGGATTTTGGCAGACTTCTCCAAACAGTGCCGTACTTTATACTTAACGGCGCAGCTGACGCCCGGCTTTATGTCGTTTCTTGAGCAGTGCCAAGGTAAACGATACGTCGCAAGTGGCTCGGAGCAAAGTGAACTCAGAGACGTTTTTGTCCAGAGAGGTCTTGATACTCACTTTGATGGCGTGTTTGGCTCACCAACGCCAAAAGCTGAGCTTATCCGCAATATTCTTAAGCAAGAAAACAGCACAAATGCCGTCATGTTTGGAGATGCTGAATCCGACATGTTATCAGCCCAACAGAACCACATCGACTTTGTGTTTTACGCGCCTTATTCCAATGTAAAAGAGAAGATGATTGAGCAATGTCACTTGCAACAGCACTTGATTATCGATGACTTTTCAACTGTGAGATTCTAATCATGAGTAATGAGAAAACCTTTGCTGTTGTTATTCCAGCACGTTACGAATCAAGTCGATTCCCAGGTAAACCATTAGTTGATATTTGTGGTAAACCAATGATACAGCACGTCTGGGAGCGTTGCTGCTTAGCTGCGGGACAAGAAAAAGTATACGTGGCAACCGATGATGCTCGTATCCAAAGTGCCGTTGAAGCTTTTGGTGGTCAGGTTGTGATGACAAGCTCGGAATGCTTAACGGGCACCGACAGACTGGCAGAAGCCAACTTGCAGCTTAACTGTGATTTCATCGTTAATGTCCAAGGTGACGAGCCACTCATCAATCCAGATGATATCAATACGGTAATTAAGGCTTTCTTGAAGAGTGGCAATGTAACCAATGCTATGTGTGCCATTACTTCAGAGCAAGAGTTTCGCTCTTTTACTGTGCCAAAAGTTACTTTTAGTCAATCTGGTAAGTTACTTTACATGAGTCGAGCAGGCATTCCTCAGACGAAAACGGGTGAATATCAATTTGGTTACAAGCAAGTGTGTATCTACGCTTTCTCAAAAGAGCAGCTGGCCTTCTTCTACAGCAACAAAGCGAAGACTCGCCATGAGCAAGTAGAAGACATTGAGATACTGCGCTTTTTGGAGTCAGATTACGTTGTAGATATGGTAGAAGTTGAAGCTGGCTCTCTTGCCGTTGATGTACCTGCTGACTTGACCAAAGTTATCGATGTAATTACCAATATCAATAACGCAATGTAGAAAAATTCCACCGTACTTATGACCTTCGGTAAATACATGATTAATACACGTCGTGTTAACACTTTATCAGTGATAGCTTTCATATTTCTTCTGGTTTGTTTAACAAGACAAGTACCAATATCGTTCTTATCTGGCTTGATCGCACCATTATTAATATTAACGTGTTTGTTGACTCTAATGAAAGGAGTTTATCGTGAGTCTATCAAACCTTTCTTGATATTCTTTGTTTTGTTAATAAGTGCTTCAATATATTCAATTTACCAAGGTAATGAAATTACTTTAAATATTAGATTTTTTATAATACTTCTTTTGATAAACTTGATACCGATATTAAAGTTTGAAGAAGTATCATTCATAAAAATATTCAATATAATTTTTATTATTCAAGCCCTAGTTGTGATAGGTCTTGGTATTGTATTACCGATTATCTTTGATATTGACAACTATCTTGTTTTGAGGCATGTGGTTATAAATAATGGATGGGGTGATATATATACCTACAATGGTTTGGTATACAAAATCCAAATAATTGGTAATGCTCTCCTACCATTTGCTTTCTTCGTTAATTTTTTTCTTTATAAACAAGGAAAGAGCAAACGGATATATTTAATAATATATCTTATCGCGATAGCATTTTGTGGTAACCTCGCCTTTTACTTGTTCACAGCACTCTTTCTGATATTGTATTACGCATTAGAAAATAGGGTTAAATTTAAAATATCACCTAAGTTCTACTTATATTCGATATTGTTTGGTGGGTTTTTTGTTGTATTTCTAGTTTATGTTGTAGAGACAATACATATGAAATCAACAGGGGATGTAAGCTCAATAGGGACGAGGTTTGACCAAGCTAGTGTATTACTAAGTGACATGTCAGGAAGTATTAATTTATTGCTATTTGGTAATGGGCTAGGGCATACACTATCCATTAAAACCATGTCTAGAGACTACACTGGTGATATTTATTTTGAACTTCAATTTCTATACATTCTAAATCAAATTGGATTTATGGGAATGACTGCTTTTATATACTTACATATTAAAATAATATCACCTGTGCTCAAAAACATAAAGATATTATTAATATATGTGTGCTACATAGGTTACGCTATGATAAACCCATACATGTTCGACTCAAACCATGGAATTGCATTAATAGTTCTAATGTCTTTAGCTAGTATTAATTCGTTAGGTAAGAAAAATAATGAAAATTAATGAGTTCATGATTGCTTTCCAAACCATGGAAATGAGAAATAATCTATTTAATGTTGAATATAATGGCGAAAATGTATGGGATATAGTCAGATATAATGTGTTTCAAGCACTTCAGGAACAATACGAACCTATAGCAACTAAAAATTTCATAAAAAAAACCATCAAGTTTTCACTTTCTTTAGTTTTAAAGCTTACATTCTTAACCAAAATAAAATTTAAAAAGAATGATATTCTTTTTTGTAAAACTTCGAGGACATTAAGTAATGGAAATTATTTCGATGAATATAGTAAACCCGTATTAGATCGTATTGACAAGAAGCGTGTGGCTGAAATTGAGTTATATCATTTAGCAAATTCAAACGCTAATGCGAGGTTTTTATTTAATTATTCGTCAAAGAAACACCTCCCAGAAACCATAGTTGAAAGTTTTTTAAAAGCTATAAATGAAAGCTTTCATTCACTATGTCAAGAGGAAATTATTATATCGGCTATGCAAGAGGCTTACTCAAAATATCTTTCTGAAAGAAGATTCTATGAATTGCTTTTTAGGTGTAGTGGTATAAAGAAAGTTTTCTTAGTTCAAAATGGCATTCAAAAAGGATTGATAAGTGCGGCTAAGTCTAGAGGCGTTAAAGTTACTGAACTTCAGCATGGTTATGTTGGCTTTACTCACCCAGTCTATTCATATCCAGCACTCACAAATTCGCATAGTGTCTATCTTCCTAAAGAGTTTTGGGTTTTCTCTGAGTTTTGGACTAAAGAAATCAATATGCCTAGTACACAATTTAAGGTGATAGGGCATGAGTTGAAAGATGTAACACTAGCAAGTAACGATACTATATTATTTATCAGTAGAAATAATCACCACGAAGTATTAAAAGATTATTTATATAATTTAGATCAGGAAGTTAGCAGGAAGATTATTTACAAATTGCATCCTAATCAGTTTTCTGATTCTCACTTGATAAAAAATGAGTTCTCTAACTGTAAAAACGTAAAAGTTATAACAGATGAGGTTGCTTTGAGTGACTGTATAAAAGAATCATCTGACATAGTTTGTATTCAATCAACAGTTGTTTATGAGGCGCTTCAATCCAATCGAAAAGTCATTTGTATTAAAGAGTGTGATTTTATACAGTCCTCAACGTTAGAAAAAATTGAAAATTACTATGTTGTAGAAGATAAAAAAAGTATGATTGATATTATAAATAACAATGAAACACAAGAGCTTAAAGTTCAATTTTTTGATGTTATTAACAATGAGTTAGTGTCAGAAATATGAACTTATTAAAATCATTATCTATTTACACAATATCATCATTACTAAGTAGAGCTGTACCATTTTTCTTATTACCAATCATGACTAAGTACTTGTCTCCAGATGAATATGGTCAAGTCTCGGTATACATCGTACTTATGACATTTTTGTCCACTATTATGTATTGGGGCAGTCATGTACACATTGGGATTGAGTACTTTAAAGTTGAGGAAAAAGAGTTTGCTAAATTATTAGGTAGTTTATCTCTCATTCCTGTATTTATGCTTATTATCAGCTTTTTAGTTATTTACGTTCTTGGAAAGATAATAACTTTAGAATCTATATCTCATGGTTTATTATTGACGGTCCCCTTATCTGCCTTTTTAGGGTATTTATATCGTATAATGACAGTCTATTATAGGGTTTCAAACCAACAAGTTAAGTTCGCTGTTACTGAAGTTAGTAGCTCAATACTTCAAGTGATGTTTAGTATTTTATTTGTAGTGTTGTTATCTTACAATGTCGAGGGAAGAGTGCTGGCGATTATCCTTTCAGCTCTAATCGTTGCGTTATTTCTAGCGATATATATTAAAAGAAATAACGTATTTAAATTTGATTTTAATATTGAGTTTTACTTTGGATATGCAAAGACAGGATTGGCTTTTGTATTTAATGAACTTGGAAATCAAATAATTAGAATTGGTGACAAGCTTTTAATCTTACTTTTCTTAGGTGCAAACTTTGTTGGTCCTTATGCTGTTGCTGCGCAGGTTGCTAGTATTGCGTTAATACTGAACTCTGTTTTTACTCAAGCATGGCAACCTTATGTTTTTAAAATCCTTAAAAATGATATTCCAAATAGTAAAACAAGACTTAAAAAGTTAACCTTCTATGTATCTATAGTATTTTTGATAATTTACTTCATTCTGCATATTGCCAGCTATTTAATTTATGAGTGGTTTATTGATATTAGATATCATAGCTCATTACCGGTTGTAAGTTGGCTTCTTGCTGGGTTCTATTTTACATTCATATACGGATTGTTTGCTGATTATATGTTCTTTTCTAAAGAAGTTAGAAAAGTTCTATATGTTACGGTGTTTAACTTAATTTCTTTCATAACGTTGTCCATTATTTTTATGGATGTCTATGGAACTTTTGGTGTGGCATATTCCTTCTGTTTGTCATCTGGTCTATCTGCCGCTTTGTGTGCATTCTTATCTAGTAAGTGTAAGTATTCATTGTTTAAATTAGCTAAAGTAAGTGTTAATCTATGAAACTAAGATACAAAATAGTAGCTCTTATCAATTATATTAGTATTTATTATCATAAGTTGAAAGGTGCTTTATTTTACACAAGAGTTTTTGATAGTTTTCTGAATGGAAGTATAATTATCTCTCCAATTAAACTATCATATTTTGGGACCAATATTGGTGAACGAGTTTATATAGCTCATCACTCAAGAATTGAAGTTATCAAGCAGAATCACGACGATTTTTATGATCCCAAGATTATAATTGAAGATGACGTAAGAATTGAACAACGCCTTCATCTAACATGTGCAAATAAAGTCAAAATATGCAAAGGAACTAGTATTCTTTTTGACGTAATGATTACTGACATAGATCATGACTATAGAAAGGTTGGGGAATATATCAAAGATCAGAGCTTTATTGTAAATAGCACTACAATTGGCGAAGGTTGTTTCATTGGTTCTGGAGCTAAAATAAATGCAGGAACCACACTCGGTAAGCAATGTATTGTTGGAGCTAACTCTGTGGTTAGGGGAGAGTTTCCAGATTATTCGGTAATTGTGGGGGCCCCTGCTCGTATAATTAAGCGCTATTGCTTTGAAATGAATGAGTGGCGAAAAACAGACAGATACGGGCAATTTATAGATGAAAATTAGTTCCGACCTAAAAGGAAAAAAGATCTTATTCATAGGAATTGGATTTTATGACTATGATCAAGCAATAATTCAAGAGCTTGAAAGAAATGGTGCTGAAGTAAAATATATTATCGAAGGCTTTACCAATCGTAAACTTAGAATAAAAAATAGACTATTACCAAGTTTCAATGTTTCAGTCCACCATCAGAATCTAATAAACGATTTACCTTCCGGATTCTTTGATATTATTTTCGTAATTAAAGGTGCTTTTTTATCTGAAGATAATATGGCTCTACTCAAGGAAAGTCAGAATAAAGCTCGTTTCATATTGTACCAATGGGATTCAATAAGCCGAGTTCCAAATGCTCGTAAAATATTATCATACTTTGATGATATACATTCTTTTGACCGTGAGGATTGTAATGTTTACGGTTTTAAGTTCAGACCATTATTCTTTCGGGATGAAGTGGCTATCAAAAAGCAGGATAATAAAAAGTATGATCTTAGCTTTGTTGGGTGGTGTCATGATGGTCGAATTGATGTAGTTTACTCCATTTTAAAAAAATATGACTGGCTGAATTTTAAACCCTATTTATATGCAACGCCAAGAGAGTGGATAGCATTAATATTAAGTGGGTATAAAGAACACATATCAAGCAAACGAATGAAGTTTGATGATTATGTAACTCTTTCGGCTCAATCTAAATGCGTGCTAGATATACCACATAGGCAACAAACTGGTCTAACCATCAGGACGATAGAGACGATTGGTCTTGGTGTAAAGCTCATTACAACAAACAAAGATATTGTGAACTATGACTTTTATAATCCAAACAATATTCTAGTGCTGGACAGAGAATCTCCTTGTTTACAAGAAACCTTCTTTGAGAAAGAGTATATGCCAGTGGCAATGGATACAGTGGAAAAATATTCACTATCTGGTTGGGTTAATGCTATTTTCGGTGAGAAAAATGATTTCACATAAAAATGTATCTGCAGTTGTTATTACATACAATCCTAATATCAACATATTGAATTCACTCATACAGTCACTTTTGATGCAAGTTCAGGAAATTATCGTTGTTGATAATTCCAGTGCAGAACTTGACTTGAAGAACAAAATTGTACAATCAAGTGAGATTATTTATTTATCAGATGGAATTAACAAAGGGATCGCTACGGCCCAAAATATCGGAATTTCTCATGCCATAGATATGGGAAGAGATGCAGTTTGGATCTTTGATCAAGACTCTGAACTTGGTGAGTTGTCATTGGTCGCTATGGTTGACGAACTAAATACTTTTGATGGTAAAGCCGCTTGTATAGGGCCTTCCATAGTTAATTCATTTAATGACCAGGTTGAGTTACCTATTAAAAAAGTCAAAAATCCTAACGGTACTTTTTGTGTAGATCAAATTATAGCAAGTGGCAGTTTAACCCCTACCAGTGTATTTAAAGATATTGGTGTTATGGAAGACGAATTGTTTATTGATGCTGTTGACTTTGAATGGTGCTGGCGCGCTAGAAGTCTGGACTACTCTGTTTTAATCTCTACACAAAAAATGGTTCACTCCGTTGGTGATGGTGATGAAACCTGCTTGGGTGGCCTTTTAACACTTAAAGTATCGTCACCTTTTAGATTGTATTATCAAGTTAGAAATTATCTAATACTGCTGAGAAGGTCGTATGTGCCAATTCGCTGGAAAATAAGGCACTCAGCTTTCTTTGTGTTCAAATATTTTTACTTTGGTTTTGGTCGACCCCAATCTAAAGATTATAGAACTAACATTACTTCCGGATTTCGAGACGGACTCAAAATCGGCTTTAGGAGAAAATAATGATATTGGTAACTGGTGGTGCTGGCTTTATAGGAAGTGCAGTTGTGCGTCATATTATCGAAAATACAAATGACAGCGTCGTCAACGTTGATGTTCTTACTTATGCCGGTAATACAGATTCTTTATCGTCAATCTCTGAATCTGAACGCTATCACTTTGAACAAGTTGATATTTGTGATGCTGTAGCTGTAGCCGCATTATTTGAAAAATATAGACCTTCAGCAGTCATGCATCTTGCTGCTGAATCCCATGTAGACCGTTCAATTGAAGGACCTGGTGCGTTCATTCAAACAAACGTCGTTGGTACATATGTCTTACTAGAAGCTTCCCGAACCTATTGGAATACACTAGATGGAGAAGAGAAAGATACTTTCCGTTTCCATCATATTTCTACAGACGAAGTATATGGTGATTTGGAAGGTACAGATGACTTATTCACTGAAACGACACCTTATGCTCCGAGTTCTCCTTACTCTGCGTCAAAAGCATCCTCAGATCATCTCGTTCGTGCCTGGTTAAGAACTTACGGCTTACCAACGATAGTCACTAATTGTTCAAATAACTATGGTCCTTTCCATTTTCCAGAGAAATTGATCCCACATGTAATTTTGAATGCATTGGATGGTAAGGCACTCCCTGTCTACGGTGATGGTTCACAAATTAGAGATTGGTTGTTTGTAGAAGATCATGCCCGTGCGCTATACACGGTGGTTAAAACTGGCCAAGTTGGTGAAACATATAACATTGGCGGCCACAATGAGAAGAAAAATATCGAAGTGGTTAAAGCGATATGTTCACTATTGGAAGAGTTAGCTCCCAATAAGCCAGAAGGCGTAATCAACTACGAAGACCTTATTACTTTCGTGAAAGATCGTCCTGGTCATGATGTTCGCTACGCTATCGACGCTTCTAAAATTGAACGAGAGTTAGGTTGGGTCCCACAAGAGTCTTTTGAATCTGGCATTCGTAAGACGGTAGAGTGGTATTTAAATAACCGTCAATGGTGGGAACGTGTTTTAAATGGTGACTACCGTTTAGAACGCCTAGGTGAAGAATAATATCCAAAATTAATAATGAGTAAATGAACGTCATGGAATATAAAGGTATCATTTTAGCGGGAGGCAGTGGCTCTCGCTTACACCCAATTACACTAGGTACTTCTAAACAGTTACTGCCTATTTATGATAAGCCAATGATCTATTACCCTCTTTCAGTATTAATGTTAGCTGGGATAAAAGATATTTTAATAATCTCTACACCTGAGGATTTACCTAACTTTGAAAGAATGTTAGGAGATGGAAGTCGCTATGGCATATCGTTGAAGTATGCTGAGCAACCATCGCCAGACGGCTTAGCGCAGGCATTTATCATTGGTGAAGAATTCATTGGAAACTCTAACGTTGCGCTGTGTTTAGGGGACAATATCTTCTACGGGCAACACTTTAGTAACAAGCTATTGGCGGCAGCGAAGAAGGGTAAAGGAGCAACCGTATTTGGCTACCACGTTTCTGACCCTGAACGTTTCGGGGTCGTAGAGTTCGATAAAGAAGGAAAGGCTCTTAGTATCGAAGAGAAACCAAAAGCGCCAAAATCGAATTATGCGGTAACAGGTTTATACTTTTACGATAACGACGTAATCAATATTGCCAAATCAATATCTCCATCTCCTCGTGGTGAGTTAGAGATTACCGATGTTAACAATGCATACTTACAGCGTGGTGACTTAGGAGTAGAACTATTAGGTCGAGGGTTTGCTTGGCTAGATACTGGGACCCATGATTCTCTGTTAGAAGCTGGGACGTTTGTACAAACGGTTGAGCATCGCCAAGGCTTAAAAATTGCCTGCTTAGAGGAAATTGCTTTTAACAATGGTTGGTTATCAGAAGAGCTTTTATCTGTTCAAGCTGATGCATTAGCTAAAACAGGTTATGGCCAATACCTCATGCAGATACTCAGTGAAAGCAAGAAAGCCATCTGAAGTGGAGCTTAAGATGAAAGTTGTTAATACAAATATCATAGATGTAAAGATTATCGAGCCTCGAGTTTTTGGCGATGAACGTGGCTTCTTTCTAGAAACGTTTCAACAAGAACGTTATCAGAGCATGTTAGATATTGATTTCGAATTTGTGCAAGATAACCACTCTCGCTCAGTGAAAGGTGTTTTGCGTGGTTTGCATTTTCAAAAATCGAAACCTCAAGGAAAATTGGTAAGAGTTGTACGGGGTAGAGTATTTGATGTGGCTGTAGATATTCGACCTGATTCACCAACCTTCGGACAGTGGGCTGGCGTTGAGTTGTCTGAAGAGAATAAGTGCCAATTTTGGGTACCTCCTGGTTTAGCTCATGGCTTTTTAGTTCTCTCTGACACAGCAGATTTTGAATACAAGTGTACGGATTACTACGACCCAACCGATGAAGGATCATTGATTTGGAATGATGTCGATGTTGCTATTGAATGGCCGCAGATTGATGTAGAAATCCAATTATCAGACAAGGATAAAAACGCATCTACATTAAAAGATTTATTTAAATAGGTAATATATGAAAAGTGTACTGGTAACAGGCTCAAAAGGGTTTCTTGGTAAAACATTGATATCCGAGCTCAAGCGTGACGGTAAAGTGAACGTATTAGAATTTGATAGAAGTTCGTCTTTAGATTCATTGAGTGATGCTTTAGAGCAAGCCGACTTTATTGCGCACTTTGCCGGAGAAGTTCGCCCTAGTTGTTCTGATGAGGAGTTTGTTACCAGTAATGCTGGCTTGACAGAGTTACTGATTGAAAGGTTGGAAAAGTCAAAAAAGAAAACTCCTATTTTATTTACGTCTACAATCCATGCTATTAATCCTAAGAATGCATATGGTGAAAGTAAAAAAGCTGCAGAACTTGTTTTAGCGGAGTACGCCCAGCGCAATGAAGCGTTAGTTTGGTTATATCGTCTACCACACGTCTTCGGTCCAGGCTGCAAGCCCAACTATAATTCAGTGATCTCCACTTGGATTTACAATAGCATTCATGATCTAGAAATTAATGTATTTGACAGAAGCATTGTCATGAATTATTGCTACGCGCCGGATTTAGCAGAAGAATTTTCAGCATTGGTTGGTACAGAAGCTGAACGTGCTGGTATTGAAAATATGCAACCTAGCAAAGTATACCCAACAACGTTAGGTGACGTAGTTGATTCACTTAGCGCTATTAAAAATGGTTGTTTTGATGCCACTGATGAGTTCGGTCAACATTTGTTGACAACTTACAATAGCTATCTCCCAAACGGTAAAAGGCTTTGATATGAAAATTCTAGTTACTGGTGCAAAAGGACAATTAGGTTGTTCTATACAAAGCATCAGCAACCGTTATGATGCATCTCTAATGCTAACAGACTCTGAACAGTTGGATATTACTTGCTTGGAGTCTGTTAGAAAAGTTATTGAGCAGTCTAAACCTGATGTTATCGTAAATGCGGCTGCCTATACTGCAGTAGATAAGGCTGAAGAAGAAGAAACGCTTGCGACAAAAGTTAATGCAGATGGGCCGTATAATTTAGCTATCATAGCTGCTAAGTACGACATTCCTCTTATTCATGTTTCAACGGATTATGTTTTTGATGGCTCAGAAACTAAACCATACCTCCCGGATGCCCATACTAATCCACAAGGTATATATGGAAAGACCAAGTTAATGGGGGAGCAGGCTGTCAGAAGTAACCTCAGTAAACATGTTATTATTCGTACTGCTTGGGTCTTCAGCGAATATGGTAACAACTTCGTCAAAACAATCCTAAGTCTATCGAAGCGCCATGAAGAAATAAGCATTATTGCAGATCAGTATGGAAGTCCTACATATGCTGGAGACCTGGCAGAATGTATATTGGAAATTGCTATGAGAATTAATAGTAAAGATGATATACGTTGGGGGACTTATCATTACTGTGGTGATATGGCAACAAGTTGGCATGGCTTCGCTAGGGCTATCGTTGCTGACGCACTAGAGTATGGATTTATCAGACAGGCTCCGGCTATCCATGCGATTAAGAGTTCCGACTATACGTTTAAAACGCCACGTCCAGAGTACTCTATACTTGATTGCGATTCGACAGAGGTTTATTGGGACGTTAAGCAAAGTAGATGGCGGGACCGCTTAGCAAAAATAATTGAAAAGTTAGCTGTCCAATAAACATTTCTTTTATTTTGATAAATTGACAAGAATGCAGTGTAAAGACGCTGCATTTTGCTTTTAATAAAGTAATAATTTTATGACTACCAAAATATTGCTCGTAGATATCTGTGATACATTATATCCAGTAAATACGACAGTTGATTTTATTAATTATATTATCAATAAAAAGGGAGCCAAGCCATCTTTGATTCATAAAAACAAAATAGTTAAGATTTCTAATGCCATATTGTATAAAGTCTTTGATATCGATTTAGTTCGAGTCGCTCTAGTAAGGCAACTGAAAGGCATGACCAAAGTAGAGCTAAACTCACTGGCAAGAGAGTATATTGAACAGCTGCCACTTAACAACAAAATTGACAGTTTTATAAAATCATATGTCAATCAAGGTTATGAGGTTCAATTTCATTCCGCTTCGCTGGAGCCTATTGTATCGGCTGTTAATGATAAATTTAATGGCTCTGGCTTTTCATCAACAACTTTGCAATTCGATCGTTTCGAAGTATTTAATGGCAGAATTCTTTTCGATAACCTAGGTAGAAAGAAACAAGTTATTAAAGAGATAGCCCAACAATACCATGAAGTTGTTTTTGTGACTGATAATAAAAGTGATAGTGATTGCATAGAATTATGTGATGAATTTTTTGCTGTTATTCCAAAAGGGAAATCCTCAGATTTTTGGAAAACAAAAGGTGTCAAAATTGTTAGACTATAAGTTTTTTTATACTCCATTCTTGTATTCCATTCATACTCGATTTAAAAGTATCGAGAAGCTCGTTTCTTGGGTTTTGATCTATATCGTACCGGTTCTATTATTGATTTTGATGCCAAATGGCTTTGAATCAGAACTTGTGTTTCTATCTTTTATATATCTGACCGGTGTCTATGCTGCTTATGAGATGGGATATATATGGAATGATGCTGAAACGATTAAGAATGAGAAAAAACCTACGTTAAGGTTGAGTAGGGAGGAGCTTCGCTTCTACGAAGAGAGTAAATACTCGATCTATTTTGGAAGAATTTTGTTAATCACTGTATTAGGGGGAGGTATATATTTCTTTAATAAAGAAATATCAATGTACTACCTTGCGAATATTGTAATTATCTTGGCATTATATGCGGTATACAATAATGTCCGCAGTTTAGCTAACTTGCCTTTACACTTTATGTTAGTGCTTTCTCGTTATGTGTTACCTATTATTGTTTTATCACAGGCATCTTGGGCTTCAGCTGCGTGGCTAATCTTAGTCTTCCCATTAATTAACTTGATCGAGCGATGTTCTGAAAAAAGATTTAATTTAGAGTTCTTTTCTAAGTTTTATCTTGCTAATAAAGGACGAGGCCGATATGTTTATTATTTTATTGTCAGTGTTCTATGTGTTTTATTTAGCGCGCCAACTTATATATCTATTGTAGTATTGTATATGTTACTTTATAGGTTGTTGTCTTTTGAAGTGCTCGCTTTTGTGAGAAAATGATAAATAAGAATACAGCTTTAGTTTCAAATTTTGTGATAACTAAAGCTGTATGTATTTTTACCGAAGCTTGTAAGAGTAGACTTTACTTAATAGATGAGCTGGTATTAATCTAGATAAGGCTCTTACTGAAAAGTAAACAGCGGTTTTGGGACCCTTCGCGAGCTTTAAATTATACATTTTTCGCATCATTCTTAGTTCGCTTAACGCATAGGACCAACCACGACGTCGCTCTAGCATACCATTTCCCACGCGAGCACTAACAAGTACTTCCGAAATGTTACTGATTTTGTAGCCATTTGCCTGTAATCTCAACCATAAATAGTAATCTTCCATGTACAAATGGTGTTGGTAATTACCAACTGCTACGATTGCCTGCTTACGAAAGATAGTAGACATATGGTTTAATGGATTTCTCTTGAGACTGTACTCTAAAACACTATCTGAGTGAGGCACTTTTTTTACTCTGCTCGGTTCATTAGGGTCAGTTTCAAACTCGTTAATGTCACTGCTTGCAGCAAAAACATCGATATTGGAATCCATATAAGCAACTTGTTTTTCAAAGCGATCAATATGGTTAATGTCATCAGTATCTACACGTGCTACGAGGTCATATCTACAAGCTTCCAATCCCTTGTTTAGTGCCTCTCCTAGGCCAACGTTTTTCTCAAGTTTTACTTGTTTTAGAGGAAGTATTTTTTCCCACTTTTCTAATACTTGATACAAAGCTGGCGTTAGGGGGCCGTCGTGAACAACAACAATTTCGTTAGCTTCCAAAGTTTGCCACTCTAGACTCTCAAAGCATTGTTCTAAATAACTAGGTTGCTCTTTGTGGTACAAAGAGCAAAGAACGGAAAATTTTGATGTCATTGTTAACGCCCCATACCAAATAGCACCGTTTTGACTGTAAGGAAAAGAATCTTTACTTCCATCATCCAGTTTTGGTGTTTGATGTAATAGACATCGTATTTATGCTTCCAAATAGCATCTTCTACCGATGCACCGTAGGGGTATTTTACTTGAGCTAGGCCAGTGACCCCAGGTTTAACGGCGTGACGAAAGCGATAGTAAGGAATGGCTTTTTCCAACTCAGAGATGAACACTTCACGTTCTGGGCGAGGGCCAACCATCGACATCTCTCCCTTTAGTACGTTGATTAACTGAGGGAGCTCATCAATGCGAGTTTTACGAATAAAACAGCCGACTTTCGTTACGCGCGCGTCATTTTTTGTTGCCCATTGGGCTCCGTTCTTTTCTGCATCGTTCCGCATAGAGCGAAACTTAATCACTTCAAACTCTTCATTATACTGACCGGTACGACGCTGTTTAAAGAATACCGGACCTGGCGATTCAAGCTTAATGAGTAGTGCCGTAATAAGCCCTACTGGAATAGCAACCCATGACAGCATGAAAACAAACAACAGATCGATGAAGCGTTTTTGCCAGCTGTTCTTACGATTAGAAAGGATAGAAAAAGCTTTTTGGTGTAAGAAGTAGCCGCTGTGCAAAAGCTCAGTTTCAGTATATCCGAGTGAACGGTCAAAATAGCTCACTAATGGCTCAACCCAAGCACCTAGCTCTGTCGCCGCGACAAGAAACGCTTGCTGTTCAGGATCTAGATGCGAGCTTTTGAAGTGGCAAAGCGTTTTGCTCTTGAAGTCTCTAAGAGAATAGTTATTAACCTGAGCGTTAATCTCAGGATGCCTCTTAAGTACTTGAGCAATTTTTGCTTCGTCTTCTTTTGGACAGTAGATATAAAGGCAAGCATTTGATTCACTTGCGGATAACTCGTCCAATGCTGATGTTATGCTGATAGAATTATGCTTAGTTAATTCAGAAGCTTCTCGTTCTTGAAGCGTGTCGCTCATACTGTCTGTCATAGGAATGGAATAAGTTGTTATCGACTAGCCAATTGCTTACAAGTCGGCGATTATAATTTATTTCGTATAGAAATTATATCCCTGAATCCAGAACATGCTCATAACTTTGTTAATTTTCTTGAACCTGAGTCCTTGTTCATGACTTGTTTTTGAATCTTAACGTAATTATATCAATGAATTCGAAAAACTATGTTTGCGATATATTATATTGTCTCGAAATTAAATGATTGTTCATTTCACTATATAACGCAGTTATATCCGAGGGTTATCAGTTGTTGATAAAGCGATCTTTTCGAATCTTCCTCACCATGTATAAGGTGAACCTCTTTAGGAGGAGTAGGAATGGCAGTTACAAATTGTAGTAAGTCGTTCATATCTGCATGAGCAGAATAGCCAGACATCGTATGTATTTGAGCTTTCACTTTAATTTTCTTTCCTTCGATATCAACCTCACTCGCACCCTCTTGAATTTCTCTCCCTAGCGTTCCCTCTGCTTGATAGCCAGCAAACAGCACATCATTACGACTATCTGGTAACAACGCATTGAGGTAATTCACCACTCGACCACCTTCACACATCCCAGAAGCCGCAACCACAATAGCTGGCTCAGACGTGCTCGCCAGACGATTCACCAGTCTCATGTGTTCAGCATGAGTCTCAATCGTAATACATTGTTCAAACCCGAGAGGATGACGATGTTGCTCCAAACGCCTTTTTGCTTCTTTACCCCAAAGCTTTTTAAAGCGCCGATAAGTCTTTGTCACCTTTCTTGCTAAAGGCGAATCAAGAATAATCGGTAGGGCTCCATGTAAAGACTCCTGGTACAAAAGCTGTTCAATATCGAATAACAGTTCTTGTGTTCTACCTACACTAAAAGCAGGAATAACAATCACACCACCATCTTCCAGTGCATGTTCGACAATAGAAAGCAGCCGAGCACTTCTACTTTTCACACTTTCATGGTGCTTATCACCATAGGTCGATTCAATAAACAAATAGTCCGCTTTTTCTGGCGGCTTAGGATCAGGGAGTAAAGGCGTATCACTTGGGCCGAGATCGCCAGAGAATACAACTACGTCATTATTTGAGAGTTTAAATTCCAAATAGGCAGAGCCTAAAATATGGCCTGCAGGTTGAAAGCGTAAATAAGCCAACCCCTTAAGAGGAAGCCATGTGTTGTACTGGCACGGCACCAATCGCTGCTTAATTAGATTTAAGATGTGCTGCCGTTGATGCTTGCCTAAACCCAGTTGTAGCTTTAATCCATCCTCTAGCATAAGAGGGACCAACTCAGCAGTAGCTTGTGTGCAGTAGATTTTACCTTTAAAACCCGCAGCGAGTAACCACGGTAATCGGCCTATGTGGTCAATATGAGCATGAGTCAGCACCAGTGCTTTTACCTTGGCTAAGGAAAACTCTATCGCCATCGAACGGTCATGACGGCCGACCAATGCATCTTTACCCTGAAATAGCCCACAATCGATCAAAATGCTCCCGTGCTCGAGTTGCAGTTCGTGACAAGAGCCTGTCACCGTATTCTTCCCACCATGATGAAGTACTTTCATAACGATCTCCTTTTCATGAGCATCAATGTAATGAATTCAAGAAAGAAGAGGGAGAGGCAACCAGCCAGATAAACACAAAAGTAGGAGTCAAAATGCTAGGAGAGTGTCAAATGGTGTTTTTAGTTGCACTAAATTGTGATGCATATTCCACATAGTCAACTTTTTGCATTTTGTAATAAATAAAAATGAATAAATGCGTATTATAAAACGCGTTTTAGGTAGGCAGAATTTACGATTTTCTGGTTAAACTGACAGTTTGCATTTTGGCCAGTTGTCATAAGAAAGCCATTTTTTTGTCAGTGTTGTGCTTTTCGTTGCAACCTGTTTGCTATACAATCCTTTGCCTTGAGCACAAATGATAAAAAAACAAATGCATTGCCTTTAGGAGCCAGACCTAAGGGCGGTAGCGTGCCAAAAAGCAAAAAAAAGTTCTCCGAGTGACATAAAAATGTCGCCAAACAATAAATACAATTAAGCACACTGTTGCATTTCTGGCAAGGTCGGCTTTTATAAAAAGTGCGCTTAAACAAATAATTAACTAAATGTCCCATAACGTCAGAGGGACAATTCAAAGCTGCGATGGCAGTTTTTGAGTGATAATTGGCTAGGCATAAGGTTTCTCCCTTCTATATACCATTCATGTATCTAGTTCCGTAGCGCGTTCTCGTTGCACATATACTCATGTGCCATATCAACGTGTCTACGGCATGCCTAAAACATCTATATTCGCTATTCGAATACAAATCACTCTAACAAGTATTAAGAATTTTTAAGGGTGCCTTGAGCGTCCTTAGTCTATCTACGCCTTTGGTTATCTTAACTAACCATACCCAAAGGCGTTATAAAATCTAAACTTGCTAGGAACTAAAAATGAACTTTTCATTAGAAAACGCCAGAGTTGGCATCATTGGCTTAGGTTACGTTGGGCTGCCACTTGCAGTGGAATTCGGCAAAAAATCACCAACGATCGGCTTCGATATCAATCAAGCCCGTATAGATGAACTCTCTGCCGGACGTGATAGCACATTAGAATGCAGCGATAATGAATTAGCAGAAGCAAAATACCTTTCTTACACTTCCTCTCTTCAAGAACTTAAAGAATGCAATGTTTACATTGTTACTGTTCCTACCCCAATTGACGAACACAAACAACCGGATTTAACCCCTCTTATTAAAGCTTCAGAAGCATTGGGTACAGTAGTCAATCAGGGTGATATCATCGTTTATGAATCAACCGTATACCCAGGTGCAACAGAAGAAGATTGCATTCCGGTTGTTGAGCGTGTTTCTGGCCTTAAGTTTAACCAAGACTTTTTCGCAGGCTACTCTCCAGAGCGAATCAACCCAGGTGATAAAGAACACCGAGTTACGAACATTCTTAAAGTAACAAGTGGCTCAACGCCAGAAGTGGCAGAGTTCGTCGACCAGCTATACAAAACCATCATCACTGCAGGTACACACAAAGCGTCATCTATAAAAGTGGCCGAAGCTGCAAAAGTCATTGAAAACACACAGCGTGATGTAAACATTGCATTAATCAACGAGCTATCAATCATCTTCAACAAGCTTGGTATCGATACGCTAGAAGTATTAGAAGCGGCAGGCACCAAATGGAACTTCTTACCATTCCGTCCAGGCTTGGTAGGCGGTCACTGTATTGGTGTTGATCCGTACTACCTAACGCATAAAGCGCAAGCAGTAGGCTACCATCCTGAAATGATTTTGGCTGGCCGACGCCTAAACGATGGTATGGGGCAATACGTTGTTTCTCAGCTGGTGAAAAAAATGCTGAAAAAACGTATTCACGTAGAAGGCGCAAACGTACTTGTTATGGGCCTAACATTTAAAGAAAACTGCCCAGACCTACGCAATACCAAAGTGGTGGATATTATCTCTGAGCTAAAAGAGTACAACATCAACGTCGATGTTATGGACCCTTGGTGTTCAAATGATGAAGCGCAGCATGAATATGGCTTAACACTTTGCGAAAAAGAAAAGCAAGGTCATTACGACGCGATCATCATGGCGGTATCTCATAACGAATTTAAAGAAATGGGTGTCGAGAAAATTCGTACTTTGGGTAAACCAGAACATGTATTGTACGACCTGAAATACGTTCTAGATAAAGAAAGCGTAGATATGCGTTTGTAAGGAAGGTCCTAGGGCCTAGAAGTTATAACCTCAGAGCCGAGCCATGAAATTCGAGCAATTAGACGTTTGGAAGCGTTCATCACGTTTGGCGAGTAACGTCTATAAACTCATGCGAGATTGCCAAGATTATGGCTTTAAAGATCAAATAACGCGATCAGCTTTATCTGTTCCCTCTAATATCGCAGAAGGTCTTGAAAGAGAAACTGCGAAAGAAGAATCAAGATTTCTCTATTACGCAAAAGGCTCGTTAGGTGAACTCCTTACGCAAACCTATATTGGCATCGATATAGGTTACATCGATAAAGAAAGTGGCTTATTCATTGTTGCAGAATGCAAAGAGATAGCAGCAATGATCGCCGCTTTGATTAAAATCCGGAAAGGTTTTGTTAGGGAAGAAAAGGGAGATTATGTTTCCTAGACCCTAGACCCTAGACCCTAGACCCTAGACCCTAGACCCTAGACCCTAGACCTTCCCCACACGGAAAAACACAATGACCAAATACGAACAAATCCAACAAGAACTAGTTGAATCACCAAAGACGTGG